>JAJPJR010000026.1 GCA_021324165.1 Armatimonadota bacterium
CGTGCCACGGGCAACTTGTTGCCCGTGAGGTCGAGGAGATTGGGTTTGCCCACGCGGTACCATTTTGGTGGAAGTAGGCAGATGACCGCCGCGAATGCAATGACCAATGGTGTACACATACCCCAGCACAGGATTAAAGCGGGAAGCAATCTTCGCGCACACCAAAACGGCTCGTCACCTATCTCTTCGAGCTCACCCAATGACGATGCATGGAGCAGAATCTGCAGTGGGAACAAAGCCTTCACACTTTGGCGCATTAATCTGTTTAGCGATGCATCATCGGTTTCTGTTGTGCTTCCGCTTTATGACGGTCACGGGAACATGATCGCGACGGTCGCACGGGATTCATCACCGCCGCATTATTCGATTGCAAATTCACGCACGTATGACGCGTGGGGAGGAATCCGCACCGGCGCCTCCACCGGCAACCCGCAGCAGCGCTATTGCGCCTCCCTCGGCCACCGAGCAGACGACGAATCCGAAGGCCTCATCTACATGCGCGCCCGCTACTACGAACCGTGGACGGGACGGTATCTCAGCGAGGACTCCCGGCGCCAAGGTTGGAATTGGTTCGCATACTGCAACAGTAATCCTCGAAACTACGTTGATCCGACAGGAACATCTGCCGTCTCTGATTTCTTAAATGTCCTCTATGTTTTGGATGTGATCAGTGGAATTGGAATGTACATGTGTCTGCATCAGCTAGGCGATTCTCTGGCCGAAGGCATCCCCCTTACGGAAATGCCTAGTTTGGGCTGGGCTGGAGGGGCCGCATTTTTTGCAGCACTAGCGGTCGTCGGAATTTTGCTCACGATAGAAGATCTCGTGGGACGAATAAACCAACTGGCGTATCTTGCGGCATCTCAAGGACACGGAGACGAAGTTCTTTCTATAGTGAATACAATGAAGCAATGCAGACTTCTGGCGCCGCTCGCGCATTGCATAGAGATCTGCGCTTGGCTGGGCATGATTGACTGCGATGAGTAAACTGCAATGCAAACTCAAAACCTTATTTCGTCTTTCGTCCTATTTTCGTTTCTCGGAATACTAGGCGGTTCACTTGCCGCCAGGGCTCTACGAGTTAGCGGCACGTCCGCTCTCGCCAGTTGGGCGTTTTGGGTTGGCGCGGCCATTTTAGTCTCGGGCACAGTGATAGCTACGACTATCTCCTTCGTTCGCCACTTGTATCTGTCTGCGTCTATTCCACTACTGGCAATAATCCTTGGGTTCTGTGTAGAAATAACTACGAAGTTCGGAGAGCAAAGCATTAGGAGCATCTTACGAACTGGCAAACGAAAGTGAGTTTGAATGACTTTTGCAACTTATTCGTATCGAACCGGCGATATGCGCAGCATTGGGTTTAATTTTAGTGGGTTACGCGGACGACATAATGGATAAGAATCTTCAACAAGGTATTCCGAAGGCACGGTTTTTGATCAACCAGGACAGGATGATGGGTTTCAAAGTTGGCGAAAGAGACGCTATGCTCAAAAACTTCGATGAGTTCAAGCCTTATTTGAACAAGGAAATCTTATCGGCGGATATGCAACCGTGCCACGGGCAACTTGTTGCCGGTGCGTTGGATGGGTTCAGGGTTTGCCCTCGCGGTACTATTTTGGTGGAAGTAGGGCGATCACCGCCGCGAATGCGAGCGTGCCACGGGCAACTTGTTGCCCGTGCATTGGATGGGTTCAGGGCCTGGTCTCACGGTATCATTTTGGTGGACGTGGAAAGATGACTGCAACCGTGCCACGGGCAACTTGTTGCCCGTGCGTTGGATGGGTTCAGGGTTTGCCCTCGCGGTGCTATTTTGGTGGATGTGGGAAGATGACAGCAACCGTGCCACGGGCAACTTGTTGCCCGTGAGATCTGGAGCGTTGGGGGTTTGCCCTCGCGGTACTATTTTGGTGGAAGTAGGCAGATGACCGCCGCGAATGCAATGACCAAAGGTGTGCTCGAACCGCAACGCGGGGTCAACGCGCGAAGCAAGCCTCGCGCTCGCCAGATTGCGCATTTCCGCTGCTTTTCGAATCATCGCCCGACGACGAACGCCTGAAACCGCGCGCTACTGCCTCGCAGAAAAGCACAAACTTCATCATTCGATTCTACAAAAAAAGTCCGACATCACACCAGCCAAAATCATCACAGGTACCCTCCACTGCACATGTCAAACCTTGCACCGCTCATCGCCGCCTGGGACGAAGGCCACAGGGAACTCGCGATCTCACTCAGTGACTTTCCCGATCAAGATCTTTGGAAACGACCAAACCCGAAACTGCTAAGTGCCGGAGAACTCGCAGGCCACATCGCCTATTGGCAGGCCGTGTGGGTCGGCGCAGAAGGAGAAGATCGGCCCGAACTCGATTCGCTTTCAATCAAAAGTCCGCTCATCAATCACGCGTTCCGATACTACACGACGAATGTCGAAACAGCCGTCGCGCTGAATTTAAGTTCACAACAAGTTTTAGAAGAACTGATGCGGGTTCACAATGAAGTTAAATCGGTTGTGCAATCCAAGCAGATTGATGAGCCATACCCCGGACAGTGGCGCACGTGGGGAAATCTGGTGCAATACCAGGTGTTTCACGTTGCGTATCACACCGGCCAAATCTATTCTGTGCGACACCTTTTGGGACACGCAACCGAAGATAACTAATCTCCGCAGATCTTGCAATCAAACGTCGCAGATGCGAATCGCTTCGCGCAGCGATGTCATCGGATCGCGCGTCGGCACAAACTCGTGCGCAACAAACCCTTTGAAGCCCGAATCTACGATCGCCTTGCACACGCGCGCATAATTAATCTCCTGCGACGAATCTATTTCGTTGCGCCCGGGCACGCCCCCTGTGTGAAAGTGCGCAATATATTGAACGTTTTCTTTTATCGTGTCGCACAAATCGCCTTCCATAATCTGCATATGAAAAATGTCATAAAGCAGTTTCACGTGCGAAGAACCGACCTGTTTGCACATCTCCACACCCCATGCCGTGTGATCGCACATATAGTCGGGGTGCGAGCGCTTGCTGTTCAAAAGTTCGCAGCAGATCATCACGTTGTTGTCCTCGGCAATTCTCGCAATGCGTTTCAAACCGGTTACACAGTTGCGAAGGCCCTCGGCGTCGCCCATCCCGTTTCGATTTCCAGAAAATGTAATAAGATTCGGAAACCCCGCTTTCGCAACCATCGGAATCAGCCGCTCGGCATCCTTCACCAATCGGTTATGGTTTTCCAAACGGTTCCAACCATCGGCGATTGTGCCAATTCCCAACACCATGCTGCAAATCAAACCGTTTTCTTGCGCAACTTTCCACTCGTTTTCTCCAAGCAGATCAACTGCCGTCAGCCCCATCGCCTTCACGTTTTTGCAAAGTTGTTCGAGCGGAATGCTGCCATAACACCATCTGCACACCGACTGCTTTATTCTTCCTTTCAGTTTCAGATTCGTCTGCTCTTCGCCCATGTTCATTTTGTGCACTCCAAATGCTGCCGCGCTCGCGGCACCGGCAAGGGAAGCGATGGCAGTGCGGCGCGAAATCTTATCGGGTTTCGACATGTCCAAATCGTACCTCGCAGCGGCACATTGATGAATGATCACTGGGGAGATCGGGAAGGATCGAAAAATAGAGGCGAAGGGTTCAAAAACCCGATCTTTTCGCCGTAAATGGCTGGGGATTCTATCCATTCTATTCATTCCGTCTTGATCTGCCACATTCATTTTCTCTGTTCTCTCCATTCTCATGATTCCAGCGATTCTGGATCGTTGGCTTTGGAGAATTGAGTGACCGGGCGAAAAACGTTTGGCGTGAAGATAGTGTTCGGCAAGGCAGGTTTTCAACCAGCAGTTCGTCCCTGTGTATTCGTTCGGCTCATTCTCCTTAGATGGAACACGTGGACGCTACTGTTGCACCGCACACTCGATTCCGAATGCAACGATCTTCGTGGAGACGACGACGATCAAGGCGAAGATTAGGGCGAGAAGTGAACTGAATCGCGTCGCTCACTGCCCCCTCCACCGACGGGCGGCCGGGGTGAAATCTGATTCTGGGGTGCCACGCTTTGTTCCAATGCGACCCGAAATAAGCGTGGACCCAAAAATGAATTGTCGAAACTTCCGGCTGCATAACTCCTACGCAATTCCAATTTGGTATCTATGTTTATCATGAAAAAGACGACCAATCTGATTTCGCCGATCTTGGAATAGCGGCAGCGATGTTGTAGACCGCCAGACCCCGATCGGCCCTACTTCTTCGACCATTCCCAAAGGCCGTACAAGAACTTGTCATCGGGCTCGTGGCCGTTGATGCGGAGTGCGATTTCTATCTGCGCTCGGTGGTGGGCTTCGTGCGCCACGCAGTACGCAAAAAACCGCAACGTTTTCAGGTCCGCATCAGGCTTTTTGGCGGCCGCATATTTTCTAAACAACTCCATCATCATCTCGCTGCTCAGCTGCAGCGCTTTTTTGATCTCCGACTTCTTTGCTGTTTTCCAATCCAGTTTCGGAATCAGCGCCGATTCCTTTTTCATTTTCTCTTCCATCCACATCTTTCGCACGCCGATCATGTGAACGAAGTTTGAGCGGATCGTTTTACCCTTTCCGGGCTTCAGTTCAAAGTGCAGTTTTTCGTCGCAGGCATCCAGCATCTCCAAATTGATGGCGTTGTTTATTCGCCACACTTCGCACAGCGCTTCGATATCCATCACTCCTTCACCAGTTTCGAAACCACCGCCGACAGGTCTTCAATTCTCTCCAGACGAATGTTTCGCCGTTTGCCGGTCTTGTCAATGAACACAAATGAGAGTCGTTCACCGTTTTTTGGGAACAGTTTGTTCACATACGCTTCGTTCTCATCCAAGCCGATCGGCCACGTGATGTTCTGAGATTTCTTTGCTTCGGCCCACGCCGTCTTTTCATCTGCGGTGAAAGCGCCGGTGCTGATTCCTATGGCCGCCGCCTTGCCCGGAAACTTGTCGAGAGTCTTTCGCAGCAGACCTGCCGCGTAATCATAACCTCAGCAAAACCCCGGATTCACGTGCAGAATCACCACCTTCCCGCGATAATCGCTCAGCTTTGGGGCTTTTTCGGCATTCAGCCATTTCGGAATTTCGAACGCGGGAATCGCGTTTCCCTGCACGGCCAGCAGAAGGAGAGTCGTGGTCATCATATCGCCATTATACGTTGCCGATGCAGCCGCCAAACCGCAAAGCGCGAAGCAAGACTTCGCGCCCTCCAAAAACATCCCTCTCCCCCAAAAAGGGGAGAGGGAGAACAATCCGTTAGTTCCTAACCGCCCAGCGGAACTGGTCAACCCGGCCCTGAAGCGGAGACGCCGCCGGCGAAGGATCAATGAACACGATCCGCGCGCGCATCGCTCCGTCCGACTGCCTAACGAACCGCGAAGGATTCGAAGTCACCGTCACGCTCGACCACTGGTCGTTCGAATTCGCCTGACGCGAGTTCATCACTTCCCACTGACTGGTGTTCCAGTTCCACATATCCACGCGGCGGAACACGATCTCAGAAGTCTGCTCTTCGGCGATCATATCAATCCGCGAAGGACTCAGGTTCGGCGAGGTTCCGTCAATGATCAATCCCATGAACGGGTCGCCGGTCGCCTGCGAAGGCACCAGCGTGAAACTCACACGGTCATCGTCGCTGTATTTCAGGCTGTTCAGATTGCCGCCCGACTGCGTGCAATGATAGAACGACATGCTGTTGGGATAAACCAGCGGCGCGGCCACTTTCTGCATCGCGGTGAACGCATTGATGCGGCCCCAGCCGAACTTTTCATCCCAGCCGACAGGGCCTTTGTCATCGCACGTCGTGATGATCACATTCCACAGTTCGTCGCGGGTCAGGCTCCGGTCGAGCGACCACAGAAGAACGGCCAAGCCGCTCACGTGCGGACACGCCATTGAAGTTCCAGACAGCCAGGCGTAACTGTTCGTCGGATACGTCGAATACACCGTGTCGCCCGGCGCCGAAACGTCCACCTGCGGACCGTAGCTTGAAAAACTTGCGAAGGCGTCGGTCATCGTCGTGGCCGAAACCGCGTAGCAGTTCGCATACGCGGCTGGGTACAAAACGTTGCGCGAACCGGTGTTGCCGGCCGCCGCGATCAACAACACTCCGTTTCCGAAGGCGTAATCCACTGCGTTTTGAGCCTCGCTCGAACCGCCCGAACCGCCCAGGCTCATGGATTCAACCCACGCGCCGTGGTCAGCCGCCCAAATGATCGCCTGGGCGACGCTCGTCCATGTTCCGCCGCCTCCGTCATCGAGGCATTTCACCGGCATGATTCGGGTTCCCCAGCTCACGCCTGCGACGCCCTGGTTGTTGTTTCCGTTGGCAGCAGCGATTCCTGAGCAGTGGGTTCCGTGGCCGAAGCCGTCGTTCGTGTTGGTGTTGTTGCTCAGCGTGTTCCAGCCGGAAAGGAGTCTTCCGCTGAACTCGGGGTGGCTCGCCTGAATGCCGGTGTCCAAGACTGCCAGAACGGCCTGCGTGCCTCCCGTGTGAATGTCCCACGCCTCGAAGGCGTCAATGTCCGCATCGGGTGTGCCGCCGGTCTGCCCAGTGTTGTTGAGCGGCCAGCAGTTGCTGATCAGGGAGTCGTTGGGTGTAAGAAGCGAATAAACCTTTCCATCTACGTGCGCCTCCTCCACGCCTTTTGCCGCCGCAAACTCGGCGGCCATCGCCTTCACGTCCGTGCCTTCGGGAACGTGGTAAACGAACACCCGGTCAAGCCCGAGTTTCTCGGCAAGCTCCCCGTTGCGAAAACCCGTGGGAGAAAGCGAAAGCGCCTGGCTTGAATGCCACTTTGCGCTGACAGTGTCAACCCCTTTGAGTCCGGTGACTGGCCCGAAAACCGGTGTGTTGTAGGGCACTGTGTGCCCCGAGAACCGAACGACAATCCGATCGGTGACGAAATCCTGCTTAGCCGCAACCTGGGAAAACCCCGAGGCGGCGGAAAGCGCGAGACACGAAAACATTGCTGGTAAGAGATTTGCCTGCATGATTGCCCTCCTGAAAGTAGCCTTATTGTAGAACGGATTTCGCGCGGCCCGGGTTCGAGATGGAACTGACAGTTTCTGGCATTCGTAACAGTCGGAGGGAGAGTAGGATGAACAGACTCAAATGCGCCGCCCTCTTTGCGTTGCTGACGTGTTGCCTTCCGCTCAGCGCTTATCAGACATGGCTCGTCGTGGATGCGGGGAACGGTCAAATCAGTTACTCGTATCCATTGCGATGGGGTCAAAAAGAGGTCTCGCAGAGCCTCCTGGAAAACGTGAATACGAAGATTTGGGGCGATGTAACCGACGCTGACGGGAACACGGTCCATGATCGCTTCTGCTTCAAAACGGGCTCAAGGATTGGTGTGAAGCTGATTTGGGCGCAAGGCGAGCAGCAATCTGACTGGATTGTGGCCCAAGCCACCCTGTACGACCGCCACGATTCCTCCGTTTTGTGGACCGAGGACGACTGCGGAGCGGCACGGCTGGCATGGGCCAAATGACATTCACTGGTTCGTGGATGATGCCAACTAGTGGCCGAGCTGGGCAGCGCACAATATTCCAGGTTACATAGCCAGAATGCGCTTGACAGGAGATATCGTAACTTCCAATGCCAACGACTCCAGCACACACGTTTCTGATTTGTACTCAGTTCTCGATACGCCAAAGTCTCCCATGAGTCCGGCTTGGGTAACGGTTCTCGAGAAATCGTGCGACTGGGCTCGCGGCCAGTACACAAATTCTGCCGCCGTGACCTCGGTCGGTGACTACCCTCTAAAGGCGCAGCGAAGTCACACGTTGGGGCTGGGCTACTATTTCGATTACAACACAATCGTTCCAGCCGGAACGACGTACGGCCCATCGAAGGGCACTTGGAACTATCATCAATTCGCCATTGATCCTACTGCGGGTGTCGTCCCGGTCGTGTGGGATGGTTGCCTGACATTCCATGATCCCACAAGTCCTACCGGTTACATCCTTGGCTTGGCCCGAGATTCAACTTACAAAGGCGGTGCGGCGGATACTGGGCTGGTTTACTCATACGGCTATGGCTCCTGGGGTCCGGCACCAGCAAGCGGTTTTTTGGCTGCTGTGACCACGCTGAGCCTCCCGGGGCAGTAGATGTCCACAACTACTTTGTTTCGCTGCAAAAATCAATACAGCAGGAGGAAATCGGAGAATGGGCGGAATCACGAACGTCATTTACGGACTGGTCTTGAGCAGCCAACTGCTTGTTCAAGATAACCGCCAAACTTTCGTCAAGGATGGCATTCTGGTACATCGCGAACAAAGGAGGAGCAGTCTGGGAATCAGCCACGCGGGATTGCTGGGCTTGGTCTTTGCCGCAGATGAGATTCCTCAAATGGAAGCCAAGTCGACCTATCACCCGGAATACCATCAGAGGTATCACACTGTTGTAACCATAGATGCCTACAGCGACGGCACAGCGGAGGAACTCAACTCGAAGATAAACCGGGCATACGTTTCACGTTTCGACAAACGAGAGCAAGTCGGAGTTGACCTCACAATTCGTTCGTCCGCGCACCTGGCAGCCAGGTCTATGGACAGAATTATTGAGAACAGTTCAGCCCGTCTCGAGGAGCGCACGTACAGCGGCTTAAGGATTGGGCGGAGCGTTTCAAATCCTGTTGGCGGCGTCGAAATCGTACAGATCGGAAGATGCGTTATGAGAGTGGGCACAAACGATCGTTCGTCGATGCTTTGTGATGCACTTGCCCTGAGTCTTGAATACAAACTTCGCGCGCGCGACGACATGCAAGCGCCAAAAGAAGAACTCCCGCTCTACTTCGGCTCTAAGAAAATCAGCGGTTTCAACGCCTTGGAATACAACGGCAATTCGTGGGCACCTGTTGAAGCGTTCAAATCCGCAGGAATTGCCGTCGAATGGGACGGCAGTTCATATACGGCAGTGCTTAAACACAATGCCAAACGGGTTGTGATGAAATGTCTGCAGTACGGCGCATTCGTGAACGGTGAATATCACAAATGGCGCATTCCCTGCCTGCTCGTGAACTATAAAATGGTGATTCCGTTGCGCGAAACGTGTCAGGAACTCGGCTTGAAGTTCGAAACGCAGAACGGTCGCGTCACGATCACTCCCCAAGGATCTTGATGATCACACGCTTTCGGCGCCTGCCATCGAATTCCGCATAGAAAACCTGCTGCCAAGGGCCGAGATCGAGTTCGCCGTCGGTGATGGGAAGGATCACCTGATGGTGCATCACAAGGTTTTTCAGATGCGCTTCACCATTATCCTCGCCAGTCCGATGATGCCGGTAGTTCTTCTTCGGTGCTAGACCGTGCAGCCACTCGCTGATGTCTTCGATCAGGCCTTCTTCCCAATCGTTCACATACACCGCGGCAGTGATGTGCATTGCGCTCACAAGCGCGAACCCTTCTTTCACTCCCGATTTCGCGACCGCCGAGGCAACTTCATCCGTGATCCGAACAAACTCCTCGCGCTTTTGCGTATTGAATGTCAGATACTCGGTATGCGATTTCATAACGATAAACCGGCGGAAGCAAAACGCTTCCGCCGGCAATGATCAGTTTACTGGCGCACCGACCAACGCGCCTGGTCAATGTTCACGTTCAGAATCCCTGTTTGAGGATTCATATCATAAAACGAGATGCGCGCTTTCATCGCGCCTCCGTTTCCGATGAACCGGTTAGGGTTCGACGTTACGTTGATGATCGCAAGGTTATCGCTGCTGCTGATCGGCCTTGCGTCAACCAGTTCCCACTGGCCATTGGTCATATTCATCAGTTCGGTTCTTTGCATGCCTCCAGCCTTGTTCGCGCTGGTTACAAGAAGGAACTGAACTTTCGATGCGCTTCCATACGGGCTCGTTCCGTCCACCGTAACGCCCACCGCGGGTGAAACGTTGGCGGGAGGCATCGTGCCGTTCGCCTTGTAATACGAACCGTCGGCATGATAAACATCCGCGGCGGTTCCGCTCACGTAATTTCCGCGGAACAGCGTGATGTTCGTCGGGAACGCCAGATCGAGCGTCGCTTTTTGCAGCGCATACCACGCGTTGATTCGTCCCCAGCCATAGAACTCGTCGAATCCGGTTGAGCCTTTGTCCTCGGCCGTTGAACGGATGATTTCGAACACCTGATCGTTGGTCAATCCGCGGTCATACGACCAGATCAGCGAAGCCAGCCCCGAGGTATGCGGTGTGGCCATCGAGGTTCCCGAATAGTAGGCATAACCGTTATTCGGAACGCACGAATACACGTTCTCGCCAGGCGCCGAAACGTCAATTTCGGGGCCGTAGTTCGAAAAACTCGCCCTCGCGTCGGTGTGAGTGGTCGCACCCACCGCGTAGCAGTTCGCGAACTTTGCCGGAAATGCGATGCGCCTGCCCTGGTTATTCCCAGTGGCGGCGATCAGCAGCAATCCTTGGTCGTGCGCATAGTTGACGCTGGCTTCGAACGACGCAGCGCCGGTGTAGTACTGAAGGCTCATCGTGCAGATGTTTGCGCCGTGATCTGCTGCCCAAACCATCGCCGCGCCGCACTGATCCTCGGTTCCGTTGCCGCCGTCGCTCAGACATTTCACCGGCATGATCCGAACCCGCCAAGAGACGCCTGCCAACCCGATGCCGTTATTGCCGTTCGCTCCTGCCGTACCCGCAACGTGTGTGCCGTGCGCGTATCGGTCCATCGTGTCGCCGTTGTTGAGATAGGTGTTCCAGCCGGTAACCATCTTGCCTGCCATCTCGGGGTGGTTCGGGTCCACTCCGGTGTCAATCACCGCCAAGATGATGTTGCCGTACCCGGTGAAGATGTCCCACGCTTCAAACGCATCAATGTCCGCATCCGGGGTTCCGCCGGTTTGTCCGGTGTTGTTCAACCCCCAGCAGTTGCTGATCGAAGGGTCGTTGGGAGTCAGTGCTACTCCTCCGATGCCGTCGAGTTCGGCGAGTTCAACCTTGTCGGCTTTCGAAAACTCGCGGATCATCGCTTTCACGTCGGTGCCTTTCGGCACATGAACCACGTAAGTTCGGCTCAGGCCCAGTTTGTCGGCCAACGCCTGATTCGCATAACCTTGCGGGCTGAATTCGAGCATGTCGTTGACGTGCCACTTCTCGGCCAGCGCGTTCAGCTGCGGGTTGCCGGTTTGAACTCCCAGCACGGGCACGGTTATCGGCACGACTCCTGGCGTTACTCGGACCAGTATCCGATCCGAGGCGTATCCGCCGAAAACGTCGGGTTTATCGAGCGCTCCTCGGTTCTGTGCAAATGCTGCGGCCGCTAATGCGAGGGTCAGGCATCCCACTCCTCTCCATCTGTTCATTTCGATCTCCTCCTTCAGGAAAAACCTATGGGGTTTGCCAAGTATGCACCTTTGCGGGCCGCCATTTGAAGCGGAAAGATGCGAGGTTCGAGGCTTGTGCGATACTTCGCTGGCCGATGGCGGAGCACGAACTCGAATGGAAGGTGCATTTGGCTCGGAACGAACCCCGCAAGGCCTTGGCCGTTTGGGTGGTCTGCCTTGCTGCCGGCTTCTTGGGGCTGTTTCTGCTTCGGGGTTGGGTTGGGTTCGTTTTGGGAGCGGGGGTGATTTTTGCCTCAGCCGCCGAGTTCATTCTGCCCGTATATTTCAAACTGGACAAAAACGGCGCTACCAGACGATGCGGTTTGAGCGTCTCACATATCGAGTGGTGCAACGTCAAGAGGGTGTTGGAGGGGCAGGAGGGAATCAAACTGTCCCCATTGGCTTCAGCAGGCCGAACTGCGCCATTTCGGGGGGTGCTTCTGCGTCCAACTTCTGTGGGGCCGAACGGCAACGGGAAGGAGATTCTTGCATGCATCGCGTATTGGAGGGGGCAGAATGTTGAAAATGGGGGACAAGCCGCTGACCGAGGAGTCGAAGCAGCGCCTGATCGAGCAGGTGGCGGCCCGAGTGGGGAAGCACCGCCTGGAGATTCCCACGATCCTGTTCCTTGAAATGCACAAGCCGCTTGCTAACCTGATCGGCCATGCCGCCATCGCCTTTTCGCCGTTCATGATTCCGTTCCTCGGCTTCAAAAACGTTGACGACTACTCCCAATTCTTTTCGAGCCGCGACAACATCGAGGCGCTGATCAGAAAACTTGAAGAGCAGGGCAAAGGAGCCGAAAAACGGTGAAGCTCAATTCGGCGCTCGGTTTGGCTTGCCTGGCGGTGCTCATGACGGGCTGCCAACACGTGTACAAGGATTATCCGGAGTATCGCACCGAGCGGCAGGTTGAACTGATCGGCCGCGAGCAGGGCGACGAGCCGGTTGATCTTCACGACGGCAAAAGCTGGCACGTTTGGAGGCTGGACTCCAGCCAATGCCTGCTCGACGAGCTGGGCGCAAAAAGCGCAGCCGGCGGGCGTTCGGAAGGGATCGTGGTGCTCAGAACCTTGTTTTTCGATTCCGACAACGAAGAAACGGGCGATTCCAAATTCAACAGCTACGTGCAGGAGCAGCTCAACAAGAACAAGCCGTCTCCCAACCCGATCGAGAAATACCGTGCCGATCGAGCGCTTCAGTTGGGCGCAGCCTCCGGACAGTTTCTGACCCCTTCAGCCGAAGGGCATTTTTATGCTTGGCAGATGCCCGACGGCACGTATACGGTGGACAGCGTGTCGAACGACGGCAAGGGCGGAGTGGTTGTGGATACATCGGCTTCGGCGTCGGTTCCCAACCTCGATGCGGCGTATACCGCCGCAGGCGGGGCGATGACCCCTAACCAGCTCGATTACATTCAAGCCAGGTCAGCAGAGCTTGGCGCGACGCTCGATTGGGGCGAACTGCACAGGTTTTGGCTGCTCTTGGGGTTCAAAAAACGTGGAGGAGGCTACACGCTCGATTTTCTGAAGGCTGACACAAGCAAAGGCGTCGAACGACTCAGGTCGCAGGATTTTGATTCCCTAAACGCGCTGGCGCTTTGGGTTGATCAGAACGGCGTAAAGCAAGACGCGGCTTGGGCAGACAACCTGCAATACCGATCGAACGGATGGATTTTGATCGGCGTGGTGCTGCTGGTGGTGGCATCGGTTCTGTTCAACATCGGCCGGGCGAAGGGCGCAAAAGGCGTAACTATCCGCCGCATCAACGGGTTGGACCAGATTGACGAGGCGGTTGGCAGAGCGACCGAGACCGCACGGCCGGTTCTGATGGTTCCGGGACTCTCGGCGCAGTTGGACGGCATCGCGGTTCAGGCGCTTACGGTATTCGCGTATGTGGTCCGCTCTGCGGCGCGGTTTCGCACGCCGATACGTTTGTTGAACTATAACCCGGCTGTTTATGCGGTTGCGACGGAGATCGTGCGCGACGTTTATTTGAGCGAGGGCGTTCCCGAGCAGTTCGATCCCGACAGTGTTCGTTTCGTTACCGACCGCCAGTTTGCATTCGCTGCCGCTGTGGCAGGGCTGATTCAGCGCGAGAAAGTTGCCGCGGCGTTCATGATGGGTGATTTTTATGCCGAGTCGCTGATTTTTGCCGAAAACGCGAACCTTGTTGGAGCGATTCAGGTGGCGGCAACCACCCAGTTCACGCAAACCCCGTTTTTCATCGCGGCGTGCGACTACGTTTTGCTTGGCGATGAATTCTATGCGGCGAGCGCGTATCTGGGCCGTCAGCCCGTGCTGCTGGGAAGCATGGTGGGCATTGACTGGGCAAAAATGATGTTCATGGCGTTCGTGGTTTTCGCAGTGATTGTCCATTCCTACCAGATGACGCAGAAAGTTGATCTTTCCAAACTGCCTCCCGAAACGCGCGCAAACTACGAGCGGCTGCACCAGGTGTATCCCGATCCTAACAAAGACGAGTTGTTCTTCGTGAAAATGACGAAGATGAAGAGGTTCTAAGCCAACGCGATGCTGAACTATTTAGCGCAAAACGAACCGCCGGAAACCAACTTTTGGTCAATCGAACGAACGACCGACCTTTTGTATCTGCAAAAACTCGGTTTGTGGATTCTGCTGGCGATGGTCGTTGCCGGTTTGATCTTCTTTCTTTTGGCGCGCATCCCCAGCAATTTTCGAAGGCCGGTGGTGGTCGGAATCACTTTCCTTTCGGGGCTGGTTTATGTTTTGCAATGGATTCTGCCGAAATCGAAGGCTGCGGACGGTTCAACCGTCGCGCTGATCGGGGGTTGGAATTTTTCGGAAGCGATTCCGGTGGTTTCTGGTGTTTCGCAAATCCTATCAGGAATGCTGCTCGCGATGGGCGTTTACAGCATCTTTCGGCTGCACTTCGGCCGCGTTTTTAAAGGACACAAGGATGCGTTTTTCAGCATCGTGCTGTTGGTGTCGCTTTTCGTGATGGTGGTGTTCGGGTTTATGGACAACGCGGCGCAGGAAAAGCAGAAAGACGATATGAATTTGATCGCCCGAGTGAAAAGTTTTAGAACTCGCGCAGTGGGCGGCAACACCCCGGAGTTTAGAGAGCTGGCGATGCAAAGCGCGAAACTTGTGCAATGGAAGCGGCTCGATCTTTTCCAACGCGATCTTGAAGAAAAAATTCGGAAAGGCGAAAAAGACCCGTCGGTTTTCGAAGACGAAATGCGAGCCGAACGTGCCAAAGCCGAACAAGCCGTTCGCGACGAGCAGGCCCGAATCGCCGCCGAATACCAGCAAAACCAAACCTCGGACGAAACGCTTGCCACGGCGCGCGAAGGCGCGCAGATTATGCGCGAACGCTCGGTGGGCGCTCAACTTTTCAACCTGGTTTTCTTTGATATGTATCAGCCGCTGGAAACCGGCATGTTCAGCCTGATCGCGTTCTTTATTTTGTCCGCGGCGTTCCGGGCTTTCCGCATCCGTTCGATTGAAGCCACCATTCTCATGGCGACTGCGCTCGTCGTGCTGCTCAGTTTCATCCCGCTTGCCCTCGCGCTGACAAGCGGGATTGACCCGAACTCCTTCGCGGGAAACTTTCGGCTCGATTCGATCGGCAACTGGCTGCTTGGAACGCTCAACACATCCGCGATTCGCGGAATTGATTTGGGGCTTGGCTTAGGCGTGCTGGCGATGGCGTTGCGAATTCTTTTGGGATTGGAACGCGGGGTGGCGGTGGACTAATATGAGTTGGGAAAAACTTTCGACGCTCGACCGCCGCTGGCTCTATCTTTGCCTGTTCGTGATTGTGCTGTGGCAGACGCTGATGCCCGTAGGCGTGAAAAATGTGGTGTCGCCGATGTCGTCGGGTTTGTTCGACTATCTGAATTCGCTGAAAGAAAACGATTTCGTGGTGGTGCAAAGCGACTGGACGATGAGCACTCAGGGCGAATCGCAAGGACAGTTTCAGGCGCTGATAAAACTGTTGGTGCGGAAAAAGATCCGATTCGTCGTAACTTCGGTCTCTGACGCGGCATGCCCGGACGTTGCCCAAGCGAACATCGAAGAGGTGTTGGAAAAGGAACCGAACGGCAAGGAGTTTCAAGAAAACCGGTACTGGAAAGTGGCCGGATATTTTCCCAACGCCGAAAACCACACGTCAGGAATGGTGAACAACATTCGAAAAGAACTCGCTCCGAAAAAAGTGACCAAACTGCCCGTGATGAACGGCATAGATGACCTTTCCGATGCCAAAGCCGTGATCGTGGTAACCGGCACTGCATCCATTCGATTGTGGTACGAACGCATGAACAATAAAACGACGCTCGGCTTGATGTGCACTGCGGTGATGTCGGGCGAAAACATCCCGTATTGGCTCAGCCGTCAATCGGTAGGGATTGTGATCGGAGCCAAAGGCGCGTACGATTTTGAAACTGAACTACACGATGCGTTTCCCGACCCGAAATACCAAGGTCTCAACTATTCAACCGGACGGCAGTACATGAGCCCGCTGGCTTTTGCGCTGTTCTTTTTGGTGCTTGCGGTGGTCGTAGGCAACATCGCGATGTCGCAAGCGCGAAAGGCTGGTGAAAGGCAATGATGTTCGCCGACCTCGCCAATCACAGCATCTTCAGCAGCGAATGGTTTCACGATTTGGGCCGAAAGTTCTCTTGGGAGTTGTTCACTCCTTTGGGCCGGATCACCGTCACCGCAATTCTTACGCTCGGTTTGTATTCGCTTTTATATCGTGAAAACAAGTTTTATCGGCTGGTGGAGCACATCTTCGTGGGATTGGCCGCTGGATATTCGGTGGTCGCAATTTGGCAGGAGGTTCTGTTCCCGCAATGGTGGGAGCCGATGACCGGGAAGCCGCCCACTCCCGTGCAGGGCATGATGCCGGGGCATTGGGCTTGGGGCGTGGTGCTTCCTTTGTGCATCGTGGCGTTTTTGGCCTTTTCCAAAAACCACAGTTGGATGGCGCGGATTCCGCTTGGCATTATTGTGGGCCTTTGGGCAGGGCAGCAGTTCGGTGCGTTTATGAACACCTATCTCCCACAACTTACTTCCACGGCGCAAGGGATCATTCCGAACAAAATGGGCCTTTCCTCGATCTCCGATCCGCCCGGAACGATCTCAATCTCTTCGGCAATCAACAAACTGATCCTGGTGGTTGGCTTTTTGCTCGTGCTGAGCTACTTCTTATACAGTTTCGAACAGAAGAACAAGCTTGTGAGACGCGCTGCGCAGGGCGGCCGGTGGATTTTGATGATCGGTTTCGGAGTGATCTTCGGAACAACCATGATGACGCGATTCGTTTTCTTCATCGAACGGATGCACTTTCTGCTGGTTGATTGGCTGCGCTTCCAGCCGCCTTCCTAAACTGTGTCAACGGTTACGGTTGATGCCGTTGTGCTTCGACGCTGGGATTGGGGCGAATCCGACCGCCGCCTTTCTCTTCTCAGCCGCGAACGCGGGAAGTTCTTGTGCATTGCCAGGGGAGCTCGCAAACCCAAATCATCTCTTGCGGGAGCAACCGAACCGCTTGCAGCAGGCACGTTCGAGATCGCTTTCGGCAGACGCACGAACTACGTAACCCAAGCGCTGCCAAAACACCTGTTCAAACAGATTCGCGCCGACTTCACGCGCCTGAATTGCGCGCTCGCGTGGGCAGAACTGTTGGATGCCGCGCACGGTTTGGAAACACCATCTTCCGGCGCGTTCAACCTTTGCCTGTTGGGGCTCGCCGGAATCGAAACGTCGCGTACGCCTCTCGGCGCGCTTGCGTGGGCCGAACTCAAACTGCTTGGTCAGCTTGGCTATGCGCCGGACTTTTCGGGCAGCAAACGGGGCAGGAACTTTGTGAGTGCGGCGGCAGGCGGCGTTGTGAGTTCCAGCCAACTCGGTGACTTTTTCGACGCCCAGCCATGCAGTTGGGAAGTTTTGGTTTCGCTTGACAAACTTCAATCGCTGCACGAGCCGCCCGCGTTCATCAAAAAGTCCGAGGATGTTTTGAGTGCGCTGCTGCCGTTTTGGCTGCACGTTTTGGGGCACGATCTGCCCGCGCACAAATCGCTTTTCAAAAACGGCTCCTAAGCGTTGGCATAGCGCTCTTCCAGGGCGGGCCAGCTGTCATCTACAATCGCCTGCCGAATCTCGCGCATCAGCCTGTGATAAAAAGCAAGGTTGTGAATCGTCGCAAGGCGCGGCCCCAAAGGTTCGCCCGATTTGAACAGATGCCGAATGTAAGCGGCGGTGTATCTGCTCGTAACATCAAAAACGGATCGTTCGTCGAACGGCCCGTCATGTGTCTTCCATTTTTCATTCAAGATGTTCACGACGCCGTTCAATGTGTATACGCAGTTGTGCCTTGCCATCCGCGTCGGCAGCACACAATCGAACAGATCGCAGCCGTGCTTCACGGCATGAACAATATCTTTGGGTGTGCCAACTCCCATCAAATACCGGGGTTGGTTTTCTGGCAGTTTCGGCGCGCAGAACTCCACAACCGGATGCTGCGACTCTTTCGGTTCGCCCACGCTTACGCCTCCGATTGCGAACCCATCGAACGGCAGGTGTGATATGAAGCCGATTGACTGTTCTCGAAGTTCTTCGCTCGTTCCGCCTTGAACAATTCCAAAAAGAATCTGATCGGAATGTTTTGCCGCAAGAGATCGCTCGGCCCATGCGTGCGTCAGCTCCATCGCTTCGAGCATCTCATTTTGCGTGCAGGGAAGCGCCGGGCACACGTCCAGCGCCATCGAGATGTCCACACCCAACGCCCGCTGCGCTTCGACGGCTTTTTCGGGAGAAAGTTCCAGAACAGTTCCGTCAATGTGAGATTTGAAGCGCACTTTGTCGGGCAGAATCTTTCTTGCGAGCGCAAGGCTCATCACCTGGTAGCCGCCGCTGTCGGTAAGAATCGGACGGCTCCATCCCATAAACTTGTGAAGCCCGCCAATCTTCGAAATCGTTTCGATTCCTGGACGCAGAATCAGATGATACGTGTTCGAAAGAATCATCTGAAAGCCGATGCGCTCTAAATCTTCGGCGCCTGTCGTTTTTACGGCAGCCTGCGTTCCCACCGGCATAAATGCAGGCGTCTGCACCTCACCGTGGGGAAGTTTCAATATGCCTGCACGCGCTGAGCAGCCCGAGGCTTTGTGATGGATTTCAAACACGCAGGAAAGTATCGCTCAAATCGGTTCGGGAAAGATTTTCAAGGTGAGGTCTTTGCCGTTGCGCGAGACTTTGAGCGTCGCCTGCACATAAGGCAGCGCAGCCGTAAGAACTTCGCTGAAATCTTCCACTCCGTCAATCTTGCGTCCGTTCCACTCCAAAATTCTGTCTCCGGGCTGAAGTCCCGCACGTGCGGCTGGAGACCCTTCGCTCACGCCATCGAGCAGCATTCCCGGGCCCGAATCGTTGTAATTGGGCATCGTTCCGAGGCGCACTCTTCGGCCGCTGGTGGGATCGCCGCCGCCGATCGCCGCGGCGGGCATCGCGCGCTGTTTCCCGTTGCTCAGCAGCGTGCGATTGCGTTCGGTCTCTTTCAAAAGTTGAAGCGCATACTCAGCCGCCATAGCCGCACCTTCGGCCGTCGGCTTCGATGTTTCGGGCGAATCGAGATACAAACTCGGATATCCGGCTGCAACCGCGCCCGAACCTATCTGAGTTGATGGGATCGCATCCACTTTGGAAATCTTCAACGGCGATTTTACAAGAGCCAACACTGCGCTCCAATCCGGCGAGCTGCCCACGCCAGCAATCTGAACCTGTTTGGAATCGCCCGCTGATCCAAAGTTTAGAGTGAAATCAATGCCAGAAGGAAGAATTGTCGGTTCTTTCGCCCAACTGTCAGCGCCCTGCGCGCCATCGAATAACGCAATCAGCACCGTGCGCTTGCTCTTCTGCGTTTGTGAAACGATCCGTGCAAACTCCAGCAGGCCGGCAATCGAATACGCATCTTTTGCCGCGCGATTCGCCGCAACAACTACGAACTGACCGCTCAGGCCGGCGTCTTCGCCAAACATCACGCCGATGACGTTCGACTTTTGTGCATAACTGCCCATTTCACCCGCCGGAAGAAAACCGTAGGATTTGAGGCGGTTCGCCGCCAACTCCGCGACGGCCTCGGGCGTCTTCAGCGCAGCGATCTCATCCGCAGCCTTTGCGATGTTCTGCGCAGAAACGGTCTGAAAAATGTCGAAAACAAAAAACAGATTCAACCCGATCATGTTTACTCCT
Organism: Armatimonadota bacterium; assembly: GCA_021324165.1. Taxonomy (GTDB): domain Bacteria; phylum Armatimonadota; class Fimbriimonadia; order Fimbriimonadales; family ATM1; genus JAJPJR01. The sequence continues at coordinate 19,591 of JAJPJR010000026.1, forward strand.
TCCAGTCTGCCACAAAGATGTTGGTTTCGTGCGGCTGTCTGCCGTTCCGGTTCGATGCCCACACCAGTTTTTTGCCGTCGCGGGTGATCATCGGGAAGCCGTCGAATTCGGGTGTAAAGGTGATTCGTGTCAGCCCCTTGCCGTCAACACCAATCATCCATAGGTCAAATTCGCGCCCTTTCGGGTCACCATAATTGCTCGAGAAAATGATCCGCTTGCCATCGGGAAGCAGAAACGGTGCAAACGAAGCGGCGCCAAGATGCGTAATCTGGCGTTTGCCCGATCCGTCGGCGTTCATTAACCAGATCTCCAGTTTTGTGGGCCGAACAAGGTTCATCGCAAGCAGCGAGGCATAATCCTGCCGCTCCTGCTCGGTTTCCAATGCATCTCTGCGATACACAATCTTTTTGCCGTCCCAACTGATGAAAGGGCCTCCGTCATATCCAACCTCACGGGTCAGCCTTTTCAAATTCGAACCATCGAGATTCGCTCGATAGATTTCGAGGTCGCCGTCGCGCGTGCTGGTGAACACCAAAAACTTTCCGTTTGGAGCAACGGTCGTTTCGGCGGCGTAGCCTTTTCCAAAATCGAGCATTTTTCTTTCACCGGTGCTCAAATCCTGAATGAACTGGTGATAGTTAGGGTTCACCATCCAAACGTATCCGTGCGACATGTCGGGCTTCGGCGCGGGGCCCGGGTCGGCCCAATCGGTCGAAGAATAAATCACGCGCCGATCGCCTTTCAAAAAATATCCGCACGTACAACGGCCCTTGCCTGTCGAAATCAGCCTTTTGTTCGAGCCGTCCGCATTCATGATGAGAATCTGCTCGTCGGGCCAATCGGGCTGCGTGCTTTGGTAAATCAACTTGGTGCCCGCCTCGTTCCAATACGCTTCTGCGTTTTGGCCGCCAAACGTCAGTTGACGAATGTTCGCAAGATGCGTCTCTTTGGGGTTTTTAAGCAGGTCGTCGTTGGGCGCTCCAATCATCTGCTGCGCCGCAAAATAAGCCGTAATCAGCATATGGGTTTGTTCTACCTGATCGTTTTCGGCCTTCCTGGGCAGCGCCGGTTTTTTCGTTAGGCGCGCAAAATATTCGTTATCGTGGCGCTCCGAGTCATAATTCTGCGGAATGGACGTGCAGCATGCTCTCGCCGCGCTCATCGCCCGCAAAAGCCTTTCGCAAACGCAGGCCGCGTCGCTGATGGCAAAAATAATGGAGGGGGAAGTTTCGCCCGCACAAATCGGAGCGATTCTTGCCGCCCTGCGCATGAAAGGCGAGACGGCGGCGGAACTCGCAGGATTTGCAAACCAGATGCGGACAGGTGCAATGCGCGTGCACGCCCAATCTCAAAACATTGTGGATACATGCGGCACCGGCGGCGATTCCATCAAAACGTTCAACATCAGCACGGCAGCCGCGATCATCGCCAGCGCCGCTGGAGTCACAATCGCAAAGCATGGAAACCGCGCCGTAACCAGCAAATGTGGGAGCGCCGACGTGCTCGAAGCGCTCGGAGTGCGGCTGTCGCAATCGCCTGAACAAGCCGCCGCGATGCTCGACAAAATCGGAATCGCGTTTCTTTTTGCTCCTGGTTATCATCCGGCAATGAAACACGCTGCCGCACCGCGCAAAGAACTCGGCTTTCGCACAGTTTTCAACCTCGTGGGTCCGCTCACAAATCCTGCAGGAGCAAAACGGCAGCTTGTCGGTGTCAACTCTCTTCAGCACGTGCGCAAAATCGCCCGCACATTGAAGCGCCTGCGCGCCGAACGCGCGGTGGTTGCTCACGGTCTGATCGGCCTCGATGAAATCTCCCCGATCGGCGCAACCAAAATCGCTGTCGTGGACGGCGGAAACATTCAAGAGCTCGAAATCCACGCGGTCCAATTCAACATCGCCGAACCGACCCTTGAAGAAATCGCAGCCGGCGAAACCGTTGAACAAAACGCACGCAAGCTGCTGCGATCCATCAGCGAACCCGAATCGCCCGAAGCGCGAGCCGCAATTCCAAGCGCAAGCGCCGCCATTTGGCTCAGCGGCCAAGCGGCAACCGTTTTTGAAGGCGCAGAAGCGGCCAAAAACGCGATCGCCAGCGGGAAAGCCAAGCGGCAACTCGAACGCCTGATCGAAATGAGCGGAGGCGGGACGTGAGCATTTTGGGCCGGATTCTTGAACGCAAGCGCGAAGAGATTGAAGAAGCGAAGCGCCGCCGCTCCACCGCTGATTTGGAGCGCGAGATCGCTGCGTCGCCGCTTGCATCAAAAGGTTTCCGACGCGCCCTGGAAACATCGCCAAATGTTCCCGCCCTGATTGCCGAAGTGAAAAAAGCGAGCCCAAGCCGCGGCCAAATTCTGCACAGTTTTGATCCGGTTGCAATCGCCCAAGCGTATGTCGAAGGCGGGGCCGACTGCGTCAGCGTTCTTACGGATCGCGATTTCTTTCAAGGTTCACCGGACGATTTTTCGGCCGTCAGAAACGCAATCGAGCTGTCCATGATTCGGAAAGATTTCATCATTGATGAATATCAGATTCTTGAAACAAAACTGATGGCCGCCGACTGCGTGCTGCTCATCGTCCGCGCGCTCGAGTGCGACCGCCATAAACTGCGCGACCTGCTTTGCGCAGTGCGTGAATGCGATTTGGACTGTTTGGTAGAAACCCACGACGAAAAAGAGATGGAATGTGCAATCGCCTGCGGGGCCGACCTGATCGGCATCAACAACCGAAATCTCGACGACTTCGAGGTAGATTTGACGACGACCGCCCGATTGAGTAAAATCGCACCTAAAGAAGCGATCCTTGTGAGCGAGAGCGGAATTCAGAGCCGAGAGGACGCCGCGCTGCTAAGCTCGTGGGGGGCGCGCGCGATTTTGGTTGGTGAATCCCTCGAAACTCAGCCGGATATCGCTGCCGCGGTGCAAAAACTCATCAACCGATGACCAGAATCAAGATTTGTGGAATTCGATCCTACGATCATGCGCTGATGTGCGCCGATTGCGGAGCGCACGCGATCGGTTTTGTGTTCGATGAAAACAGTCCGCGCTGCGTTCTGGGCGATTCTGCCCTCATCGAACGTTGTGCAAAGATTCCGTTTCTTTCGAAGGTCGCTGTGTTCGGACGGATTCCAACACCAATTCCATCCGAAGCATCTTTTTGTGATGCGATTCAGTGGGTGGAAGGAGAACCGACAGGCGGCTTCACACCGAGAATCCACGCAATCAGAATCACGCCGACAACTGTGCCTTCACCGCATCCCAACGCCGATGCCATTCTGCTCGATGCGCTCCATGCCGAAAAAATGGGCGGCACGGGAATGCCGATTGATTGGAACCTTGCGGCGGAAATCGTTCGCACCCAATCCCGACCTGTCATTCTGGCAGGAGGGCTCACGCCAAACAACGTCGCCGAAGCGGTCGCCATAGTCAAACCGTTCGGTGTTGATGTCAGCAGCGGTGTTGAATCTCAGCCAGGTCAAAAAGATTCTAAACTCATCGAAGCGTTTTGCAAGGCGGTGCTCGCGCACTCATGAAACATCTGCCGAAAACGCTGCTCGTGGCAAACCGCGCCGAAATCGCATGCCGCGTTTTCAAAACCTGCCGCAAAATGAACATCCGCACCCTTGCGGTCTACACCCCATCGGACATTGGATGTTCAAGGCACATGTTGGAAGCCGATGACGCCATCGAGATCTCCAACTATCTTTCGATAAACGAAATTGTAGATGCGGCCAAACGCACCAATGCGCAGGCAGTGCATCCGGGCTACGGATTTCTGTCCGAAAATCCGCAGTTCGCGGATCGGTGCAATGCAGAAGGGTTGGTTTTTATCGGACCATCGGGGGATTCGATGCGGGCAATCGGAGACAAATCCCGCGCAAGACAAACCGCAGACGCCGTCGGAGTGCCGATCACATCCGGCCTCGGACCTTTTACGAACGTTGCGCAGGTTGTGCAGGCGGTGAAACAGATCGGACTGCCCGTTATGCTGAAAGCGGCCGCGGGCGGCGGCGGAAAAGGGATGAAACTCATCCAATCGTTCGAGAACATCGAAGATGTGGCCGAAGCGGCGCAGCGTGAAACGGCCTCCGCATTTGGCGATGATCGTCTGATCGTGGAGCAGTATCTGAACCCGGTTCGGCACATCGAAGTTCAGCTCATGGCTGACGGCGAAAAGGCGATTGCGCTCGGCGAACGTGAATGCAGCCTGCAGCGGCGGCATCAAAAGCTGATCGAAGAGTCTCCCAGCATGGCGGTTTCAAACGAAACGCGCGAAAAACTGTTCGACTCCGCCCGCAGAATCGCCGAATCCGTTGGCTATAAGGGTGCGGGCACGTGTGAATTCCTTGTGACGTCCGACGAGCGGTTTTATTTTCTTGAAGTCAACGCTCGGCTGCAAGTGGAACATCCCGTTACCGAACTGTGCACGGGTCTCGATCTTGTTCAGATGCAGATCGAAACGGCATTCGGAAAACCTTTGCCGGCGCAAAACGCAGTCAACCGTACCGGATTCGCCATCGAAGCGCGGCTTTGCGCAGAAGATCCTTGGCACGGCTTTCTTCCCAGCGCAGGGCGCATTTTGTTCAAGCGGTTTTCGAACGAAGTGCGCGTTGACGAAGGAGTAGATTCAGCTGTAAGCCCTCACTACGATTCTTTGATCGCAAAAATGATCGCCTACGATTCCACCAGCCGCGAAGCGGCGCGGTTGAAGCTGATTCGCGCCCTGGAAGATTCCGCTGTCATCGGAGTGGCCACCAATCAAGAGTATCTGATCAAACTTCTGCAAAGCGTGGAGTTTCAAAAACACGAAACCTACACAACCACGGTGGATGCATTTCAGACAGCTCCCGACCCGCCTTCGGAAACTGCGCTGCGCGCCGCCGCGCTGATCATGCGCGGCCCAACCAAGCCAAGCAATGCGGTGTTCGAGGCGTTGGGAACTTGGAGGCTTGCATGAAACTTGTCTTTTCAAGCCGCCTGCTTGATGTGCACCTTCCGGCTGACGTTCGTCTTGAACAGGTTTCCGAGGGCGTTTACAAACTTTCCGATTCCGAAAGTTTAGTGTGCATCATGCGCGACGGCGTGAGCGTTTGGGTTTCGGAAAAGGGAAGAACGTTCAGATTCGACCCAGCGTTCGCTGCGGCAGAAGAGTCCGACAAACTGCTTCGCGCGCCGATGACCGCGAAGGTCGTCAAACTCGCCGTTTCGAAAGGCGACGAACTGAACAAAGGCGATCTCGTCGCCATTTTAGAGGCGATGAAAATGGAGTACCGCCTCGAAGCGCAAACCGAAGGCGTGGTGGCCGAAGTCGGCTGCCAAGTCGGTGACCTTGTTGATCTGGGTCAAACCATCGCGCGGCTGAGCCCGCTCAAAACCGAAGATCCATAGAAAGCCGGTCAATGGAAAACTGCCAGTTTGGCAGCAGCGGCGGCTGAGTCGGCTTTGCGGTAATGCGCGCGCGAATCTCCATGCTGTCGGCATCAATAAAGCGCGACGCGCTGCCGAGCACGTTCACCACTCCCGTTCCCACACCACCGAGCGAAACCGTCTCCCACTTTCCTGTCGTGCGGTTCAACAGTTCAATCGTCTGCGAAAGATCGGCGCCGATTTCGCTGGTGTCGAACCCGATTTTCATTTGCGAAAAACTGGCCGTTGGCGCGTGATAACTCACTTCCACTGAAACTTGGTTCAACGAAAACCCCGGTCCGCGGCTGAACTGAATCACAAAATCGTTTCCGTCAGAACTCCAAAAACTCTGAACATCGCCCGATTCCAAAACGCCGCTGCCCACTTGAAATCCATCCGCATTCACCGATTCCTGCACGGGCCGAATACGATAAATAATCGAATCTCCCAAATCAATCACGTACAAATACCCTTCGGGGCTCATTTTCAGATCGGTAACTAAGCCAAACCCGGTGCCGAAAAGGTACTCGTCTCTCTCGAACGCGGTGTCGGCGACTTTGTCTTCGGTTCCTGGCAGATAAACAATTTGATCGCGCGATGCGTTCAGCCGAAAGGCGTAAATCTGTCCATGATTCACATCGCCAACAAGCATAGATTCGGTGAGCGGCGATCCAAATTTCGGCGCGGTTGGAAAAGCGATGCTGGTGGGCCCGATCGTTTCAAGCCAGCTGAACTCTGGATCGCGATAAAACGCTCCGCCCAAATACGTCAGGTCGCTTGCATCGAAGGGCGTGTTGTTGTTTTCATCATAAGTCGCATCACGCGAATCCGGCCCCATAATCTTCAGCCATCCCGAATTCATTCCTCCAAATCCGCGATTCAGTTCATCGTAGTTCGTGGAACCGTTTTCGGTAAACCAAAAGTTGCCGCTCAACGGATCGAATGCCATGCCAAAATTGTTCCGCATTCCATAGATCCAAATCCTACGAATCTCAGGAAACTGATAAAACGTGAACGGATTATCAAACGGAATCGTCCCATCCAAATTCAAACGATAGATTGCGCTTGTGCCCGATGGAAGCTGCTTGCCCGTGTTGGTTTCGATTCGTGGATTGTCCCACCTGCCGCGTCCGCCGTCGCCATAAGAAACGTACAGTTTGTCATCGGGGCCGATGACCATATACCCGCCATGATGCGACGATCCGTTGTTCTGAAGCGGATCATAGGGCAGCGTAAGCAGGTTCTGCACGAAGTTCAATCGCTCGCCGTCGTAAACGTATTTGTCTACGCGATCTTCGCGCCACTCGCCGCCATCGAAATCCGCCGCCGAATAAAAAACATAAACATACGGCGTCTGTTTGAAATTCGGATCAACGCAAATCCCGAGCAGCCCCAGCTCGCCGCTGATCGCAACATTCACGTCCAAAACGTCGGCCAGCCACTTGCCGTGAAGCCGATGCTTCACAATCCCGGTGTTCTTTTCACAAATGAAAAACTCTTCGGGGCCGATGAACGCCATCGTGGTGGGCACCGCAATTCCGCGAGTGAACTCCTCGACCGCATACCCGCTCTGCAAAACCAGCTGGCCGAAACTGCTGGCGCACGCCGCGCCAAATAACAAAAACAAAGCCTTTCGCATCCTGTTCTCCCAGAAACAAACAAGCAGCCCGACTCTGCCCGATGGACGCAAACCAGCAGAGCAATCGTTTCTGCCGGCCAAAAAACCTCGAACTAATGGGAGTTAGAACTCTTCGGGATAGATGGACTTGTTGCACGAAAACATCGGCCGCTTCAGCTGAGAGTATTTCAGCCAGCTTGCGTGCCCGTCGCACCAAAGCGCATTCGTTCCCTTTCGGTGCAAAAAATTGAAATGGTTGCGCAGGTTGTCGTCGTCGGGCGGCGAATCGTACCAGTTGGGGGGCTCCAAAAAGTCGCACAGCGGCACAATCGCTTTATGTTCCCACATAAACAGCGTGTAAGAAGGCTGCGTGATTTCCGAATTGTTTGCGCCTCGGCCCACAAACAGCCCATCCTGCATCGTAACTTCACGGGCGGTCGGACCAAACTCCTGTCCCCGCGCCGAAGGGTTCACATTGTAATACTCCGAATCAATTCCGGGGTTGAACCAGTTAGCGGCGTAGGAAAGCTGCCATTCGTTCGGCATCACCGGACATTTTTTCACCGCTTCGTTGCCGATGTAAATGTCCAAAATCCCCGCGTGTACCGGATTCACCGCACGCTGCAAAACGTCGCCGCAAAACCCGCCCGCGCACGGAGCGTTGTTGTTGTCATAGCCAATCCACATCTGTTGCGGCGCAAAACCTTGCGTCTGATTCTCCACCGCAAACGGAAACCAGGTGTCTCCATTGTCCTCTAAATACATCATCGAAGCAAGCGAAACTTGTCGCATGTTGCTCAAACAAACGATCCGCTTCGCCGCGTTCTTCGCTTCGGCATAAACGGGAAACAAAATCGCTGCCAGCGTGGAGATGATCGCAATGACCACCAACAGTTCAATCAGGGTGAATGCGGCTCGGTTTTTCATGGTCTACTCCATCAAACTACTCTCCAGGATAGATATCTTTTCGGCACGAAAACATCGGTCGGCGCAGCTGCGTATACCGCATCCAACCCACGTGCCCATCGCACCACGCCACGTTCGTGCCGTTTCGGTGCAAAAAGTGAAAATGATCCTGCAAATAAGGATCGTTGGGAGGCGATTCGAACCAGTTCGGCGCCTGCAAAAAGTTGCAAACCGGCACCCACGAATGGTGCTCCCACATGAACAGCGTATACGACGGCTGGTCTATCTCCGAAGTTTTTGCGCCCTTGCCGCAATAAAGCCCGTTGATATAATCCACTTCCTTCACCGTCGGCCCAAACTCTTTGCCGCGCGCATTCGGGTTCACATAATAATACGATGAACTCGTCGAAGGATTGAACCAGTTCGCCGCGAAAGTCAACTGCCACAAATCGGGCTTCATTGGGCACTGCTTGATCGGCTCGTTGCCCAAGTAATGATCCAAAATGCCAGGATGCACCGGGTTCTTCGCGGGCAGACCAACGTCTCCGCACCAGCCGCCGCCGCAATACGTGTTCCCGTTGTCATAGCCGATCCACATCTGCTGCGGCACATAACCTTGCATCGGATTCACCAGCGCATAAGGAAACCATGTCTCGTCGGCATCTTGAATATAAAGCATTGCAGCCAAGGAAACTTGGCGCATCCCGCTTAGGCACACAATCCTCTTTGCGCTCTTCTTCGCTTCCGCCATAACCGGAAACAGAATTCCCGCCAAAATCGCGATGATCGCAATGACCACCAAAAGTTCGATAAGCGTAAAACCGCGGTCGAATCTACCGGACCCTCTTCGCATCGGTTCCTCCCTCGGCCCAAAAAGGGCCTCTCGTCCCTCTATTGTACATTCGACGGGAAAAGCCGAGCGCTCGGTGCGGGCCTTATTCCATGGTCAGCCTGATCGCAGCCGCCACGCGCTCCACATCGGGCAGCGCCGCGTACTCATAAATCGGGTTGTATCCGATGTGCACATCCCCTTTCGATACCAGTTGAGGAGGACTGATGAATGAGCCCCATGTCTCGGGGTCGCCGGTCATCGCCTGAATCACCATCTGCCCCACGCTGCAAGTCTCCGAATCCTCCTGAACCACAACCAGCCGGCCCGTCTTGGCGATCGAATCCGCCACCGACCGCCTGTCCCACGGAACGATCGTGCGCAGATCAATGATTTCCACCGAAACCTCATCCTTCAGCATCTCTGCAGCCTGCTCGGCCTGCTCGATGCAGTTGCCCCACGCAACCACCGTAACGTCCGTCCCTTCGCGGCGGACTGCCGCCGACCCGAACCCGACTGCGGAAATGTCGCTCGGTGTGTCCATCTGCTGCCGGAAAAGATGCTTGGGAATCAAGAAAACCGTCGGATCGTCGGCTTTCATCGCCGTCCACATCATTGCAGCGGCGTCCTGAGGCGTTGATGGAATCATCACGCGAAGCCCGGGCGTGTGCGCGATCGCCGATTCGTTCGCTTGGCTGTGCCACAACGAACCGCCGGGAAGATAAGCGCCATAAGGCGCGTAAACGATCACCGGACAAGGCCATTGTCCAAACGATCTCCACCGAATCGTCGCAATGTTGTTCACCAGCTGCGACCAGCCCGGACCGATAAAGTCCACAAACTGAAGTTCAAAAACGGGCCGCATTCCATAACAAGCCAAGCCGCAGGCGACGCCCAAAATCGTCGCCTCGGCAAGAGGAGAGTTGAAAACTCTGTCGGGATGCGCAGTCGAAAGTCCGTCGGTCAGTTTAAAAACCCCGCCCTTCGGGTCCTCGATGTCTTCGCCGAAAAACAGAACGCGGTTGTCTTTGTCGAGAGCCGCTTTGAAAACGGTGTTCAGCGCATCCACCATCCGCCATTTTTTTCCGCCTTCGATCGGCGGAGGCTCCGGAACGGGCAGTTCGCCATACAGATGCTCATTCAGCTCCGAAGCGATCGGATCATGGGCGTTTTCGGCCTCGATGTAGTCCCGATCCACTTGATCTTTAATCTCATCCTGAATCCGGCCCCATTCGTCTTCGGTCAATTCGCCGGATCGAATCAGTTCCTGCGCAACCACCACAATCGGATCGCGTTTGATCATCTCCGACAGGTCGGCCTCGGTGCGATAAACGCGGTGATCGTCGCTGCTGGTGTGACTGCTCAAACGATCGAGTTCGCACCACAAAACGGTGGGACCCAATCCCGATCGCGCTTTCTTAATCGCTTCGCCGCCTGCGCGGTACACATTGTCGGGATGCCTCGCATCAATCCGAACGATGTGCGACTCATTAAAAATCCCCAATTTGAAAGGGTTGAACTTTTCGGTGTTGGTGCTGATGCCGTACTGATTGTCCTCGATTACCAAAATATACGGAAGGTTTTCTTGAATCGCAAACGATATCGCTTCATAAACTTCGCCTTGGCGCGCCGCCGCATCTCCAACGGTGGCGATCACCACGCTGTCTTTGCCTTCCAGTTTCATCCCCCACGCCGCGCCGCATCCCGGCAGCGCGTTGCCTCCCGTCGGCGTCGGCACGCTCCAAATGTTTTTCTCGCGGCTGCTGTAATGTCCTGGCATCTGTCTTCCGCCGCTGCTGCTGTCGCGTTTGGCAAAATATGCCAGCGCCAACTCCGCATTCGTGATCCCTTTTGCAAGCATCATCGCCCTGTCGCGGTAGTACGGAAAAATGTAATCGTCTTCGCGCAGATGCAAAGCAAGAGCGGCCAACGGTTCATGCCCCATCCCGCTCACCTGAAACCACCCTTTCGATTGGCGAAGAAGCACGCCCTCGCGCCGATCTCCTTCGCGGCTGAGAAACATCAATCGAAGAAACTCCAGTTTGTTATAGGTGGTCGAAGGAGACTGCTGCTTGCCGGTCGCGGTTGCCATCGGTTGTGAAATACCTCGTCGTTGAGTTGCCAGGTTCCATTATCGGCTGGCTCGTTGCGAGCCCAGCCTTGGGCCCTCGATCATTCTACCTACCGCGGGCCGCTCACCCTCATTTCCCGATTCCCGGCGGCGAATTCGTCAGCAAAAACGGGTTATGAGCCGCAACAAACGTACCGTCATACAGCCCATAACCAAACATCCTTCCGTTCGGCGAAAACCGGATGCTCGTCGCCGCAAAACCCCCGTACCCGATGCCCTCCGTATAGTTCGCGAGCAGACTCCCATCCGAAACGCGCCAGATCTTAACGCTGCCATATTCGGTGGTCGCCAACAACTTCCCGTCGGGCGAAAAGTCCAACGCCTGCGCCATCGAGGTGGGCAGAGACCTCTGCAGACTCCAATCCGCAACGCGAAAAATTTTCGTTGTGTTGCCGGTCATCGCCAACAGTTGACCATCCGCCGAAAATCGGATCTGACCAGCGCCTTCGTTCGGATGAAACACCACTGCGCCGTCCGACAGCCGCCACACAGCGGGTGCACCCTCGCAAACCGCCGCCAAATACTGGCCGTTGGCAGAAAAACCGAGTGACACGAAAGGCCCAAACAGAAACGTCCCCGAAAGCTGCCCAACCTGAGCCCAATCCGAAGTTCTAAAAAGCCGCACTTTGTCGTCGGTCCCGTTGAAAAACGCGCCAGCCGCCAGCAGCGTTCCGTCCTTAGAAAACGCCGCACCCGTAACCTGCTCAGGAAATCCGCTCACGGTTTTCAAAAGCGCGCCATCCGAGATGCGATAAATCAACAGATCTTTGTTGAATCCTGGAACCGCGAGCAGCTGGCCGTCCGAACTGCACGCGATATTGGTCGCAGAACCGCTCATTGTTCGAATCGGGTTTCCGTACAAAACGTTCCACACCTTCGCGCTTCCAGCGGCGCTTACCGCATGGCGGTTGCCCGGCGCAAACAGAACGTCCGTAACCGGAGCGTTATGGCTCGTAACATCCTGCACAAAGACGCCCAAATCCGCATCCCACATCTTCATCGTATAATCCGGATACCACGATCCCGAAACCAGCGTTCGGTTGTCTTGAAGAAACGTCAGCGAAAGCACGGTGCCGGTGTGACCTGTAAGCGCGCGAATGAAACCTCCGGTCTGCCCGTTCCAAAGATTAATCACGCCGTTCGATCCGCCGCTTGCCAAATACGCGCCGTTTGCAGAAAAGGCCACCGATGCCGCACTCGATCCTTGATTCAGACTGTTCAGCAGCGCTCCGTCCGACAACCGCCAAACGCGCACAGTCTGATCCCAGCTCGCGCCGGCGATCCGCGTGCCATCAGGAGAAAACGCAATTCCCATCACAACGTTCGTCGGACCAGAAAGCGACCGCTCCAAACTCCAATCCGTCGTGCGCCAGATTTTCAACGCCGCGTCGTCGCCCGCGGATGCCAAACGCGAATCGTCCATCGAAAAGGCGATCTGGCGGATCTGCGTTGAATGCGCGGTGAACGACGTTATCAGAGACCCGTTCGCAACGTTCCACACGCGAATCGTCTTATCGGCGCTTGAAGCCGCGATCAATCCTCCGTTGTGCGAAAACGCCACGCTCGATGCATCATTCATAAATCCCGACAGCGTGCGAATCATCGCGCCGTCCGAAAGCCTCCAAATCCGCACCGTCCCAAACTCCCGCTGTTGATGCGCGTTGTACTCACCAAACGCCGCAGCCAGCATCGAACCGTCCGGCGAAAACGCCGCGCCCTTCACACCCAAAGTTTGATCGTCAATGTCATAAGGAATCGTGAACGTCCGAACATATCCGCCGTCGCCGGAACGCCATACTTTCAACGTGCGGTCATCGCTGGCAGATGCAAGCAGCGATCCGTCAGGTGAAGCCGCCACACAGTTCACGCCTCCCGAATGTCCCGCGCGCACCCACGCGATCGGCGCGCTCTGGCAAAAAGCCAGTCCGGGGATGCCCAAAACCACGAGCGTCAAAGTTCGTTCCAGCATCGCTCTCTCCTCTCTTTGAATAGGGATTCGATAGTGAGACGTGAACGCAGACCCAGTTTGTCCTAAACGGCTGCGCCTTTCAGCCGCAAAACCCATCCAACGCACACGGCGGCCATCGCCAGCAGCGATACGATCAACGCCACGGCTCCAAGCTTGTGCCCGCTCCGCACACACTGAATGCCCGAATACACGGCGTAGCCTCCAAAGACCAACCCCAGGCCGTGCAGGACGAAAAACAACAAAACCGCCAGCCCGGATTGCACGATGGCTCCCCAGAACTTTCCCCAGTCGCCGTGCGCGCGGGCTTCGCTTGTCGCCCCGACTCTTGGAACAGCATAGGGAGGCTCGTGAGAGGCACATCGCGGCGGCGGTTCAGCCGCGAACAGCCACGGAAGTTGGCTCGCCGTGAGGTCTCTTCCTCCCGGATCTTCGATCAGTTTCGAATCGGGAAGAATCCGCTTTTCGTCAGCCCACCTGCGCAAAGTCTGGTCATCCACCGGTCCATACTTTGAACCGTCGTTCGCAACGAAAAAGTAGCGCATGTTTTCTTAAAGAATCGAGCGCGCCTCGCACAGTTCCAAAGCGCGCTCGATCATTTCACACACAGGCTCAGCCTCCGACTCCCGTCTTCTGTTTGAACTCTTTGCCGCCCATCTCTTTCAGTTTCTTGGCCTGCTCGGCAGTAAGAACTTTTCCAAGCTCTTCGCTCAACTTGTCGTTGCGCTTTTTCATCTCTGCCTGAATCGCGTCGCGGTCGAATGATCCGCTGTTGCGCATCTCTTCGAAATATGCCTGCATATCCGCTTGCGATTTCGCCTGGATATCCGCAATTTTTTTCTTCTGCTCGTCGGTAATGCCAAGGTCCTTCTGAATGTCGGCCCGAAGGATCGAACGGTTTCCATCCACCTGAATGCCGATCTCTTTCACCCTCTTCTGTTGGGCGGGCGTCAGAATCTCATTCGCCTGCTTCTCGGCGCCGTCTTGAAGTTTGGTCATCTGCTCGCGCACGGAATTGAAATCGCCTCCGTTGTCACGAGCCTCCTGGATCATCTCGCGGCGCTTGTCTTGCAGATTCTGCAAAAGCGTTTGCAGTTTGCTTTTCTGGTCGCCGGTCAGTGCAAGGTCGGTTTGCACATCGTCGCGCTGCAGCAACGCCAATGTATTGCTGCGCCCCATCATCATCATTCCGCCAAAACCTTGCGCCATGCAAAGCGAGGCGGTCAGCAGCACAGCCGCCGCAACGGCTGCTCTAAAGATCGCTTTTGAATTCATGAATACCTCCATACTGTCGCCTTTCGCGGCTCGCGCCGTTGCGGCTCAAACACGATAAGAATACGTCCCGCCGCCCTCCAATTGCGCCCGCAGCCTCAATCCGACGCCTTCGAACTCAAAAACTCATTCAGCGCCGAAAGGTCTCCGGTTTGTCGAAACTTCTCCAACTCTTCCCGCCGCTTCCGCTCCTCGCGCAAAATCTCGATCGCCGATGCGATCTCCGACGGCCTCAGTTCGCCCTCCGCTGGCCGGTCATAAATATGATCAGCCGGGCGGTCGAGCGCCCGCGCAACCTCCAGCGCCTCGCCCTCGAGGCACGAAACAACCTGGCTCTCATCCCCCTTGGGAGGCTCCTCGAACTGTTCTAACAGAGCGTCGGCCAGTTTCCGCCCCGGCTCCGAAACGATCAATCCCGGCTCCGCCAGCGCCTCCCAAACCATCTCCCGATACTCCTCGTGCAGCGCAGCGCGCAAGACCGGCCTCTCAGGCCCGACCGGCAGATCCAAGCTCCGGGCCGACTGCACATTCCGCGGGGCTTTCATCTTCTTCGGCTTGGGTCGAAGCCGCTCGACCTCCAAACGAACTGCCCTCGACGCCGCATTCCGATCATGCGCCGCCGAGGGGTGCCGAGCCGAAATCTCAACGATCAGCATCTCGGCCTCGATCGGGTCGCCGTGAGCAAGCACCCTCGCGACCTGCTTCCAAAACGCCGGGTCTTCGATGAACGGTCCGCCACCGGCCTTCCCAGTCATCATCTCCACCTCGAACCTCAGCGGAGACCGTGCCTGCGAAACGATCTGGCGGAGGTGCTCAGCGCCAAAAGAGCGCAGAACCCCATCTGGGTCCTGCCCTTCGGGCATCCTCGCGATTCTCACCGCTAACTGTTCACCCGCGCAAAGGTCGGCGGTTCGAACCGCTGCGCTGACTCCCGGCCCGTCGCCGTCAAACGCCAGGATCACCGTTTCGCACATCCGCTTCAGCCGCCGCGCATGATGAGTGGTGAAACTCGTTCCGAGAGGCGCCACAGCGTGGGTGATTCCCGCTTTGTGACACGCGATCACATCCATGTACCCTTCGCAGATCACCGCTTCGTGAATCTCAGCGATGCGCGGCTTCGCTTTGTTCAAACCGTAAAGCGTCCGGTTCTTTGCAAAAACGCCCGCGATCTCCCGAGAGTTCAGGTATTTCGGTTCGCCGGTTCCAATCAGCCGCCCGCCGAATGCCGACAGCCTCCCTTTTTCATCTCGGATCGGAAACATCAGCCGGCGGTTGAAAAAGTCGCGGTAGCCTTGCGATTCATCGCCGCTCACCAAACCGGCGGTCTGTGCGATTGCAAGCGGCACCCTCGCCGCGCGCAGATGGCGGATCAGCCCTTCATCAAACTCCGGCGCGAACCCTATCTCCCATTTCAAGCAGGTTTCAAAGTCCAATCCACGCGATTCGGCAAACGCCTTCGCTTCGTGGCTCGATTCGAACTGAGACCGAAAGAACGCCTGTGCCGCTTCCAGCGCCTCCCGAATGCGCTGATCATCCGACGAAGCCGCTGGCCGGCCTCCTGTCAGCGCAACGCCTGCGATGTCCGCAAGAATCTTGAGAGCGTCAACGAACGGCACGTGCTCGGTCTGCATCACCCAGTCGAATGCGTTGCCTTTCGCCTTGCAGCCGAAACAGAAATATCGCTGGTCGTCGAACACAAAAAAAGAAGGGGAGCGGTCGTCGTGAAACGGACAGCGCCCCTTCCAATGTCTGCCGGATTTTGTCAGCCGAACTCTTTCGCGAACAAGTTCCGCTAAATCAATCCGCTCTTTTATCAGTTCGACGTCGGTCTGCATCCTTCGAGCCGATTATGCACGGCCCGCCGAAACGATGATGGATGTGATCCGATACGGAGTTTTTTCGGTTTCGCGGGTCAGCCTGAAAGCGACCTTGTATTTGCTCAAAAACTTCACCATGAAGTAGTCGCTTCCCACATCGTAGCTTTCAGGATCGCTGTACAGCTTGATGACCTGAGCGAGGCTGGATCCCAGGGTGATTCCTTTTGCGGTGCGGACTCTTCCGTCCACCACGCCGATCGCTTCGATCTGAACCACCTTGTTGAACTTGTTCAGCACGAAGTTCACACTCGAGCCTGCGCCCCGCCGATAGATCCAGCGGACATACTGCACGTTGTCGGCTCCCTGCGTGCCGGCTCCTCCGCCAGAGGATCCCGCGCCGCCGGCTGGCCTCGGCGCTCCACCGCTTTCTCCACCAGGGCCGCCTGCGACCTGCGGACGCCTCACCTGATCAATTCCCAGCGGCGGAACCACAAACTCGGCGCCTCCCGCCGCGCCTCGGCCCCCGCCGCCCGCGGGCGGTGCGCCGACACCCGATGGACCGCGGCTGCCGCCGCCTCCGCCTCCCATCGCGTTGTTCTGGCTGAACGTCACTGCCTGAACGTCCGTGGGAGAGCCGAACTTCTTCACCACGGTCACGCCCGTGTCATACAATCTGATTCCCAGCAGGCCGACTTCGGCCTTGGGAGCCTGCGCGGGCATGGCGCCCATGAACGTGGCGCCTGCCGCAAGCACACTAATCTTGAGTAAATCCTTCACGCGAACTGTTCCTCCTTGCAGGATCGTTTCCGACCGCAGCGTCTCGGCTATTTTGACGCAATCCTGCCGTTTTTGTTACGGGCCCCAGGAACACGAACCGGGGTAACCTGCCTTACAATTAGTATACTAATCGGAGGTTTTGATCGAATGGCAACAGCCGCGCCGCTTTCGGCGAACGAATTTCAAGAGAAAATTGCTAACAGCCCCACTCCCGTGCTGGTGGACTTCTGGGCCGAATGGTGCGGCCCCTGCAAGGCGATCGCGCCCCACGTCGAAGAGATCGCAAAACAGTACGAAGGAAGGCTCAAGGTGTTCAAAGTAGACGTGGATCAAGAGGCCGAGTTCGCAGGCTCGTTCGGCGTACTCAGCATCCCCACGCTCATCATTTTCAAAAACGGAAAAGTGTTCGACACCATCGTAGGATTCACCTCGCAAGAACTGATCGCCAAGGCCGTAGACCGGGCCCTCGCCTAACCAAACTCAGTGCCGCAAGCGCCCAAGCAGATGACCCTCTCCCAAGCGGGAGGCTGCATGGCGCTTGCGATCTTTCTTTCGCGCATTCTCGGTTTTGTGCGCGATGCGGCGATCTCCTACCGGTTCGGACTTAGTCTCGAACGCGATGCGTACGTCGCGGCGTTCACTCTTCCCGACATTCTGTATTTCCTGATCGCAGGAGGAGCGCTAAGCAGCGCAATCATCCCGATTTTTACGCGCTACGTTGAAGAAGGCAAACCGGATGAAGCGTGGAGAGTGTTCTCTTCGATCGTCTGCGTGCTTGGCGCGATCGTAACCGCGTTCGTAATCGCGGCGTGGATCTTCGCCGATCCGATCGTTTCGATCATCTTCAAAGACCTCGATCCTTCGATTCAGCCGCTCACCGCAAACCTCGCGCGCGTGCTTCTTCCCAGCCAGATCGCGTTTTTCATCGGCGGCCTGATCTTTGGAACGATGTACGCCCAGCGCCACTTCGTGATTCCCGCGATGGCGCCCAACGTTTATAACGTAGGAATCATCTGCGGCGCGATGTTTTTCGCGCCCCTTATCTCGCCGGCGATCTTCGGCCCGGCTTGGGGCGCGCTGATCGGCGCGGTTGTCGGCAACCTGGTGATTCCGATCTTCGCGCTCAAAAAGTTTGGTGCCAAATTCGAACTCCGGTTTGACTTCAACCATCCAGGCGTTCGGCGAATCCTCCGATTGATGGTTCCCGTGATTTTTGGATTGGGGCTGCCGGGAATCTACGCGATCTTTCTTCGATGGTTCGGTTCACACTATCCTCAGCACGCGATCTCCGCGCTCGATATCGGCAACAAAATCATGCAGGCTCCGCTTGGAATTTTCGGGCAGTCGCTTGCGATCGCCGTTTATCCTGTGCTCTCTTCGTTCCATTCACAATCCAAATCCGCGCAGTTTCTCAGCACCGTTGGCAAAACAACACGCACCGCGCTGTTCGTCGGCCTGATTCTTTCCGCGCTCATCGTCGCGCTTTCGACCGACATCGTGCGCGTGCAGAACCAGTACGGCAAGTTTTCTTCGGCAGACACGGCGTTCGTGGCCAAATGCGCGGCGATGTACGGCATCGGCGTTTTCGCTTGGTGCGCTCATCCGATTCTCACGCGCGCGTTTTTCGCCATGGAAGATGCTTGGACGCCCGTCATTCTCGGAACCATCACCACGTTTCTGTTCGTGGCAGGCTGCGGGGTGGTGCAGCGTCTCGATCTCGGCTATGAGTGGCTCGCGTTCTGGCTTTCGATCTGCGCGATCATCCTGGTCATTCTGCTTTTCATCAGCCTGCGGAGCCGGCTCGGCCGAATCGAAGGCAGCGAAACCCTCCGACTGATTCTTGCCGCCCTGCCCCTTGCCGTTGGCATTGCGGCGCTCATCAGGCTTGCTGGAGCCGCCGTACCGGTTCCCGCGGCAAAGCACAGCCTGGCGTTTTCGGTCGTCCGCCTGCTGCTCCTCGGCGGCTCGGGCTTTTTGGCGTTCGTGTTTGTGGGAACCCGGCTCGGGATCAAAGAGGCCCAGTACGTTTGGAAAGCCCTCGCCCGCCGCCTGATGGGAAAGGAGCAGGGTTCACAACCGCCCGGCGGAAGCCGATAATCCTTTCCAAACCACTCTTCAGTTTGCGCGAGGTTTCACATGGTACGCACTGGAAGCACCGTTCTCATCGTCAACTCGACCCCCAGCGGGGCGGCCCGCCGGACGGGCAAAATCCTTTCGGTCAACCCGTTTTTGATCGAGGGGCTCAACGCCGACCAGCCCCTTGGGCTGCAAGCCGGCGAACGGGTTTCGCTCATCTATTCGAGCCCCGATCTTCAGCTGCACTCGCCTTCGACGATTGTGGATGCAAAATCGGGCCCCGATGGGTGGCTCGCCGAACTGCAGCCGATTGACTGGACGGAACTCGAAAGGCGCCGCGCGATCCGATACCCGGCTTCCCTGGAAGGCGACATCTCGGTCGTGCTGGAAGCGGGATCGGCGCCGCAGATCATCAGTGCGCCGCTGAAGATCGAAAACATCAGCGAAACCGGCTGTTTTCTCACCGCCCAAGTTCCGTTGATCCGCGGCGATCTTGTTTCGATCGCCCTCACCGACCCGCTCACGTCGGGATGCCACAAACTTTTCGGAATCGTCGCGCGCGCCGTTGAACCGAACGGATATGGCGTGGAGTTTTTCGACTATTCGCAGAATTCGCACGCGTGGCTCGCAGATCTGGTCGAGAGCATTAAAACGCACTCGAGCCGCGGAGTCGCATAACGATCACGCAGGCCAAACGCCTTCAAAAACGGTAACCGCCGGGCCGGTCATCAACACCCGCCCGTCTTCACGATATTCGATTTTCAGATCGCCTCCAGGAAGATGCGTCGTAACTTCACGTTCGGTTAACCCGTTTTCGAAAGCCGCAACGGCGACGGCGCACGCTCCAGTTCCGCATGCGAGCGTTGCTCCCGCTCCGCGCTCCCAAGTGCGCATTTTAATTTCGGTGCGCGAAACGATTTGAGCGAACTGCGCGTTCACCCGATTCGGAAACTCCGGCGCGTTTTCGATCCCTGGTCCCCAAACTTCGAGCGGCACTGCGTCCACGTTTTCGACAAATATCACGCAGTGCGGATTCCCCATCGAAACCGCGGCCGCTTCGAACGTCTGCCCAGCCGCGTTCAACGCGAAGCGGATCGCTTTTTCGGCGGCAGGGCCGGTCATCGGAATCTGCCCCCGCTCCAGCCTCGCCACGCCCATATCCACCTTCACCCAGTCCACGGTGCCGTTGCCCGTTCGGCTTCCCGTTTCCAAACTCAGCAAACCGTTTCCGGTGCGCATGGCGATCGGGTTTTCGTTTGCGATCTTCCGCTCGCGAACGAGTTTGGCGGCGCACCTTACGCCGTTGCCGCACATCTCCGCTTCGCTTCCATCGGGGTTCAGCATGCGCATGCGCAAAACGCCGTCGGGGTCTCGAACGATCAGGATCAGACCGTCGCCGCCTACCCCCGCTCGCCGGTCGTTGATCGCGATCGCCAGCTTGCGCAGATCGTCGTTCGGCGCAGGCGTTGTAACCCCATCAATCACAATGAAATCGTTTCCGATTCCGTGCATTTTCGTGAAGCGGATCGCGTTCAAGAGTGCTCCTCGGCGTGCACCTTGCCGGCCTGCGGGCGATATGCCGCCACAGCCTCGGCAGGCAGAATCGCAAGAACGGCGTGCTTGTAAATTAACTGCACCGGCTTTCCGGGCGATTCGAAAAGAATGCTGAACGCGTCGAACCCGCGGACGTATCCTTTGAGTTGAACGTTGCCATTCAAATAGATCGTAACACCCACGTTTTCCTTTCGCAGTTGGTTCAGAAACGTATCTTGTAAGTTCATCGCCTTACTCATGCCGGTTCCTCCCAAGTTTTTTAACTTTCATCGGACTTGCGCTCCAATAACATCGCATGCACATCCCGCCACCTGACGGGCCATTCCAAACGTACGGCGTCGGGCTCCATTCGAAGCCAACTCGCCTGCCTTTTCGCATATCTGCGCGTCCTTGTGATTATCCTATCCGTTGCGTCTTGAATTGTCAAGTTTCCCAGAACGCACTGGGCAAGTTCGGCATACCCGATCGCCCGAAACGCGGGCGAATTGAGCTGCACACCCATCTTCATTAACGACCGAACCTCCTCGATCCATCCGCTTTCGATCTGAAAAATCACTCTTTGGGCGATCCGATCTCGCAGCACCTGCCTTGGCGGATCGAGAACAAGTTTGAGCGTGGAGGCTTCGCGAACCGCCTGGCGGCCGGCGGCGGGAAGGCGCGTCCGCTCGATCATCCTTACCAGGTGCCTCGGATTGTTCAGCGTGCTGTTCGAGAGGCTCGCCGCGTCCAATCCGGCTTCTTGGGCAAGCCGCATTCCTCCGACCTCTTTGAACCGCAGGGTAAGCCGCTCCCTCTCGGCTTGATCTCCGGGCGGGGAAGGCATGAACCCTTCGAGCAGCGCCCGGGCGTAAAGCCCCGAACCGCCGGCTACCACGACGCTCGACGTCCGCTCCAGTTCGGATCGCATCAACGGCCGCGCTTCGGCCAGGAATCTGCCGACCGTGTACGACGTTTCCGGCGGCAGAAAATCGAGCATCAGGTACCTGCTTCGGTCCACCGGCTTGGCGGTTCCGATGTCCAGCCCGCGGTACATCTGGAACGCGTCGGCGTTCAGGATTTTGCAGTCCAGGGTGTCGGCGATCTTTTCTGCCAGCTCGGTTTTGCCCGATGCCGTCGGGCCGAGCACTCCCACGATCAGCCTTGCATCCGGTGCCACAGTTTTCTGATGATGAATCAGATCGCCGGTAAACTTCCCGCGTGGAGCCAAAACGAACCTCTTTGTATCCGTGTCATCTGGAATCGAACGCGCGCATTGTGGAGTATGCGGGCTGGCAGATGCCGGTGCAGTATTCCGGCGTGATCGCGGAGTGCAAAGCGGTGCGGTCGTCGGCAGGGATGTTCGATGTGTCGCACATGGGCAGAACCAGGTTCTTGGGGGAAGGTGCGTTCGATCTGCTCGAAAACCTCACCACCAACGACGTTTCGAACCTTGCCGATCACGGTTCGCAATATTCGATGCTCTGCTATCCGGACGGAACGGTTGTTGACGATATCTACGTGTACCGGATCGCGCGTGATGAGTTTCGGGTGATTATCAACGCCGCAAACCGCGAAAAAGACGTCGCGTGGTTTTTGGAGCACGGCGCTGACGAAACCGGTTTCGAAGATGAAACCGAATTCACGGCGATGATCGCGGTGCAGGGCCCTTCGGCGCGCGAAAAAGTGCAGGCCGTTGCATCCGAAGACCTGATGCGGATCGAAAAATATCACTCCGCGGAATGCGCCATCGGCGGCGTGCGCACGTTTGTGGGCAGAACGGGATACACGGGCGAAGACGGCTTCGAACTGGTGATGCCTTCCGACTTTGCTCCCGACATCTGGCGCGCTCTGATCAAGCAGGGCGTCGTTCCGTGCGGGCTCGCGGCGCGCGACGCGCTGCGGGTGGAGGCAGGGCTCCCGTTATATGGTCATGAGATCAGCGACAAAATCAACCCGATCGAGGCGGGGCTCGGGTGGGTGTGCTCAAAAACCAAAACGTTCATCGGTTCGGATGCGATCAACAAGATGCGCGCAGAACGGCCTTCCAAAAAACTTGTTGGCGTGAAAATGAAAAGCAAGATGATTCCGCGCGAAGGCTACGAACTGTATCGCGGCGGGCAGAGAATCGGTGTGATGACCAGCGGCGTTTTTTCGCCGTTGTTGGATTGCGGAATCGGTTTTGCTTTCGCTGCCTCCGAGCATTCTGCGCCGGGAGAGTGCGAACTTCTGGTCCGCGGCGCGATGGTTCCGGCTCAGATCGTTGGCAAACGTTTTTTGGCGGATTCGAGGGCCGCGCAGGAAGCAGCCAAGA
>JAJPJR010000070.1 GCA_021324165.1 Armatimonadota bacterium
TCACGGTGCCAAAAAACGTGTTCGGAATCGGGTTGGATGCGGTGGCGATCGCTCCTGCGGGAAGGAGCGCGCGGCCGATGATATCGGAGACCGGGAGCTCGACTGTCGCGCGGTAAAAATCTCCGCCGAAATCATCGGTCAGATTGGGGGTTACTTCGCCGAACGCCCCGCCGATCTCCATTCGGTCGTTTTGACCTTCGGGATAGATTCGGTTGTAATCGGGATTCCAGAAAATCGGATAACACGTGCCGCTCAACAGTTTTTCGTTTCCCTGCGCGAGTGTTTCGAAATATGTTGCCCAGATTGCGAACACGCCAAAATCGGTTGACGAGAGCCCCGACGTGATCGGGATCGGTTCCACGAACATCTTTTTGCCAAGCGAAATGGACGTATCGAGAATGTACTGGTGATTGCACCACGTTTGGAACGATTGGCCTTCGATGGTCGCATTCGGACCTCCGTTCAACGTGTCCATTGTGGATTGCGCAATCTGCTTGAGAAGCGCCGCGTTTGATGCCGCGCTGTTATCGAGCGTATATTGCGGGTAGTAATTGGCCAAAAACGCCGCAAAGAAACCTGGTCCATAAGGATCAATGAACTTGGCCCACGCCGTTCCTGCCTGCCGGTACCGCATCAAAAAGATTCCGCCGAGCGAACCGCCGATGGGAAGCGGGATGTCGCGCAAGTTGTCGGCGATGAATTTGTTGTTTCCGAGCGGCGGCTGGTTGTACCAATCATAAAGCGCGCTGTTGTCGTAACTGTTGTCGAGCACCGATTGCAAAAGGTCAGATTCGAGCGGAGGATTTTCGTTGGGCACAATCCCTTGGCGAACCACGAACGTTGTTCCCGCTCGCGCAAACCCTTCTGACCATGCGTTGTATGCAGGCATCGCCGGTCCCATATAAGCAAGGATAAGACAGTGAATGAAGTTCACGACTGCGGTTTCGCGCAGGTTGTAAACAGGAAACCAGATCGCCTGGTTGCCACTGCCGTCGTTTGGCAGATAAAACCCGCCTGCCACCGCGTCGCGGTCTCCGATATCCAGATCGTGATTCTCCACGTGCACGCTTCCGCCTAAATACGGCTGGCCGTACATCGCGTCGAGAGTGGATTTCACAGTGTTGAAAGTGTCTTGAAGCAGGAGGCGGTATTGTGTGGTGAAACCGTGCGTCGAATTGTCGGCATCGAAGACAAGATTGATTGGGGCGGAAGCGGGGCGCTGAGCGTTCGCGTCGGGGTCGGGAACGAGGCGGACGACGCGCGGCGCGATGAACGGAATATCACGGCGCGCAAGCCCCAGTTTTTGCCGGGCGGTCCAATAGGGGCGGCAGATCGCGTCGAGCGCGCGGGCTTCCTGCGCGACGAGCGAGGCGATTCGGCGCTGGAGTTCGGCGCGGGCCGCGGGTTTTTCTGTCAGCAGAAGGTTGAGATCGCCGGCCGCGGCAGGAGCTGCCGAGCCGATGGCAAGAGCGAACAGAGGGAAAAGCGGCATGATCTTCGGCTGTGTGAGTTGGACGAACAGGGGTTAGGGGCTGTTTCTTACCCCAAAACCGAAGACGCAGGTGGGAGTAGGCTGTTGCGCGGGATGGGTTTTTCGAAAGAATATCGGGAAAAAGTGGAGGAGGCTCTTTCGAAGGTGGTGGAGATACGGACTCGGCCGATGTTCGGAGGAGTGGGAATTTATGCGGGCGATCTGTTCTTCGCGCTGATCGCCGAGGATCGGCTGTATTTCAAAACCGGCGATCTGAACCGCGAGGATTTCGAGAAGGAGGGGATGGAGCCGTTTTTTCCTTACGATTCTCCCACTCCGATGGGGTATCACGAACTGCCGCATCGGTTATTGTCGCGGCCCAAGGCGCTTGCTCCATGGGTCGAGAAAGCGCTGGCGGTGGCGGAATCGAAACGAAAACCGAAAAGGAGATAGACATTGCGCAAACTCGTAACGTGGTTATTTGTGGGGCTGGGTTGGGCTCTTGCGTTCGGCCAGTCGCTGACGCTGGACGATCTTTATCCAAGGCGGAGTTACTTCGGGAGACCGGCGACGAATTTGGAATGGTCGTTTGACGATCGGTATTTGGCTTATTGCTGGAATCCTTACGATGTGAAGGGCGGGCCGAACCTTTGGATTTTTGACACCAAAACCGGAACATCCAAGCAGATCACGAGCATCGAGATGTTTGCAGATTTCGACCGCGACATTCCCAAGGCGATTCAACGATACAAAAAAGAGGCAGAAGACGAACAGAAAGCCGACAAGATGAGCGACCGGGAGTATCGCGAATACATTCAGAAGAAAAAAGAGGAAGATGCCAAACGGAAGGAGCCGCTTCCTTCATATGCCGGAATTCAAGAGGTGGAATGGGCGCACAACTCGCACGACTTTCTGTTCGTGTATAAGGGAGATGTGTTTCGAGGCTCGGTGGATAGGCCCGGTTTTGTCAGGCTCACCGACACGCGCGACTCGGAACGCGCAATTGGATGGACGCCGAACGATGACGGGTTCACGTTTTTGCGCGGCGGCGGCGTGTATCGCGTGAAGTTCGATAGTTCGAACATCAAGCAGCTGAATCCCGTTCTGCCCAACAACATGGAGATGGCGGGATTTCGCATTTCGCCCGACGGCACAAAGCTGATGATGACCAGTTTTCGTTCTTTGGGGCCGGAGCGGCAGGTGGATTTCATCACCTATCGCGATCGTTTTGCGCAGGCACAGAAAACTTCGCGCTCCGTTGCCGATGACAAGTTCAACCAAGAGCAGTACATGTATCTTTATGATTTGAACGACGACCCGAAACAGAATCCCAAAAACGACGGCAAACCGTGGGAGATTTGGAAGTATCCGGGCGGCGAGGAGTATTGGCAGACCAGCGTGAATGAACACCCCTGGTCGCCCGATTCCAAAAAGTTCGTTTTTGCAACCTGGAAGCGCACGCAAAAAGAGTTGTGCATTGTGGTTGCCGATGTCGAAAGAAAAGAGCTCAAAACGGTTTTCAAAACGACCGCCGATGGTGAGCACACCACGCCCAGCATGGCTTCGCCGTTTTTCACTCCCGATGGCAAAAAAATCGTAGCGATGCTGGAAACCAGCGGCTACAGAAACGCTTGGATGATTGATCCCGATACCCAGGGCGCGGCTCCGATCACAAAAGGGGAGTACGAAACGTATCCGATCAAAATGAGCGAAGACGGCAAATGGCTGTTTGTGCATTCGTGCAAAGAATCACCGGCGGATATGAACGTGTATCGCGTGAATGTCGAAACCGGCGAATTCGTGCGACTTTCGAAAATGCGGGGAAACTACGGTGAACCGGTGATAGGACATCACGACCGCGTTGGCGCCGTTTCATTTTCCAACTGGAGCACGCCCAGCGAACTTTATGTGATGGACGTGAAAGATGGCGGGCACGAAAAGGTGCTGACCCACAGCCACCGCGAAGGGTTCGACAAAGTTAACGTATTGAAGCCGGAACTGTTCACCTATAAAAACCGGCACGGGCAGACGCTTTATGGGTTCATGTTTCTGCCGCCAGGTTTCAAAAAACAGGACAAACGGCCGCTGATGATTTACGTTTACGGTGGGCCGCTTGGCACCGGCAGGTCGGTTGTGGACGGATCGTTCAACACCACGGCGTATCTGTTCAACATGTATCTTGCCAAAGAACTCGGCTATGTGACGGTAACCATTGACACGCGCGGCCAAAGCGGCTATGGAGCGGTGTTTGGCAAAGCGAATTGGGACGCGCCGGGCGTTGCCCAAGTCGAAGATTTGAGCGACGGCGTGAAGTTCCTGATCGAAAACTACGGCATTGATCCCAAAAAAGTTGGAATCAACGGCTGGTCGTTCGGTGGATTCCAAACGCAGATGTGCATGTACACCGCACCCGACGTGTTTACGCTTGGAATCGCTGGAGCGGGCCCAACCGAGTGGCAAAACTATAACAACTGGTACTCGGGCGGCGTGATCGGCCAATCGCACGAAGGCAAGCCCGAAGATTTGGACAAGTTTTCGCTCACCTATTTAGCGAAAAACCTAAAATCGCCGCTGATGCTGCTGCACGGAATGGAAGACACCAACGTTCTTTTCCAAGACACGATTAAGGTGTATCGAAAACTTCTGCAATACGGCTTAGGACCGCTGGTGGAACTTGTGGTTGATCCAACCGGAAGTCACGGCTTGGGAGGCGACATCAATACGCGCGACCGGCATGCGATCTATCTCGGATTCATTTTGAAGCATTGGGGGCCGTGGAAAAAGCCGAACTAACTACCTGCGGAAGTTGATCTGGAGTTCCAGATCGAAACCTGCGCTTCGATAGCCGTTGTTTTGGGTGTCAATGCTGAAGTTCGTGAGGCTGCGGATCCGATACATGCCCACGAGCGCAACGCCGGGCAGAATGTCATATGAGTAGCCCACCGCGAAAGTCTCTTGAAGGTCGGCTCGGTAGCCGTTGGTGCGTCCGTGGCTGAGTTCGATGAAGGCGCGTTGATTCTTTGCCGGATAATAATTCAGGTGCGCGTCATAGGAATCGAGGTTCTGATCGAACTCTCCAAGCCCCACGCCGCCGAAACTGGTTTTGGCATAGTTCGCCGCGATGTTCCAATGCGAATTGAAACTGTGATCAAATCCGATTCCGAACATCGTGGTTTTGCTTTTTCCCGAAACGTTGAGCAGTTGGGTGTTGCTTTGGGAAACGTCTAAGTGCACGCTGGTTCGTTTGCTCGGATTCCACATGGCGCTGATGATGCCAACATCGCTTTTGCTGTTCGTTAGGTTGTTGCCTTCCGAATCGGTTTTTGCAAACTGCGCTTGAAATGA
>JAJPJR010000034.1 GCA_021324165.1 Armatimonadota bacterium
AACGTGCACCATTTTCACCGGTTGGTGCAAAGGTTCATGGAGGCATAGCGGCATGAGCGCGTTTTTCGATCTTCCATTGAACCTTCCTCATGCGGGGACGATCGCCAAGCGAATCTTGGCAAAAATCGAGGAGCACGATGCTCCCGAAGCCAAACAGACCGTGCTGGAACTGGTGCTCCTGCTGGCAGAACCTCGGATGGAAGGCGAAAACCCTCCCGAACCGGAAGCCGAACAGATGCGTTTGCGGGCGCTGGAGCTCGCGCGGCTTCTGGTCGGCCAGATCGAGGCGGGCGGATTGGGCGACGACCGGCTTGGACAGCATGTGCGCAACCTGTTCGAATGTTTGTCAGAGGGGGCGGAGGGCGCAAGGGAGTCGCTGCGGGCGGGCGAGGATCCGAACTCTCCGATGAGGCCGAGACCGGCTGATGGGTGACACAAAAAGAGCGGGAACGCCGAAAGGAGAGCAAAGCACGTCCCCGCAATCTTTTTTTTCGCCCAGCCCGTTTTGGGGAGATCCTCTCCTCCTGCCTCAGAACTCAGGCGGCGTTAGTTTACAGTATAGCGACGATGGATGCAGCCATTCTGCCGCAAGATGCAAGAAAAAGTGCGAGGTTTAGTCCACCCTACGAAATACCTGCCTAAAAATCCCGCAAGGTTTGGGGCGGGACTGGCGCAAAACCGGTGGACGGTATACTGCCGCATTGCCCGAAACCGTTGGAGGAGACCCTCGATTTGGCCTTAGCGATACGAACTGAAGCCCTCACCAAAGCCT
Source organism: Armatimonadota bacterium (assembly GCA_021324165.1). Taxonomy (GTDB): domain Bacteria; phylum Armatimonadota; class Fimbriimonadia; order Fimbriimonadales; family ATM1; genus JAJPJR01. The sequence goes on from JAJPJR010000034.1 coordinate 773, forward strand.
ACAAGACGCGCACCCGCCGGGTGGACGTTGTGCACAAACTGAACCTGGAAGTCGAGGAGGGAGAGATCTTCGGCTTTTTGGGGCCGAACGGCGCTGGGAAGACCACGACCATTAAGATGCTGCTCAGCATCATCTACCCGACCTCGGGCAAAGCCGAGGTGCTGGGAAAAGAGATCGGCAACATTGCGATTCACCGAAAACTGAGTTATCTGCCGGAAAAGCCTTACTATTACGAGCACATGACCGGCAAAGAGATTTTGAATTTTTATGCGCGGCTGTTCAATTTGCGGGGAGACGACAAAGACAAGAAAATTGACGAACTGTTGGAATATGTGAACTTGGCGAACGCCGCGGGCAAACCGATCAGCCAGTATTCCAAAGGGATGCAGCAGCGGATCGGCCTTGCGCAGAGTCTGCTCAATGACCCTCAGCTGCTGTTTTTGGACGAGCCGACCGCGGGACTCGATCCGATTGCGCACGTGGAGATTCGCGACCTGATTTTGCGGATGCGCGAGCAGGGCAAAACGGTGTTCATATCGAGCCACGAACTTTCGGACGTGGAGCGGATTTGCGACCGGGTTGCGATTTTGAACACGGGCCGCGTGAAGGTGCAAGGCAAACTGGACGACCTGCTGCGCGGCGGCCGCGTGGAGATTACGGCCGAGGGTGTTCCGCAAGATTTGCGAGAAAAGATCAACCACGACGGTGTGATCATTTCTCAGCACGGCGATCGGCTGATTATTGACGCGGCGGACACGATTCCGACGGCGGATTTCATTGACGCGATCCGCGCCGCGAAAGGCACCATCGTGAGCATTATTCCCCGCCGAAAACGGCTCGAGGACCTTTTTGTTGAAACGATTCAGAGCAAAGACGATGTTGATGGGAGCAACGGATGAACGCGATTTTTGCGATAGCAGGTACGACGCTCGGTGAAGCGATTCGGCGCAAGGTGCTGCTGATCATTATGATGGTCGGGCTGACAATGCTGATTCTGACTCCGGCGATCAGCTCGCTTTCGATCCGCGGCCAGCACGACGTGCTGATTCAGATGGTGCTCGGCATTTTGAAAATCACCTCGGCGATTTTGGCGGTAACGCTCACCGTTTATCTGCTGCCAAACGAGGTGGAACGCAGAACGATCTATACGATCCTTTCGAAACCGGTTCTGCGGTCGCAGTTTTTGATCGGAAAATATTTGGGGAGCGTGGGCGCGCTTGCGATTATGCTGGTGATGATGACCGTGGTCTTGTTGGTGGCGTTCGCCATTCAACAAAGTGCATGGAGCGTTTCGCAGCTGATGCCGATCATTCAGCCCGCGTTTTTGCTGCTGTTTCAGATGGCTCTGCTTGCTGCGGTGGCGATGTTCTTTTCCACGTTCTCTACGCCCGTGATCAACTTTTTCCTGACGGGGCTTGTGTTCATTTTCGGCACGCTGATGAACCCGATTTTCGAGACATACGTAACGCGGGAGAGCTCGGGATTCATGAGCATCGTTGCGCGGGTTGCGCATTACGTAATTCCGAATTTCGGGTCTTTGGACATCTCATCGGGAGCAACCCAGGGCGGCCAGGTGATGCGCGGCGGAGACTTGGTGTATATGACCCAAGGGATGATTATGGCGCTTGTTTATATCGGCATTTTGCTGATTCTTTCGGTGCTGGTGTTCGACAATAAAGAGGTTTAGATGCGGATCAATCGGCGAAAACTTTGGGCGATTGTGATTGTGCTCTTCGTGTTTCAAGGAGCGCTGAATCAGTTTTCGATCTTTCCGATGTGGAAACAGAGATACAGCACGCACAAAGTGGGCGTAACGGAAGGGCTTTCCACCGACCAGCTGCTGGCTTCGCTTGCGGGTTTGCGCGAAATGGTGGCGGGGATATTGTGGATTAAGGCGGACGAGTATTTCGACAACGGTCAGTTCGATGCGGTGCTGCCGATCATTCGGCTGGTAACTTGGCTCGATCCTCGGCAGATTGAAGTTTATGCGACCGGTTCGTGGCACATCGGTTATAACTTTACTGACGAGCAGAACCGCAGTGATCGCAGATATGTGCCAATTGCGCTCAAACTGTTGGATGATGGCGTGCATCAAAACCCCGATACGTATCGGCTGTATCACGAATATGGGTGGATGTACTATCACAAAGTAGAGGACCGTTACGATCGGGCGGAGCAGCTTTTCGAGGAAGCGGTTTCGAAGCCCGACGTGATTCCCGCATTGAAAAGCATGGTGGCGCACGCGGCTTTGAAAAACGGCGACCCCGAAAAGGCGCTGCAGGTTTTCCGCAATTTGGAAGTTGAGTTTCAAAAGGCGTATGACGAATCGAAGACGCCTGAACATCCTGACGGCTTGCGGGACATCGGGATTCGAAAAGACGTAGCCGAGACGAATCTTAATACGATGTTGATACGGATGACATCGCGCGGTTATTTCGCCAAGAAGCGGGGCGATTATGACGCGATGCCTTATGACACGCAGAACCCCGTTGATTTGGGGTTTGCATTTAAGGTGGAGATCGTTCAGCCGAGAGTGCTTAGGGTGACGGGAAACTGGGGAATTCCTACGACGGGGGCGCGGATTCGCTGCACGCTTCGGGATTCGGACTATGTGATCGAATGGGCTCCTTCGAAGGACTTGGACTTCGACAAAGATAAGGATCACACGTACATGCAGGATTCGCTTTACACGCAAAACGGTCAGTTTGATCGGCGGATTGACATGAGCCGGAATCCAACGATGTATCCGTTCAAAGAGGGTAAATACACTTTGGAGTTTTACTTTTCGCCGCGGAGCGCTCCCAATCATATTCAAGACAAAATCGGCTGGGACGGCGAAGGCATGACCGACAAGCGGTATTTGAACACCGAGATGCGCAAGCCGGCGCGCGTTTTGTTCGCTTCGATTGATCTGACCCGCGATATGATTCTGCGGCGCGGCGAATATCGCAACGGATACACGTATCGGTCGCCGGGATACAAAGAAGTCGTAACCCGCGATACGGGCGACATTATCGAGCGATCGCTTCGGCGATAAAATGCTATGATGGATCAGCCGGGAACTGCGCGGCGGTATTTCGGTGAACCCCGCCAGGACCGGAAGGTAGCAACGGTAAGTCGAAGGCCCGCGCGACGCAACCTTCCCGGCGCAACAGGAGCGCCCCTTGGCACAACTCGCGCTTTATCGAAAATATCGAAGCCAAACGTTTGAAGACCTGATCGGGCAGGAGCACATTACCAAAACGCTGCAAGCGGCGGTTGCGAGCGGCCGGTTTGCGCACGCCTATCTGTTCACCGGGCCGCGGGGAACGGGCAAAACCAGCGCAGCCCGAATTCTTGCCAAAGCGCTGAACTGTGAACAAGGGCCGATTGCCACGCCGTGCAACGTATGCGCTATCTGCAAGGCGATCACCAACTCGAGTCACCCCGACGTGCTGGAGCTGGACGCCGCGAGCGAAGCCGGTGTGGAAGACGTGCGCAACAACATTATCGAGCGGGCCCGGTACACGCCGATGGAAGCCCGGATGAAGGTGTATATCATTGACGAGGTTCATGATCTTTCTGCTAAGGCTTTCGACGCGCTGCTGAAAACGATTGAAGAGCCGCCGGCACATGTGGTGTTTGTGCTTGCGACCACGGAGTTTTGGAAAGTCCCCGTAACGATTCGCAGCCGGTGCCAAAGGTTTGAATTCTATCGGGGAACGATGCGCGACATTGTGAACCGTTTGGAGCAAGTGTGCAAGAGTGAGGGCATCGAAGCGGAGCCGGCCGCGTTGAATGCGATTGCCAGGATGTCTGACGGCGGTTTCCGAGACGCGCTCACGCTGCTCGAACAGGCAGTGGTGAGTTGGGAAGGAAAGATCAGTTTGGATGGCGTTACGCGCCAGTTGGGGCTGTTGAGCGAAGCGCATTCCAATCGGATTTTGGAAGCGGCATTGGCCGGAGATGTGCGTTCGGTTTTGATGTCGGCAGATGAAGCGATTCGAGAAGGCAAAGAACCCCGCCAGATTTTGGAAGGCTTGCTGCACAGGCTTTCTGCGCTGACTTATGCGGCGTTCGGTGCCGATGCGATGCTTTCTGCAGAGCCGGAGCAGCGAGCTGCCGACCACGCGTTTGCTGCGCGCATCGGCAAAGAAAACCTTCTGCGGTTCCGCTCGATTACTGCGGATGCTTATAAAGAGGTTCGGGACGTCGGGCTGCCGCGCTTGTGGCTGGAACTGACTTTGCTAAAATTGATTCAAGAGCCCGCCGTGCCCATTATCGAAAAACCGGTGAACGGGGCCCCGGCTCAAGCGGCAGTTGCGAGCCCTAAGCCTGTTTCAACAAACGCCCACCCGATGCAGGAAAAATGGGACGCAACGATTGCCGACATTCAAGCGCACGTGGCGAAGGTGTGGCCGCTGATCCGCGGCACTTCGGTTGCAGGTGTGGAAGGAAACACCGTTCGGATTCAGTTTCCGCGCGGGTTTCAGCACGACCGCCTGATGGGAAAAGACGAAGTGCGAAGGAGAATTTTGGAACGGTTTCAAAAGGTGATGGGCGGCGATCAATGGCGTTTGGAATTCATTCTCGCTTCTGAACAGCCGGAAGAAACTGCGCCCGAGGCGGTAGAATCGCCGCTGCAAGGCGAGCCCCTTGCAAACGCCGTTCAGGATCTGTTCGGCGTGCAACCGGAGAACTAAAATGAAACTGCCGAAAGGTTTTGGCAACATGGGATCGTTATACAAACAGGCGCAAGCGGCGATGGAACGCGCCAATTCGCTGCAGGAAGAGCTGAAATTAGAGACCGTCGAGGTGGAAAACTCGGGAGTCAAAGTTAAATACAACGGCGTGGGAGAGATTCTTTCGATTGTTGTGCCGAAGGAACTCGCAAACCCCGACGATGTGGAATCGCTCGAGGATGCCATTCTGCTCGCCCTGCGCGATGGGTATGCCAAATCCCTGGAACTGCGCGAAACGCGCATGCGCGAAATTGCGGGCGGGCTGAACCTGCCGGGATTCTAAATGCTGTATGCGCGGCCGCTTGCGGTTTTGATCTCGCAGCTTGAACGGCTTCCAGGAATCGGTCCGAAATCCGCGCAACGGCTCGCATTTCACATTCTGCGCTTGCCGGAAGACGATGTGATTCAGTTTGCCCAGGCGATGCAGGAAGCGCGTCGAACGGTACGCCTTTGCGCGGTTTGTCAATCGTTCTCTTCCGAAGAGATTTGTGAAATCTGTTCGGATGTCCGCCGCTCGAAGGAGACGATCTGCGTGGTGGGCGATCCCAAAGATGTGGCATCGTTCGAGCGCCTGAACGAATATCACGGCCTTTATCATGTTTTGCACGGCTTGTTGTCGCCCATAGATGGCGTCGG
>JAJPJR010000071.1 GCA_021324165.1 Armatimonadota bacterium
ATGATCGCGGAACAGGGCGTATCCGATCGCTGCGGCGCCCATCGGCATTCCAGGGTGGCCGTTGCCGGCTTTCTGGACGGCGTCCATCGCCAGGCCGCGGATCGTGTTGATGGTGAGGTTGGCAAGCGTGGTCGCCGAAGCCGTCGGCATATTGCAACGAGCGTACCTCCCCGGCGGCGGCTTACGGAAGTTTGCGGGTTTGAATCACTTCGTCGGCGACGTCTTGCATCTGCCTGTTGTTGCTTCTGGCGGCGAAATGGATTTTCTTGTGCGCTTCTTCTTCGGAAAGGCCGTACTGATCCATCAGAATCCCTTTGGCCCTTTGAATGATTTTGGTCGCCTCGAGCCTGCGCTTCGCAACGGTGAGATCGCGGTGGCGCGCAAGGCTCACCTCGATGATCGGCTGGAGGTCTGCCAGCCTCACGGGTTTGGTTAGATAGCCGTACACACCGACGTCCGCGGCCTCTCGGATCAGGTCTTCATCGGTATGTCCGGTCAGCAGGATGACGGGACAACCAGTTTGTTCGATAATCTGCCTCGCGGCCTCGATGCCATCCTGTTTCGGCATGCGGATATCAATGAGGGCGAGATCGGGTTTGTGGAGTGCGGCGAGTTCTGCTGCCTCCGCGCCGTCGCCTGCCTCTGCCGCAACGGTGTGGCCGATCTGTTCTACTTGTGCGCGAACGGCGTCGCGCGCTTCCTGTTCATCATCCGCGATAAGGATGCGGATGGTCGCTCCGTTTTGCATAGCCTCGTCCCCCACGAGATAGGTTGCCTTGGAGACCGCGTCCGGGCGGCTGCCTGGTACAATTTTGAATAACCTGTAGAGATTATAACGGTACACTTGCACAAAAAATCACCGCAAAAATTTGGATTTTTTGGCAGCGGCAATGAAAATGAGCGAATTTCCTTATATCGTTTCAGGCGCTCGGACTCCGATCGGAAGTTTCATGGGCGCACTCAGCTCGATTCCAGCGCCCAAACTTGGCGCGGCGGCAATCAAAGCCGCCCTGGAGCGCGCCGGCCTGGAGCCCGATCAGGTTGACGAGGTGCTGATGGGCAACGTTTTGTCGGGCGGGGTTGGGCAGGCGCCGGCCCGGCAGGCGGCGATTTTTGCGGGAATCCCCGAATCGGTTCCTTGCACCACAGTGAACAAAGTGTGCGGAAGCGGAATGAAGACCGTGATGATGGCAGCTCAAGCCATCAAGGCGGGCGACGCAAACTTGGTCGTGGCCGGAGGCATGGAGAGCATGTCGTGCGCTCCTTACATACTGCAAAAGGCCCGCACCGGCTATCGCATGGGAAACGGCGAACTGATTGATCTGATGATTCACGACGGACTTTGGGACCCTTACAAAAACATTCATATGGGAAACGCGGGCGAACTCTGCTCGCGCGAATGCGGAATCCCGCGCGAACGACAGGATGAGTACGCGGCAGAATCGTATCGGCGTGCGTTGGATGCGCAGGCGTCCTGCCGGTTGGCGGATGAGATCGTTCCGGTTTCTGTGCCGCAAGGCAAAGGCGACCCGCTTCTGGTTGAAAAAGACGAAGAGCCCGGCAAAGGCAACATCGAAAAACTTCCTTCGCTGCGTCCGGCGTTCGAAAAGGATGGCAGCGTAACGGCAGGCAACGCTTCTTCGATCAATGACGGCGGCGCGGCATTGATCGTCGGCTCGGCCTCGGCGGTCGAATCGCGGGGCCTCAAGCCGCTGGCAAAAATTTTGGGCTACGCGCAGCACGCGCAAGCCCCTGAATGGTTTACGACTGCCCCATCGTTCGCGATTCAAAAACTGCTCGATGCGACGGGAAAATCGGTGAACGATGTGGATCTTTTCGAAGTGAATGAAGCGTTTTCGGTGGTGGCGCTCGCGGTGTCGGACAAGTTGGGGATTCCGCGCGAGAAGCTGAACGTAAACGGCGGCGCGGTGGCGCTGGGACATCCGATCGGCATGACGGGGACGCGGCTGATTCTCACGCTGGCTTATGAGCTGAAAAGAAGGGGCGGCGGAATCGGAATCGCTTCGCCCTGCATCGGGGGCGGCGAAGCAACTGCAGTGATGATCGAAGTCGCGTAAACCCGCAATTTTCATGAACGGATTGAGGGAACTTAGGCGCATCTTCAGAAAGTCTAAGGATCCAAGGAGTCGGAAAAAGGTTCAGATGCTGCGAAATAAAACCCGTGGCAATTGAACTCAAAAGTACGACTCCTAAACTGTTGTTCCCAATCGCTCCCGCCGCAGCCCCAAAAACTTCGGGGGCGGGATCAAGTATAATCGTGCGAGCCACGAGGTCAATGCTTGGGAACCGACGCCGAATCCCGCCACTGAACTGGATATGCGGCCGCGCCGCACATCCTGACGTTGGCGCTGGCAGGCGATGGAGTGTTTCCCAATGAGCGTTTCTTACGAACAGTCGCGGCTCTACGCATTGCGCCACTCTGCCGCGCATCTGATGGCCCAGTCCATTTTGCAGCTGTTTCCCGATGCGAAATTGACGATCGGCCCGCCCATCGAAAACGGGTTTTATTACGACGTAGATTTCGGCGAGCAGAAACTCACCGAAGCGGATTTGGAACGCATCGAGGCGAAGATGCGCGAAAACGCCGAGCGCGATCTGCCCATCGTTCGCGAGGAAGTTTCGCGACAGGATGCAGTTGCAAGAATCGAACGGATGCACCAAACGCCTTACAAAGTGGAACTGCTGAACGACATTCCCGAGGGCGAAACGATCACGTTTTATTCGCAGGGCGAGTTTTCGGATCTGTGCCGTGGGCCGCATGTTGAGAGCACGGGAAAGATTTCGCATTTCAAACTCCTGAACATCGCAGGCGCGTACTGGCGGGGCGACGTGAAAAACCGGATGTTGACGCGCGTTTATGGTACGGCGTTCGAAACGCAGGAGGAGTTGGAACGTTACCTGCACAATTTAGAAGAGGCCAAAAAGCGCGATCACCGCACGCTTGGGCGCGAACTGGGATTGTTCATGTTTTCGCCGATCGTGGGGCAGGGTCTGCCGCTTTGGCTTCCCAACGGCGCGTTGCTCAGAGAAACGCTGTCTGAGTTTTTGAAAGATGAGCAGATGAAGCGCGGATACAGCCCGGTTGTTACGCCAAACATCGGGAACATCGCTCTGTACGAGAAATCCGGCCACATCATCACCTTTAAAGAAAAGATGTTTCCGTTTATGGTGGACGAAGACGGCGATACGCACATTTTGAAGCCGATGAACTGCCCGTTTCACATCGAAATCTATCGCAGCGAACTTCGGAGCTACCGCGAACTTCCGGTGAGGCTCGCCGAGTTTGGAACGGTGTATCGCTACGAACAGAGCGGCGAACTGGCGGGAATGTTGCGCGTGCGCGGCTTCACGCAAGATGACGCACATCTGTTTGTTCGTCCCGACCAGCTGCTCGACGAGTTCATGGGCGTTGTGGATTTGACGATCTTTGTGTGCAGAAAACTTGGGCTCAACGATTACCGTGTGCGGATCGGCACGAAAGATCCGAACGATCAAAAATACGTCGGATCGGATGAGAACTGGGCACTTGCCGAAAACGCGATCGTGAGCGCATGCCAAACGATGAATCTGGATTATGAACTTTCGCCGGGCGACGCCGCGTTTTATGGTCCAAAATTAGACCTGATGCTGCGCGATGCACTGGGACGCACCTGGCAGATGGGCACCGTGCAGGTTGATTACAGCCTTCCCGAAAGGTTCGATCTTGAATATGTGGGCGAAGACGGCCAAAAGCACCGCCCGATCATGATTCACCGCGCTCCGTTCGGATCGCTTGAAAGAATGATCGGACTGCTGACCGAACATTACGCTGGCGCGTTTCCGTTTTGGCTGGCGCCGGTGCAGATCGCAATCCTTCCGATTGCCGATCGGCATACTGATTATGCAGCCAAAGTTCGCGATGCGTTTTGGAAGCGGGATCGCAAACTGCGCATTAAGATTGATGAATCCAGCGAAAGGCTCGGCAAGAAAATCGTGATGAATCAGAAGTTGAAAATTCCGTTCATGCTGATCGTCGGCGACAAAGATGTGGAGAACGGAACCGTGAGCGTGCGCTCGCGCGAAGAGGGCGATCTGGGCCCGAAGCCGCTCGAAGCGTTCATCGCATCGGTTCTTGGTTAGTCAAAACTGCTGCGTGCAGGGTAAGTTTGCGGTCTCAAAGGAGGCGCCCACAGAAAGTGCCACGAAGCCTTGCCGAACGCCTCTCGTTCGAACTTCGAAACGTGCGAACAGAACTACTTCACGAGCTTTCGCAAATCAACGAAAGCGATCTGGACTACGCCCCCGCACCTTCGATGAAAACCTACCGCGACCTGATTCACGAAATCGCATGGATCGCTGCCGAATCAACCATTGTGATCACCGAGAACCGCATCCCATCCGAACAGGAGGCGATGGACAGTATCAACAAACGTTCTTTGAGCAGCCTGAAAGAAGGTCTTCAGACCTGGCACGAAAAACTGCTCGATCATCTTTCAACTGCCGCGGATGAATCCCTCAGCAAAACGCACCGCTTCGACAGCAACTGGGCCAAGTTTTTCGGGACGACCGACATCGAACTCGAGGAGCTGATCCGATGGATTGCGCGCCACGAGTATTACCACTTGGGGCAGATCATCACCTATGGCTGGATTCAGGGACGCAACCCTTACCGCGACAGGGCCGGATCGGAATCATAGGCGGCGTTGTTTGTGATGTTCTTCGGCTTCGATCCGTCGAAAAACGCGATATAGATTTCGAAGTTTCCATCTTTCAAACTCGACCACGCGATCTTTCTGCCGTCGCTCGACCAGCTGGGGTGAAAATCGTCCTGTTCGTAGTTCGTAACCCGAACTAAGTTCGTTCCATCGGCGTTGATCGTGTAAATCTCATAGTTGCCGCTTCGGTCGCTTTCAAACGCCAGCTGCGTGCTCTTCTGATTCCAACTGGGGTTGCGATCCGATGCGGGGTTGTTTGTTACGGCAGTAATGTTCGAGCCGTCCGGGTCCATCGTGTAAATCTCATTGTTTCCCGAAAGGCGGTCGCTGTGAAACGCGATCTTCTTTCCGTCGGGCGACCACGCGGCCCCATCGGCATGCGCTCCGTCGAACGTCAACTGCGTGGGCGCGCCTCCCGCCGCAGGAATCTTCCAGATCTCCGAAACGCCGCCGGAAGAAACGGCGTAGGCGATCATCGTGCCGTCGTTCGACCATGTTGGATGGCTGTCAACGGCCCCGTCCGTGGTCAGCCTCACCGGGTTCGAGCCGTCGGCGTCCATCACCCAGATCTGCGCCGTCCCGCTGCGGTTCGAAACGAATGCGATCTTTTTATTGTTCGGCGACCATGCAGGCGCATAGTCGTCCGAAGGGTCGTTCGTGAGGTTTTTCGGCCCCCCGCCGTTCGAGTTCATCACATAAACCTCCAGGTTGCCGTCGCGGTCGGTTGTAAACAGCACCTTGGTGGCGGGGACATTGCCTCCGGGGTCGCAGCCGGCGATCGCAGCGGCAGACAGAACGAACAGCAGGCAGTAACGGAACTTGAACATCTTATGGCTCTCCTTAGCGTGATGGCTTTTCAAGTATGCCCCAAGCGGGCGGCTCGTTACCCAAGTTTGACCGGCTCGATCCCCAAGTCGTGGCAGACCGCCTCAAGTTCTCCCGTCCAGTCGCCGAAAACCGCGTGAATGTGGTTGCTGGCATAGGCGGCGGCCAACTGTTCCAAACTGCAGTCGAACACCGCCCAGCAGTGAGGCCATTCGGGTGTTGTTTGGGCGGCAAGCGCGCGGTCTACCTGCTCACCAAACCGGGTGAACCCACCCGTAAAATAGTGCATTCGATACTGACCCTGCTTGCGAGTGAGCCTTGCGAAGGTCAGCTGATCGGCGGGGTCGGCAAAGAACTCGACGCTCGCGCCGCCGTGCGGAAAATACATCGGAATGCTCGGATGGAGCGTTACCTGCTTCCAGTTTTCGCGAAAGTCGTCGGAGCGTTTGGAAAACCAGGGCGCATGCTGACCGCTGTTCACCAGGTCATAAACGCCGTCATAGGCGCATTCGCCGCCGGCGCGCTCCACGTCGCGCTTGGAAAAATAGTGCCGCAAGTCGGCGAACAAAACCGGCGTGTCAGACAGAAGATGCAGAATCTGCATCGTAAGGCCGCCGTTGCTGTCGCACTCGGTCGCGCAGATGATCGGCTTTTTGTGTTCGTCTTCCCAATCGGCCGTATCGTTCAGCAGCGCCTCGGGCACATCCATAATGATGCCGTGCTTCCATTCGGTGTAATCGAGCTGACCAGTGAGTCCCAAAAAATCAATCCCTTCCAATTTGCAGTAATCTTTGATCGCGAGATATAGCCGCACCTGTCTGGCGAGGTGCCCATCGAGTCCATCTCGAAGGCGTTCGTCGTTCCACAAAATCTTTCCGCAATGGTTTTTCAACCAGTCGAGTCTTTGCATCACGCGGTCATCCGAAATCTCATCGGCAAGCCATGCCAGCGTAAGCTGAGAGCGGTGAAACACCTGAATTCCAAACTGACTCATCCACTGACTCGGATCAATGTGGCCGGTGTACATCCCCATGCTCGGCCCGTCGAACTCACCGTATCGTTGTCCGGCAAGAGCCTCGGCGGCGCGCTGCCCTCTTTTTCTTTTGTCAGGTTCGTGGGTATTCAACCACTGGCGCATTGCCTGCGCCGCGTGCGGTTCTGAATCCAGATCGCCCAGAACGCGGCCGAACGGAACTCCGAACTCGTCGAGCGTTCCCGCACCCGCAAAAAACGCCACCCATCCAGGAAAACCGGGATTCACGTTGCCAAGAAAGCAGATCGGGATGCCGGCCATCTCGATGTCGCGCGCGGCCTGCGCCACGAAATCAGGATAAGCCCACACGCAAAAGTTGAACACAACCGCGTCGCAGCGGGTTTCGATCATGCGCGCGGCGTTGTCAATCGCCGTGCGATAGTTCCACGAGATCGCCTGCCCCTCTACAACCTCGTGCTTTTCGTTCTTCAGCCACGAGGCGATTCTGGATTGAAACTCGAAGCACTGCTTCTCGAGCATGTCGGCGGCGCGCTTCCGTCCGTCGGTAAACGAGATGATTCCCACTTTCATCAGGCGGACAGATTTCGTCAAGGGCGCGTGGGTTTCCTGCCAGGTTAGGTACAACCGAACGCATGAGCGGCTGGCAGATTCGCGAATGGCAAAGCACGGACTGCTTTGAAGCGCTCACCGCGCTTTTGCGGTCTGCCTACGCACAGCTCGCCGGGATGGGCCTCCGGTTTCTTGCAACCCATCAAGGCGCGGACGTTACGCGTGAACGGGTGATGACGGGAACCTGCTTTTTGGCGGTTTCAAACGAACAACTGATGGGAACCATCACGCTTTATGAGCCGAAAAGCGGCGAAGAGTGCGATTATTACGCGCGGACGGATGTGGCGCACTTCGGACAGTTTGCGGTGAAGCCTGGATTTCAGAAGTCAGGCATCGGGACTGCATTGCTCGAACATGTGGAACGGATTGCCAAACAGCGCGGGTTTGCGCACATGGCTTTAGACACGGCTGAGCCCGCCGCGCACTTGATCGAATACTATCAAAAAAGGGGCTACTCATTTGTGCAGTTCGTGCAGTGGGACTGTACGAACTATCGCAGTGTGGTGATGAGCAAGCCCCTTTAGAAAGAGAACGGATTACCAGCCGCGGCCGCCGCCTCCGCCTCCGCGTCGGTTTCCGCCGTAGCCTCCACCTCCGCCTCCGCGCGGCCTCTCTTCTCTCGGCCTGGCTTCGTTCACAACGATCTTGCGTCCGCCGATGTCCGAGTTGTTCTTTTCGTCAATCGCCCTTTGAACTTGGGCTTCGTCCACGTCAACGAATCCAAACCCGCGGCCGTCAACGATGCGCGCAGCCGATGCGCCGTATGCCGAGAAGATATCCAACAGGTTCTCCTCAGTTGTCGAGTAGGGCAGATTGCCTACATACAATGATTTCGATGCCATTCTTTCCTCCAGATTGCAGGGTCGAGCCCCGCCGCGCGCCTCGGCTCTCTTACAAACAATCTGGTGAATCAGCAGAATGTCTCGGATCGTTTCTGGCCCGCGCCCCCCATTATTCCACGAAACCGTAAAATGCAAGGGGCGCAGCCGCGGGTTTTGGGATAGACTCCCAGGCAGGTATGTTCGCCTGCCTTTTTGCTTTCTGGTCTTGCGGAACCCCTGCTCTGCCCCTCGACTGGCCGCTCACGCGGGCGGAAAAGACGTCGTATGCCGAAACGTCGCACTACGACGACGTGATCGCGTTCTGCACCGCGCTTCAGCGGGAAACCCCGGATCTGAGCATCCAGTTCAACGGCCAGAGCGCCGAGGGGCGGCCCATTCCTATGATCATCGCATCACGGCCGCTGGTAACGACGCCCGCTCAGGCGAAGGCAACGGGCAAGCCGATCGTTTACATTCAGGCAAACATTCATGCTGGAGAAGTCGAAGGCAAAGAGGCCGCGCAGATGATTCTTCGCGACTATTTGCGCGCGCAAAGCGGGAATCTGGACAAACTGATTTTGATCATCAACCCGATCTATAACGCCGACGGAAACGAAAAGTTCGCGCCGCAGTCAAGAAACCGTCCTGGACAAAACGGCCCGGAGATGGTCGGCGTTCGCGCAAACGGGCAGGGGCTCGACCTGAACCGCGACTGCATCAAAGCCGAATCGCCCGAAATGCGCTCCGCGCTCGAAAACATTTATACCAAATGGGATCCCGACGTGGTGATGGATCTGCACACCACGGACGGCGTTCGGCACGGTTTCGATTTAACTTACTCTCCGACCACCAACCCGAATGTGGATCAGGCAGTGCTGCACTATTCGCGCGACGTTCTTCTGCCAGCCGTGCGCAAAAC
>JAJPJR010000069.1 GCA_021324165.1 Armatimonadota bacterium
CGCCGCTCGGAACGGTTCTTTGTTCAGATTGTCGCCGAGCGCAGTGAACATCTCGCGGTCGAGCACCAGGATGCGGGGCGAACCCCTCCTGAGCGGCACGACGGCGCCGCGGCGATAGGCGTTTGTGTTGGCTCCTGTCACGAGCTGTTCGCCGTTCAAAACTCCCTGTTCAACCGCTCTTTCAAGGTTCAGGAGTATCTGGTCGTTTGGGTTTCGGCTGCACGCGACCGAAAACGTTTTCTGCTTGAGGACTGCGAGGTTTCCGTACACGAACAGAAACGCGGGCGGCGCGGAGATGAACTGCTGAATGCGTGCCGGATACATCGGGCTATCGGGCGTAACAACGCTCAGCCTGCCCAGGCTCCGGCGGGAAAAATGTTCCAGAACGTCGCGCAGTTTTTGGGCTCCGAACGCGAGCGCTTCGGCGGCTTCCGGGTTCAGGTCGTACTCGTCTTGGAGGCTCGTGGGCGGCATGTTGAAGAACTGAGATGGCGAACGGCCGAGCATCTGATTGCGCTCGATGATGCGTGTGATCGCGGCGCCTCCCATACGCGGCGCAAGGCAGAGCGCAAACAGATAATCGCGGTCTGGATCGAAGACGTATTCAAACAAAGTCGGCCGCCAGTTTTTTGAGAATTGCGATCACCCGTTCGGCGCTCCTGCTCATCTGCTGTTCAACTTCGGTGTGAGAAAGATTGTGGTCGGAAACTCCTGCGGCGTAGTTGGTTACGATGCACACGCACGCATAAGGAACGCCGATTTCGCGCATCGCGATCGCTTCGGACGAGGCCGTCATGCCCACAACATCACAGCCGACGGATTGGAGGCAGGCGATTTCTGCTGGAGTTTCGTAACGGGGGCCTGAAGTGCAGGCGTACACGCAACGCTCCGAGGTGGGCACTTCTTTCATAAGTCTGGCTGTGAGTTCGGGATCGAACGGCTGCGAGAAGTCCGTATGCACGGGCTGGGACGCGAACACCGACGGCCTGTTCTGCGTGAGGTCCACGAAGTCGGTGCAGACCGCAAGATCACCCGGCTTCAGGTTTTTGTGGACGGCTCCCACCGCCGCGGTGGAGACGCACGCGCGGC
Organism: Armatimonadota bacterium; assembly: GCA_021324165.1. Taxonomy (GTDB): domain Bacteria; phylum Armatimonadota; class Fimbriimonadia; order Fimbriimonadales; family ATM1; genus JAJPJR01. Next base: position 1,090 of record JAJPJR010000069.1, read on the forward strand.
AGCCGAGGGCTTTGACTCCCGCGGCGATCGCTGGGTAATCAACAGCCTGGGGACCCACCCGATGTCCTTCGGAATGGCGGGCAAACGCCACGGCCCAATCCAGACGTTTTGCCCGCGCGAGCCCGAACTGAGTGGGTATGCGCAGTCCGAGGCCGGCTTCCTGCTGAAGTCGGTTTCCGATGCCGGTTCCACCGATGACGGCGATCATCGCGGCTATTTTGGCTTAGGCCGGGAGGGCTGCTTTGCGAAGGAGACGGGCGGTGGATGCAGAACTTTAAGGAGGGTGTGATGAGCGCGGCAGGAAAAGACCGGACTTCGGAGAGCGTTTCGGCGATGAACGCTGTGGATCTGATCGCGTGCCTGATCTCGAAGGCTCCTGAAGATGTGCCTTCGGCGATGCGTGCTGCCAGCGAACTTTTGAAATCCAGCGGGGGAATCAAGCATCTGCCATCGGTGCTTCCTGGAAAACTGGAAGAGAGCGGAATCTGTTCGGAGTTCGAGAGGCTGAAGTTTTATGCGGGATTGGAGCTGGGGCAGCGGGTTTTCAAGGCGGCGCTGGGTGACAGGCCGGTGATCTCGCGACCGGAAGACGTTTTTGATTTGATGGTGGATGTGCGCGAACAGCGTCAGGAGCATTTTTGCGCGGTTTTGCTCGATGCGAAAAAGCATGTGATTCGAAAATCGGTGATCCATGTGGGCACGCTCTCGATGTCGGTGGTTGGGGTTCGCGAGTTTTTTCGCGAGGCGATTATTGAAAGCGCCGACACGGTGATCGCGGTTCACAATCATCCAAGCGGCGATCCCACACCGAGCGCGGCAGACATTCAGGTAACAAAGCAGCTGGTTCAGGCGGGCGAGACGCTTGGGATACCGCTGATTGACCATATTATCGTTGCGGCTGGAGAGTTTCGAAGCCTGCAAAGAATGGGGCTTTTGGGCTAAAACGTTAGGATGCCTGAGAACTTGTCGGAAATCGCAGCGTCGCTTCGCGAGCGGATGGATGCGACGCACGCCGTTCGCGAGGAAGCGCTGGCGCTCAGCAGGAAGATCATACAGGGCAGTTCGAAGGCGATCAAGTGCGTGCATCGAAAGCAGTTCGATGAGGCGGGGGCGATCGCGGGCGACACCGGCGAAATTGTGCGCAGGTTGATGGCGACGGTCGAGGCGCACGGACAGTTCCGCTTCGGTGCGTTGGTTCAGGATGCGATCAAAGAGTATGTTGAGGCTTGCGTGTTCATGGCGTTGGTGAAGGAGAACGGGCTGCCTTCGCCGCGCGAACTCGGCGTTGAGGACGCGGCTTATTTGAACGGTTTGTGCGAAGCGGCAAGCGAATGCCGGCGGTTTGCGCTCGATGCCATTCGTTTGGGAGATGCGGAATTCGCGTTTCGGCTGTGCGATGCGATGGAGGACGTTTACGACGAACTGATCACGTTTGATTATCCCGACGCGGTTACGGGGAATCTGCGGCGCAACGTGGACTCGCTTCGCGCCGTCTTGGAAAGAACAAGGAGCGATCTGGCCGTAACGGCGATGCAGCGGGAACTGATTGAACAGTTGAAGGCAGCGAATGAACCAAAAACTTAAAGTGATTTTGTGCAAGTTTTGCGACTACGCTTGCAGAGTGGACGGATCGAAAGGGTGCATCATCGGGATGTTCGACACGATCGGCGGAAGCGAGTATCCGTTGGTGCACCCGACGTTTTATATCTGTGTGGAGTTCGAATTCGATCCGTTTCATGCAGGCGAAACCGCTTCGGTGAAAATGCGGCTGATTGACGAAGACGGCCGGGAGATGATGGGAATTGATGGCGAGTTTCCAATCCCGAATTCTGAGGCGGGACGCCCAGCAACGATGTTCGAACTGTTCCGAGTGGACGGGTTGAGTTTTCCCAAGCCTGGAAACTACCGTTTGGACGTTTTGCACGAAGGCGAACCGATTGCGGAGGCGCGGCTCTATCTGGTGGAAGGGCCTCCGCCTGGACATGCGCCGCGGCATTGAGCGGCTATAATCGTCGAGCGATGCGGCTTGGCATTTTTCGTGGTCTAAAAGACCGCCTGGATCGGATGCTGGGCCGAGGAATCGTTGATGAGCAACTGTTCGACGATTTGGAAGACGCGCTGACCTCTGCCGACGTTCCCGTCCGCGTTGTGGATTCCATCCTTGAATCTTTACGCGAGCGCGTGCGCGCAGATCGGCTTCGCGACGCCGAAGACGTTCGACGGGCGTTGAAGGAGGAGATTGCCGAGCGGCTTCGGGATGCGCGATCTCAGCTCAGACGCGCGGAAACTGCGCCGACGGTGCTGCTGTTTTTTGGAGTGAACGGCGCGGGCAAAACCACCACCATTGCCAAGGTTGCGCAGATGCTGATGGAACGCGGGGAGCGCGTGATTCTGGCGGCTGCGGACACGTTCCGCGCGGCGGCCATTGATCAGCTCGAGATTTGGGCATCGCGCGTGGGAGCGGAGATCGTAAGGGCGCAGCCGGGCGGCGATCCGGCGGCTGTTGTGTTCGATGCGATTACCGCGGCGAAGGCGCGCGGAATCGGCTATGTGCTTGCAGATACCGCGGGCCGTCAGCACACAAAAACCAGCTTGATGAGCGAACTTGAAAAGATTGGACGCGTTACGGAAAAGGCTCTGGGCAGAAAGGCGGACGAACTGCTGCTTGTTCTCGACGGCAACACGGGCCAAAACGCGATTCGTCAAGCGGAAGAGTTTGCGCGCGTGATGGGAGTGACCGGCGTTGTGGTCACAAAACTTGACGGCACTCCGCGCGGCGGAGCGGTGTTGGGAATCAAACAGTCGCTTGGAATTCCGATAAAATTTATCGGAATCGGCGAGAAACCGTCCGACCTGAAGCCGTTCGACGCGGATGAGTTTGCCGAGGCGCTGATGGAATCATGAGAGTTTGGTTTTTTGCTTGTGTGTTGGCGATTGCCGCCGGCTGCAACCGCGGCGCACCAAACAGGAACATCGTGCCGATGCGCACTCAAGTTTATATGGTGGTGCCTTCGGGCGGCGCGGAATGGGTTCGTGCGGTTTGCGACGGGTTCGAATCCGAAGCAAAGAAGCAGAATGCCGATGCAAAAATCGGCACGTTCGACAAGGAAGATGCAAAATCCATCGTCGGTGCGGTAGAAGCGTTGAACCCTGGATCCACGATGACCGTGTGCGTGCTGTTTTCGGAGCGCGACGCGATTGCTGAAACCGCGCAGACGCTGGTTTCAAAAGATATCAGGCTGATTACGGTGGGTTCGGACGATTCGACCGCCGCAAGAGTGGGACACGTGGGCAGCCTTCCTTCGGATGCCGCCAAAAGGTGGGATGAGATTCGAAGGCAGGCGTTCCCGAACGCAAAAAGCGTGCTGGTTGTGTTCAGTTCGCCAACGTTCAAGCGCGCGCGGCTGCAAGGGGCGATCTTCGGCTCTACACTGAAGGTGAACTCGCAGCAGATTCGGGAATCCACAAACCCGATTCGTTACCGTTTTGTGGATTTTGACAAGGTGACGGCAAAGGACGTTTCGCAGGTGGATGTCGTGATTGCGATCGGTGACGACGCGCTGCGAACGTGCATCAAACTGGATGCGAAAGCGCTCACGGCGGTGGACGGATCGAAGTACGCACTCGATTGGGCGCGCGGCGGAAAAGGGCGTTTTCTGATCGGCATTAATTATCGTGAAATTGGAAGGAAAGCGTTTCAACTTGCTTATCAGAAAATCACCATGCAGACGGTGGAGCACTCTTTCTTGGAACTTCCCTATTCCGATAGCCGCGAAACGACCCTCGACCAGATGGCGCGGGAGATGGAGACGGGTGAATCTATCGGCTCCGGATGAGCGTTTTCGTGTGCTTGGTCATTGTTGAACTCAATCTTCCGCATGCGAACAGTTTGAAAGAGAAGCGGAGCGTGATTGTTCGCCTGCTCACGAGGGCGCGAAACGACCTTAGGGTCAGCGCCGCCGAGGTTGGGTTTCAAAACCGAGTTCGAAGCGCGACAGTGGCGGCGGCGATCGTTGGCAGCTCGCGCGGTCAGGTGGAAGCGACCGCCGCGCGATTCATCAGAAAGTGTGAAGCCGATCCGCGCGTTGAAGTTTACGATTCAAACATCGAGTGGTTTTGAAGCCGAACGGCCAGATGTTCGATCAACCGGGTTTGGTCCAAGTTTTCCATCGGGGGTATCGAGCATTGTGCCAGCACAGCGCGGCGGGTGATGCGCAGCGCGCAGCCCACGATTTTTCTGCCGGTTGCCCTATTTAGAACATCGTTCGGCGAACGCGACAAGAAACAGTTGTGCGAAGGATGCTCGAGCAGTTTGGATTGTAGGTTTTCGCCCAAACAGGCGTCAATTCCTGAATCGCAAAGCGCGTTCACGATGGGCGAGATGATGGTTCGATAGACTTTTTTGGTTTCGCGCGGAGCGCAGCCGATGGCTGAAAGCGGCGCTGCGATGGACACGGTAACGTCGCCGTTGTGCCAAACGGCTTTGCCTCCGGTCGGACGGATGACCCAACTGCATGCGTCGGGATCAGAAAAAACCTGACTGGGCTGTTGGTTTTTTCCGAGCGAAATCCAAAGCCCGTTCCATTTGTAGATTCGGGCGCTTGCGGCAGCGTTCTGTTCGGCGTTTTGGAGCATGGCGGCATCGCCGGCCATGTTGAACGGGCCGTCGTTCGCGCCTTCGATGCTTATGCTTTTACGGTTTGCGGCTTGCTCGAGGGTTTCCATCGTACGTCCAGGTTTTTGGCGGCCCACGCTTCGTCAAGCCGGCCGACCGGCGCGTTGTGTGGCGCAGAATGCAAAAGTTCGGGAGACGTCCTCGCCTCTTCGGCGATTTTGAGCATCGCGTCGCAGAACGCATCGAGCGTTTGTTTTGATTCGGATTCGGTGGGTTCGATCATCAACGCTTCGGGCACGATGAGCGGAAAGTAGTTTGTGGGTGGATGGAACCCGTAATCAATGAGCCTTTTGCTGATGTCGAACGCGCGCACGCCGAGTTTCTTCTGGTTGGATGCTGTGAGAACGCATTCGTGCATGCAAACACGGTCATAGGCGGGCGGAAACTCATGGCGGATGCGGGCTTGAACATAGTTGGCGTTCAGCACGGCGTATTTGGCGATGCTGGAGAGCCCTTCGGCGCCGTAGGCGCGAACATACGCCCACGCGCGCACATTCATCAAAAAGTTGCCGTACCAGGTGTGCACTCTGCCAACGGATCGAGGGCGGTCTTCATCCAAAACGTATTCTCCGCCGGTTTTTTGAATGACCGGCGATGGCAGAAACGGTTCGAGGTGCGATTTGACTGCGACGCAGCCGCATCCCGGCCCGCCTCCGCCGTGCGGTGTGCTGAAAGTTTTGTGCAAATTCAGGTGCATACAGTCGAAGCCCATATCGCCGGGTCTTGCGATTCCCACAAGTGCGTTCATGTTGGCGCCGTCGCAAAACACCTGCGCGCCGGCTTGATGAATCAGGTCGCAGATTTCCAGAATGTTTTCTTCAAACAGCCCGATGGTGTTTGGATTGGTGAGCATCATCGCCGCAACGTGCGGGCCGAGGTGCGACTTCAGGTCTTGAAGGTCTGTGCTTCCGCGTTCGTTGGTTTTTACTGACTGCACGGTGCACCCCGCCCTGGCGGCGCTTGCGGGATTGGTGCCGTGCGCGCTGTCGGGCACCAAGATCACGGTTCTTTGGGCATCGTTGCGCGAAAGGTGATAAGCGCGGATCATAAGCAGGCACAGCAGTTCGCCGGATGCGCCGGCGGGGGGCTGCATGGTTGCGACATCGAATCCGGTGATTTCGGCCATCCACGTTTGAAGATCGTGAATCACGCGCAAACTTCCCTGCACGGTTTTTGGCGGCTGGAACGGGTGCGCGCTGGCGAATGCAGGGTTCGCGGCTGCGGCCTCGTTCACTCGCGGGTTGTATTTCATGGTGCACGAACCGAGCGGATAGAACCCGTTGTCAATTCCGTAAGTGCGCTGGCTGAGGTTGGTGAAGTGACGCACAACGTCGAGTTCGCTCACTTCGGGAAGTTCCGCGGGTTCGGTGCGCAGATTGTCGGCGCCGATCAGGGATGCGACATCTTTAGTCGGCACATCGCAAACGGGCGGCACACATCCTCGGCGGTTCGGGACGGAGCGTTCGAAGATGAGCGGAAAGTCAGCCATCAGCCGCACACCTTTGCAAGCGCAAGCGCGAATGCGTCGAGAGTCTGTTTGGATTTGGTTTCGGAAACAGAAATGAGAAGCGAATTTCGCAGGTTCTGATCGAAACGGCCGAGCGGAAGTCCGGCGATGTATCCGGAGTCGAGCAGCCGGTCAGCGGCGTGTTCAGCATCGCGGCCAAGATCAACGGCGAATTCAAACGCGAACGGATCGTTCGGAAATGTGAGCGAAACTCCCGGGATTTTAAGAAGTTCACCTGCCAAGTAGTGGGCTTTTTGCACGCACGATTCGGCAACAGCCCGGAAGCCGCTCTTGCCGAGCGCGGACATCCAAACGGTGGTCACCAGCGCCATGAGCGCCTGGTTGGTGCAGATGTTGCTTGTCGCCTTTTCGCGGCGGATATCTTGTTCGCGTGTGCGCAGCGTCATCACGAATCCGCGCCTTGAATCTGCGTCGTGAGTTTTTCCAACGATTCTTCCGGGGATGGCTCGAATGAGTTCACGGCGGACGCAGAAGAAACCGACCATCGGCCCGCCATAGCCCAGCGGCACGCCGAGGCTTTGCGCTTCTCCCACCACCACGTCGGCGCCGTAATCACCCGGCGGATTGAGCACGCCGAGCGCGACCGGATCGCTGACCACCACAGCGAGGGCGCCTGCTGCGTGCGCCGCTTCGATGACCTTTTTTGGAGATCGGACTCGGCCAAAAAAGTCGGGATATTGCACGGCGACACATGCCGTTTGATCGTCAATCGCTGCGAACAGCTGCTCGTCGGAAACTGTGACCGCGTGCGCGCCTGCGGGCTCGGCAAATGTTTCGACGATTTTGCGATAGTGCGGGTGCACTGCGCTGGACAGAATCAGTTTTGATCGGTTTTTGACGCCGGACGCCATGATGCAAGCCTCGGCGAGCGCGGTGCCGCCGTCGTACATCGAGGCGTTCGCGGCATCCATTCCCGTGATCGCGCAGATCATGGATTGAAATTCGTAGATGGTTTGCAGATAACCCTGGCTTGCTTCGGGCTGATAGGGCGTGTAAGCCGAAAGAAATTCGCCGCGGCTGACGAGTTCCATGACGATGCTCGGCACGTAATGTTCGTAGGCGCCGGCTCCAAGAAAACTTGTCAGGATTTGATTGTTTTTGGAAATCTCCTCGAGGTTTTTTAGGATGGCGTGCTCATCGAGAGCGGCGGGAATGTTTGGCGGCGAAGAGAGGCGGAGCGAGGCGGGGATGTCGTCGAAAAGTTCGTCAATCGCGGCCGCGCCGATTGTGCCGAGCATCTGCTGCGTATCGGCTTGAGTGTGGGGAATGTATCGCATCGCTTATTTGGAGATTTCGGCTTTGTAATCGTCGGGGGTGAGCAGGTTTTCAGGTTTTTCGGACAGTTTGATTTTTGCGATCCACCCTTGTCCGTACGGGTCGGAGTTCACAAGTTCGCTTTGTCCTTCCAGGGCGGAGTTGATTTCGACGATTTCGCCTGGAACGGGAGAATAAAGGTCGCTGACGGTTTTCACAGATTCGACGGTTCCGAAACTGCTGCCTTGCTGCAACACTCTGCCGGGTTCGGGCAGATCGAGGTAAACGATGTCGCCGAGTTCGCTTTGCGCGTAGTCGGTAATGCCGATGGTGGCGACATCGCCTTCCAGTTTCAGCCATTCGTGCGTGGGTGTGTACAGCCTGTCAGTTGGGACGTTCAAATCCAGAATCCTCCTTGAATTCTCCGATGGCAGATTTTACTCAGTTTTCGACTTTGGTGATGGCGATTTCGAACTTGCCTCCGCCGTCGAGCGCTTCGAAGGAGCCTTTGCACGATCTCAGTCTGCCGTTGGAGACCGCCAGCTGCGAGCGCCACTCGATTTGGGCGAGCATTTCGGATGCAGGGACGATGCGAGCCGTGCAGCGGATTTCGGCAATGCCCATACCGTCGGAGGATTTGAGCGATTCGAGCGTGCCCGTTCCGATGATTTTTGTTTTGTTGTCGGCGCTTTCCCACCGGATGGGAAACGGCTTGTGGAGATCAGTTTTGTTTGCGGGCACGTATTGCGCGATGCAGATTACGGCGTATGCAAACTCCGATTCTTCGAACGGGAGGCTGTCGGGGAGCCCGTTAGGGCCGAACCGCTGTTCAAAGTTTTCGAAAGGTGGAGCAGTGCGTTCGGTTCCTTTGACCGACACCACGAGCGATCGAGCATTGATGCTCATGCGGGCGTTCCCCCGTTTGTCCACTTCGATCGTTGACCATTTATAATCGCCCGCGATCGCCATCGGCGTGCCGTCTTGCACGTAATCAAGTTTGAGACTATAGAAGGCGCCTTCTCCGGCAATGCAGCGACGCGACAGATCAACCGAATCGAAATGCGCGCAGATCAGTGGAATCAGTGAACAGATCATAGGCCTACGGTTTGCACACTTGGCATGGACGATACCCTTTGGCGATCGCTTCGTTGCGTGATCGAAAATAGATTCGGCTCGACGGGGAGATTCTTTGTGCCCATTCGCAATCTGCGGCGTGAAAGATGCGTGTTTTTTCGGACGCGGTCAGCGGTCCCGTCGGCCGCGGAGGCTGAGACACGCGTTCACGCGCACCTTCGGAAGGTCCGCCTGCGGCTGCGCAACCGATGACCAGCAGAACCAAGGGAAAAACGAGCACCTTCATCCTTTAGATAAGTCCAAGTTCGCGAAGCCTGATTGGACTGTTCCGCCAATCTCGAGCGACTTTCACATGGAGGTCGAGGAACACCTGCGCGCCGATCAGGGCTTCGATTTCGCGCCGGGCCGCCGAACCGATCTGCTTGATCATTTCGCCGTTGTGCCCGATCAGGATCGGCCTTTGGGATTCGCGCTCTACGACCAGGGTCGCGCGGATAAGCGTAAGGCTGTGTTCGGCGTCGGGTTCGCGCCACTCTTCGATGCGCACGGCGACGGCATGCGGAATCTCGTCGCGGGTGTGTTTCAAAACCTGCTCTCGAATGAGTTCGCTCACGATGCCGCGCACCGGTTCGCTGGTATAAACGGACGGGTCATCGAAAAACGGTTCGCCTTCGGGCAAAGATTGGATCAAGATTTCGCAAAGTTTGTTGACGTTTTCGCCCGTGAGGGCGTTGGTGTACATCATTTTCGCGCCTTTTGCCAGCGCGGCATATTCTCCGTAATGAAGTTCGACGTTTTCGGGGCGGAGGTGATCCATTTTGTTCAGCGCGACCACCACGCGGTTCGGGTCGTCGTTCACGGCATCGAACACCGTTTTGGCAAGACGTTTGTCTTCGGAGTCTGCCGGATGCGAAACGTCAACGACCCAAAGAATCAGGTCGGCGGAATGGATGGCTTGCATCGCAAGATCAACCATCGCTCTGCCAAGTTTGGTTTTTGGAGCATGAATTCCGGCGGTGTCGCGCAAAATGATCTGGGCGTGGGGAAAATTCGCGATGCCCTCGGCCGGTTTGCGCGTGGTTTGCGGTTTGCCCGACACCACTGACACTTTTTCGCCCACGATTTTGTTGACCAGCGTGCTCTTGCCGACATTGGGTTTGCCCGCAACGGCCACGATTCCTGCGCGGAATGCCATCGGCTAACTCTTCTCGCGGAAAACGACTCCCACGGTGCCCGCCTGCGGCGGGTTTTTCGGTTTTTTGGAGTCCTTCTTTTTGCTTGGCCGCTTCGGTGTGGGCCGCGGTTTGCCGGCAGGTCTGCGGGGAGCCGGCTCGGCTTCAATCGTGTCGCTGGATTCGGCGGACTCCGTTAGAAGGCTGAGAAACTCATCGGCTTGCAGCGATCCGATGACCGGAGTTTCCAGACTGGTTTGTTCGCGGACGATGGTGTCGTCTTCCTGTTCGGGAATCTCGGCGATCGTAATCAGATCTTCGGGTTTGAGCGAAGCGATTCTGCGCACTTCGGCCTCTTCGCCCACAACCAGCACTTGAGTTGCGCCGTCGGTGGCTTCGCTTCGAAGATGGATGGAATCCTCGCTGATCATCTGTTGATTGATCATGTCGAATGCGTGCCAACGGTCAGGAAGAATCGCGGTTCGGTGCCCCGCACCCGTGTAATGAATTGCAAGATAAGGGGGACGCACATGCACCACATCGCCGTGATAGTTCCACACCTGAACATCGGCAAGCGTGCACAGCCCGCGGATGATTTTTTCGTTGATGAGCGGTTCTCCCAGAAACACCGTGCGCCAGTTCTGGTCGGGGGTTGCGCCTTTCACTTCCCGCACGACGAAACTGGGCAGGCCGGTTTGGGTGTATTCGCCGAGCACGACGCAGCCTTCTTCGGGAATGGCGAAGTAGCTTGGCTCCAACTGTTCAACCACGCTGAGCGCGCGCTCTTCGAGCAGTTCGGTGAGCGGGTGTTTTCGATTGAGGATGGTGGTGCCGGCTTTGCTGGCAAACGGCTGAGGCCGAATGGCGATGCCGGTAACTTCGCGAACACGCTCTAAAGAGGGGCGGCCTCCTTCGAACAGGCCTCCGCTGTAGATCCACGCCAACGTTTTGCCTTCGCGTTGGAGCCGGGTTTTGATCGCGTCGCGAACTTCGGCGCGAAGGTCCCACGCATTCAGGAAAATGAACAGCTTGGAGTTGGGGAAATGTTTTCTGTGTGCGAGGTCGGTGAGCAGATAGAACCCTGCGCTCACTCCGGCTCTCAGCACAGCCTCGCGGGAGTTTTGAATGAGTAGTTTGAATGCGCGGGTGTCGCTGAGATACGCCAGGCTCCGCTCGTCAATGAGGACGGCCAGATCGGGGTCTTCTCGCGGGGCGTCAATGGAGCAGACGAGCGCGTCTTTGACTTTCTCGGCTCGGTGCCAAATCGCGCTTGTGTTAAGCCAGCCGTTTCCCCAAAGGTCCATCCATGCGACGCCGGTGCCGTGAACCAGCGCAGTGCCGAGGCCCCGCCAATGTGCGGCTTCGAGAGCCTGCGGCGTTGCGAGCACCGGATTGTATTCGTCGGGCTCTTGACCCTTGCTGATGGAAGTTTTGTAGTCTTCTTCGCTGATGTAAAGTTTGCCGTTCAGGGCGAAACTATCAATCGGGCCGGGAAAGGCGGCGGTGCCTCCCATCCGCCGGTCGCGGTAACTCGGCGGCCCGCCGATGAAATCCACTTCGCGCGTTCGGAGAAGTTTGCCCAAGCTCAGGTGCGCGCTGGCAGGATGGGAAAACTCGAACGTGTAGCCATAACTTACTCCCA
>JAJPJR010000056.1 GCA_021324165.1 Armatimonadota bacterium
CCGCGCGGCGCGGTTGTGGCGATACAACTTCGACCCCGACGTTGACCTGGTGCTCTCACCTCTGCGCCCCGACGCGAAATATCTGCCCGCGGCGAATCAAACGCGCGACGAACTGGTGTTTGCGCTCAGCGACCGGGTGGAAGTGGTGTTCGCTTCCGAATCCGGCAACACCCGCCGGCTTGCTGATCGAATGCAAGCGGTCGGCAGGCCGGTCGAGTGGCACTAAATCCCGGCAAGCGTTTTCGCGCGCGCCGCAACCGCGTCCAACATCGGTTCGGTTAACTTTCCAGTAAACGTGTTCTGCTGGCTTGGATGGTACGACGCGATCGCGAAACGTCCGTCACCGAGAGGGGCTTCGACGCCGTGTCCGAACTTTGGCAGCCGCACGCCGAGCCTTGCCGCGATCTGTTTCCACGCCAGACCTCCAAGAGCCCAAACCGCCTTCCACGGAATCTTCTCGATGGTTTCCTGCAAAAACGGCGCGCAGTTTTCAATCTCCACTTGCAACGGCCGGTTCTGCGGCGGCGCGCAGCGGCACACGGCAGTAATATGGCACCCAAACAGCGCGAGGCCGTCACCGCTGCTGACGGATTCCGGCTGGTTTGCCAAGCCCGCCCGAAACAGCGCGCGGTAGAGCCATTCGCCGCTCCGATCTCCGGTGAACATGCGCCCCGTGCGGTTAGCGCCGTGCGCGGCCGGAGCGAGTCCGACGATCAGCAGCCTGGCGTCGCCAGGACCAAAGCCCGGCACCGGCAGGCCGCAATACGGTTCGCCGATGAACGCAGCCCGCTTTTCGCCGGCCACTTTCAGGCAGTGCTCCCGCAGCCGGGAACATTTCTGGCAACTCAGGACGTTCTGGCTTTGGGTTCTCAGCCACAAGGGGAAGGCAGACATGCGACGGGTATACTTTTACCTCGCATCTCCCCGCCCGCCGCAGGGGAACTCACCCTATGCCGTTCGACACAATTTTCCGCAAATGGTTCGACAAAAGCGAAGACGAAATCAAGCGTCTTCAGCCGATCGTTGACGAGATCAACAGCCTCGAGCCGAAATTCGAGGCGATGAGCGCCGACGAGCTCAAATCCGTAACCCAACGGCTGAAGGATCGGCTGGAAAAAGGCGAAACGCTCGAGGATCTGATTCCAGAAGCGTTCGCCGCCGTCCGAGAGGTGAGCAAGCGTGAACTGCACATGCGCCATTTCGACGTGCAGCTTTTGGGAGGCATCGTGCTTCACGAAGGCAAGATCGCCGAAATGAAAACCGGCGAAGGAAAAACCCTCGTCGCAACGCTTGCACTGTATCTGAATGCGCTCACAGGCAAAGGCTGCCACCTGGTAACGGTCAACGACTATCTGGCGCGCCGCGACGCCGTGTGGATGGGCCCCATCTTTCACAACCTCGGCCTGACCGTCGGCGTGGTGCAAGGCCAATCACCCGATTCGGACGAACTCGGCGGAAGTTATCGCTATGTGCCCGGAGCCGAGCACTCCGATCCGCGGTATTACAACTTGCAGGAATGTACGCGCAGGCAGGCCTATGAGTGCGACATCGTTTACGGCACCAACCACGAATTCGGCTTCGATTATCTGCGCGACAACATGGCGATGGAAGTCGAAGACCTCACCATGCGCGCGCTCAACTACGCGATCGTGGACGAGGTGGACAGCATTCTGATTGACGAAGCCCGAACGCCTCACATCATCAGCGGCGCGTCAACCGAAGACGTGTCGGTGTACGTTCGGATGAACGACGTTGTGAAAAAACTCACGCGCGGCGGAAAAGACGACGGCGACAAGCCCGGCGTGCATTACATCGTAGACAAAAAGAACAACTCATGCAGCCTTACCGAAGAGGGTTACGACAAAGTCGAAGAGCTTTTAGGCATTGACAACCTTGCCGAATACCCCGACATGATGCATTACGTCAACGCCGCGATCAAGGCGCATGGACTGTTCGATCCCGATGTAGAGTACGTCGTGCGCAACGGCGAGGTTGTGCTGGTAGACGAAAACACAGGAAGGTTGATGTTCGGCCGGCGGATGGGCGAAGGTTTGCATCAAGCGCTCGAAGCCAAAGAAGGCGTTCGCGTGCAGCGGGAAAGCGCCACTGCCGCGGTCATCACTTTTCAAAACCTGTTCCGCCTGTACGACAAACTCGCGGGCATGACCGGCACGGCCAAAACCGAAGAAGACGAATTTCGAAAGATTTATGGACTGGAAGTGGTCGCGGTTCCAACCCACCGCAAAATGATCCGCACCGATCATCCGGATGTGGTGTTCAAAACCGAAGAAGTGAAAATGCGCGGAATCGCGCGCGAAATCCTAAGGCTTTATTCCAAACAGCAGCCCGTTCTTGTCGGCACGCGCTCCATCGAAATGTCCGAAAGAGTGTCGGCGCGGCTCACCGCCGAAAAACTACAGATGCTGGCGCTGGTTGAACGCGCAAGGGTGAAACTCGAAAACGTAGACGGCGGGAAAAAGTCGGGCAAAAAAGTTTCGCGCGGCGAACGATCCGAAGCGCTTCAAACGATTCTCACTCCGTTGACCGAGGCCAAAATGAAACCGCTTGCGAACGCGGTCGGCGCACTCGGCCTTCCTTCCGACCCTTTAAGCCAGGAGATGCAATCGTGGCTCTTGGAACAGTTCGGTTTGGGAGAAGAGAACCGCCAATACCTGGATGAAGCCCTGCGTCACGGCATCCCGCATAACGTGCTCAACGCCAAATATCACGAGCGCGAAGCGTTGATCATCGCCGAAGCCGGACGCAAAGGCGCAGTTACGATTTCAACCAACATGGCTGGCCGAGGCGTGGACATTCTGCTCGGCGGCAGCCTTCACAACACCGAAACCTCCGCCGCAAGCGCCGATGCCGAAAACTGGTCAACATTCCGGCGCGGAGGCAAAGAGCGCGCAGCGCCCCCGCTTCCGCTCGACGATCAAGAACGCGGCGCCGCAGCCGATGCCGTGCGCGCACTCGGCGGCCTGTTCATCTTGGGAACCGAACGGCACGAAAGCCGGCGCATTGACAACCAGCTGCGCGGAAGATCAGGCCGTCAAGGCGATCCAGGCGAAAGCAGGTACTTCGTTTCGCTCGAAGATCAACTCTGGAAAATCTTCAACCCAAAGATGCTCGAAAACCCGTTGCTGAAGGCGTGGCCCGATCTCGAAGAAGTCAAAAACAAGTTCGTGAGCGGCATGATCGAAAAAACCCAGAAGCGCATCGAACTCACCTTCTTCGAATACCGCAAAAACATTCTGGAATATGACGACGTGCTGAACTCTCAGCGCGAACACATCTACAGCCTTCGAAGAGGTTTCCTGTTGGGCAAAGACCCGCGGCCCACAATTCGGGAATACGTATCCGGCGCGCTGTTCGACATTGTGCAAAAACACAAGCCCGACGGAATCGAAGTCATCAAATGGGATTACAACGCGCTCTTCCGCGACCTGCTGCAGCTGTTCCCGGTGGTTGATCACGGCTCAGTCGAAGATCTTCAATCGCACAAGGAAGCGAGCGAGATTTATGAACTCGTTTCCCGCTGGGCCGATGAAGCGTACGAACGCAAGATCGCATCCGTTGGCGAAGAGAACTTCAAAATGGTCGAACGGTTTCTCATCCTTCAGGCGATCACCCTGAAGTGGACCGAACACCTGCAGATGATCGAAAGGCTGCGCGAAGGCATCCAGCTGCGCGGATACGGACAGATTGATCCGCTCATCGCATTTCGAAAAGAAAGCCACGAAATTTACGAAGAAACCCAAACCAGCATCCGCGATTTCGTCGCGACGCATCTGTTCAGAGCCACCATCCAACGGCAGGCGCCTCCGCCGCCCCAAATGCAGCGGATTGACGGATCGCAGCCGCAAGCCCCCGCAAAAAACGGCGAAATTGACTGGTCGAAGGTCAAACGCAACGATCCATGCCCTTGCGGCAGCGGCAAAAAATTCAAGCATTGTCACTATCGCGAGATCATGGGCGCCTGATGAAGTTCAACGAACTTGGTATCGGAAAGGACGCGCCGCGCGTCGTCAACACCGTCGTCGAAATCCCGAAGGGAAGTTCAAACAAATATGAAGTGGACGCCCAAACGGGGCTCGTAAAACTCGACAGAGTGTTGTATTCGCCCATTCACTATCCTTGGGATTACGGCTACATCGTCGGCACGCGCTACACCGACGGCGATCCGATGGATATTCTCATCATCGCGTCGTATCCCACGTTCCCAGGGTGCGTAGTCGAAGCGCGGCCCATCGGCATTCTTGGAATGAGCGACGAAAAGGGCCGCGATGACAAAGTGGTCTCGGTTTCCCACAGAGACCCGCGCATGGCCGATGTGAACTCCATTGACGATCTTGCCGACCATCTGCGAAAAGAGATCTATCACTTCTTTGAAGTGTACAAAGAGTTGGAAGATAAACAAGTCAACGTCCTTGGCTGGGAATCTGCCGACGTCGCCCGCGATCTGATTCTGAAGTTTAAACTCTCGTGAACCCGCGCGTCGCCTGGCTCATCGAACTTCAACATCGGGCGTTTGCAAAAAGCCCGTGGCACGGCGTTCTTGGCGCGCTGAAAGGTGTTGACGAAAACACCTTCTTTCACGTTCCACCGCACCATTCTGGATTTCCGTGGATGAACGGCTCGATCTGCGACATCGTGTTCCACATTGCCGGCGACAAACTTGTGCAGATGAGCGCCGCATTCGAAAACGGAACCACAACTTGGGACAACCTCCCCCTGAAAAAAACCTCGATGCAGCAGATGATCGCCGAACTTCACGCAGCTCACGCACGCCTTGCGGCGAAACTGGCTTCCGAAACCGATCTGTCGCTGACGAACAAAATAACAAGTTGGGGAGGCAAATCCATGTCCGCCGAAAATCTCTATCTGATGCTCATCGAACACGACCTGTATCACGCCGGACAGATTCGATACGCAAGGAATCTGCTTGAACCTTAGCGCCGCGATCTTGGCAGCAGGGCAAAGCTTGCGGATGGGAACACCCAAACCGCTGCTTCAATATGGAACCCAAACGCTCCTGGAGCGCGTCTCTCAAACGCTGCGCGAAGCGGGCATTGCGCAGGTCAGCGTGGTGGTCAACCCCAACTCGCAAGGCGTGGTGCGCGAAGCCCAACGCCTTTCGCTTGTAACGCTTTTCAACGATCAGCCCGAACTCGGCATGGCCCATTCGGCGGCAATCGCAATAAAAAACTGCGCATCCGATTGGATTGCGATGCTTCCTTGCGACATGCCGTTTCTCACGCCGCAAGTCGTTGCCAAATGCATCGCTGCGCTGAATGAGCAGGCCGAAGTCGTTCAGCCTTTTGCTGACGGGCGCAGCCGTCATCCGGTCTTTCTTTCGAAAAATCTGTTCTCCAACGCGGTGACGGCGCTCCGTGCCGGTTCTCCGCTTCGCGAGTTCCTAAAGACGGTGACCATCACGCCGGTTGAGTTTGAATCGTCTCTGCCATTCAAAGATATTGACACGATGGAAGAGTACGAGGAATCGCTGCGGCTGCTAAAACTTGCCGCTGACTGACGGTATAATGCCGCGCGAGTTGGCGGAGTAGCTCAGCTGGTTAGAGCACGCGGTTCATACCCGCGGAGTCGTCGGTTCGAGTCCGACCTCCGCTACCAAACCGTTTTCTCTCATCGCCCAAATCTTTTTCGCAATCCGCGACATCTGTTCAAAATTCACCGACTGCGCGCCGTCTTTAATTGCGCGTTCCGGATGCGGATGAACCTCGATCATCACGCCGTCGGCTCCAGCGGCCGTCCCGGCTAACGCAAGAGCCTCCACCAGGTTTCGATTTCCAGAAGCGTGCGAAGGATCGAAAATCACGGGCAGGTGCGTCAAGGACTGCGAAGCCGGAATCGCGCTCACATCCAAACACGCGCGCGTTGCGTCGTCAAAACTTCGAATTCCACGCTCGCAAAGAACGATCCGTTCGTTCCCCGCATCCGCAATATATTCCGCGGCGCAAAGCCATTCGTGAATTTTGCATCCCATCCCGCGCTTCAACAGCACAGGCTTTCCGGCCTGCCCAACTTCGCGCAGCAAAGGAAAATTCTGCATGCTGCGCGCGCCGATCTGAATCACGTCAGCAGCGCATGCGGCCTGTTCCACCAATCGCACGTCAATCAGTTCGGTAACGATCGCGAGCCCCGTCTCTTCTCGTGCGCGCTCGAGCATCTTCAAAGCCGCTTGCCCATGTCCTTGAAAACTATAAGGACTCGTCGTCGGCTTATACGCTCCGCCGCGCAAACCGCCAGCGCCGATCGTTTTTGCAAACCGCGCAATTTCAAGCAGAGTGGCTTCGTCTTCCACGGTGCACGGACCAACGATCATCCCAAACTCACCGCGCCCAAATTGCAAATTCCCCGCCGCAACCCGGCTGCGCGAGCCGCCGCGCTCAATCCCGATGCGAGGATAGCGGGTTTCCTGCGCGAAAACCTTCGTTACCCATTCACTTGCCATCAGCCGCGAAACCGCATCAGCAGGAGGCGCACCCGAAACCGATCGGCAAACCAAAAACTGCTCCTGCAACACCGATTCAAACTCACATTCGTACCCTTCGCCGCGCAAAACTTCGCGCAGCCGTTCAACTTCCGATGCGGGGATGCCCGCGCGCAAAACAACGATCATGAAACGGCCTCCCCAAGCGCGCGTTCCAAATGCGAAAGCTCTTCCGGCGTTCCCACCGAAACCCGCACACAGTTCGGACAGCCGAACACGTCTCCCGATCGAACGATCACCCCACGCGCCAGCAGTTTTTCGCAAACTTCAGCAACGGGCTTGCCGAAATCCGCCCAAATGAAATTTGTCTGGCTGGGAGCGCACCTAAATCCAAAATTCTCCAAAATCGCGCGCAGTGTTTCGCGTGAATCTCGATTGAAAGCGATCGAATCACGCAGATACTGTTCATCCTCC
>JAJPJR010000002.1 GCA_021324165.1 Armatimonadota bacterium
AAACCAGCATAAAGGTCACGAAAAAAAGCAACGTGTTTTTTGGCGCCAGCATACGCCGCGCGCACCCGCTCCAACTGATACGCGCGAATCTCGTCTTCTGTCCAAAACTGGGATCGGTGCAGGAATCGGTACGCCTTTCTCACGGAATCGAACAGCGGATTCGGAGTTCGAACGTCGTGCGCTTTCAGCCAATCGCTCATAGTTCAAATCCCGTCAACGTACACCGTCTTTTCGTGCGTATAAGTGGCGGTTCCGGGCGGCGAGCCTTTCGGCTTGCGCACATACTTGGCCAATGTGTAGTCCACGGGCACGTTCTTTGAATGTTTTTGCGCGCTGTTTGCAACCGCAATTTTCGCGGCAGCCAACAACGTTTGCGTTTGAACGCGCTCCGGCCTCCCACCCGTTTGAATAATCACATGCGCACCGGTGTTGGCTCGAATGTGCAGCCACAAATCGTTAGGTTTGGCGATCTTTCTTGAAACGAAATCGTTCGCTTCGGCGTTTTCGCCCCACAAAATTGCATAACCCATCGCGTCGCGCGCAATGCGGATTTTTTTCCCCTCGAACTGCCTCTGCTTTTCATCGGATTGCCGAGCGCCAAAATGAAGCCATCCGCGCGATTCGGCCAAACCCCGCAAACGCGCTAAAGCCTCCGCTTCTGCGCCGACCAATGCGTCAATCAACGAACGCATCTCTTCAAGTTCCTTTTTGCGCGAAGGGATAAGGCTGCGCACTTCCGCTGCACCGTGCCTGCTCTTTTTACTCTTTCGAAAATACGCTTCCGCGTTTTCAACCGGACTTTTGTTCACATCGAGCGCAATCTCAATTTCACCGCCGTCATAGCCGCTCACATGAAGTTTTGATGCGCCTTCCGCCTCGTGCAGATGCGCGAGCACCAGTTCGCCTTTCATCTGGAATTCAGCCGCCCGCTTTTCCGCATCCAATGCCGCAAGCATCTGGTTCAAAGCATACAGTTTCGCTTCATACGTCCGCTCCAATCGCGAAACCAGTGCCGATCGGATCTGATCGGTTTGATCAAATCTGACTGCCGCATCCGCGAACGCTTCAACCGCTTCGCTGGTCGTGTCCGCGATTTGAAAAAACTCTCCTTCGAACTGCTTCGGAAAAAACGGATATGCGCCAAGCGTCGGCGAAAAAACAGGCGGGCCCGATGCCGCAAGCCCGATGACCTCCTCCGCACCCCGAAGGGCAACCTCCTGTTTCAAGAAGGCCGAGAGCCCAACGCCCGAGCGAACCGCTGACTCGAAGTCCGAAACCGCAGATTCAACACTTGCGTAAATCTGCCCCACCGCCTTGTTTCCGGCCCGGCGCATCCGCGCGGCAATCCGATTCTGCGAATCCAAAAGATACGCGTTCGCGTTCGGACCGAACAGTTCCGCAACAAGCAGGTACTCATCGGTTCGTGTTCGAATTGCGATTTCCACAATCCTGTCAAACGATTTCTGTTCAATGCGCACGATCAGGCCGTTGTCGCATCGCTCCTTCAGCGCCCTTCCAAAGCCACACAGTTCGCGGCTCTGCGCAAGATCAGCGCAAACATGAAAACGAGGCAGCCGCGGCAAAACTGAAATCAAAAGCGCCGTGCGCGCTCCGCCGCCGCCGCAATGAATCAGCAGGCTGTTCGCGTCACGCTGCGATAACTTTTTGACAAACTTTCCGACGGCAGCCTGCGCGTCCTCGACTGTTTTCATCAGCACAAGGCTGTCGAACGGAATCGGTTTCGGCACGCGCCGAAGTTACCTATTTCAAGCGTGCACGTGGGAAACCGCTCCGCCTTTAGCCGATTGCACCGGCCTCGGCAGCTCGGCAGGCACGCCAACCTCCTGCGGCCTTTTGTCAATCCGCCGACATCCTGCGATGCATCCAAGCAGATACGACGCCCCTGCGAACGCGGGCACCAAGCTCAACAAAACAAAACTGTTCTGCCAGCCGATCATGTTGGGAGTCGGCGCATGCTGGTGAATTCCGAGCATAGCCGTGTAAATCGCATAGATGGCCATCCAAATCAGCCAGTGAAGTAAAGGTGTCGGCAGACCGAGCGCAATCAGCATCCACAGCATCATCAAATAGGGACGCGTTGCGGCCCGATGATAAGCGGACAGCATTCCAAGCCCACAACCAATAAGAACCACGGGCACAAGGGTCATGACGGTGGTTTGTCCCACGGCCGCAATCTGCCAGTAGTTGTTCATGTCGAACTGCGGGCTGAAAAACGGCTGCCAAAGCCGCACGTAACTCAGTTCATGAATCAACGCCACAACCGCGCCGCAGGCGATCAGGCCGTATGCTGCCCAAACCGTCCATCTTCGCGAGCGCCACGTGCCGATCGTGATTCCCAACGCGCTGCAGCGCTCTCTGATCTGATCTACGATCTGGTTTCCGTTCTGCCAATGCTTGGCGTGAATGCCAAACGTGATCGGAATGAAACCCAACAGCCTGGCGCGAATCACCGCCGTATCCGGGTTTCCGTTATGAAAAATCAGATCGCACCTTTTGATCCGTTCGAACGGAACCCTCAACAGATTCAAACCGAACACCCAAATCCTAATCCGTTTCTCGGTTAACTGCAGGCGGGCGGTTACCCATGCGAGCACAATGAGCATCGGCACAACCAGCTGAGGCTCGGGCATCAAGCCGATGGTCCAATCCACCAGCCGGACGGGGATCATGAGCGCACCCAGAATCCACGCTCCCAAAACGCCGAATGCGCCGGACCCGGCAGCATCGCCAATCGTTTCAAACGAAAAGAACTGACCAAACGAATCAAAAATCCATCTTCCATCACCCAAAAACGTTCCCGCAACGATCGCAATCGCCAACACCACGAGCAGCTTGTTCCATCTGACCTTTCCGGATTCATCGAACAGCGCGCTCGCAACGCGGTTCGAATCGCGCCGAGGCGCAAACATCGCTATCGCAACGTACGTAAAAATAGCGACCGCGATAGCCAACCCGAAAGCGCGATAACCGTACTGCTCGAGCACCGCCGCGTCAAACGTCCTATTCGACGAAAAAGACGGCGGACGATTCACGACGGTGCCGTTCCTCAAAACGCTGTAAAGGTACGTGCAGAGACCGATCCAAAAAACGGCCACCAATGGCAGGAACCGACGCGCGCCAAACATCAAACTCAGCCCGCACAACCCGAGAATCAGCGAGACGAAAGCGATCGCAAAACAGAGCGCCGCATCTGCATCGAAAAATAAAGGCCGCCAAATCAGCAGGCCGATTCCCACAGCGATGAACCTGACCGCCAAAGCCCCGCCCGCGAGCGCAGTCAGCAGGCCGAGCCAACCGATCTTCTCATCGCTCCTGCCTCGAGTCAACCGTGCCAGAGAAGAGTTCAGATTCCTCATCTCCCCGTCCTTCGGGGGCTCCCGCGCCCCCTCAATCATTCCGACGAACCGCCGCCGGTGATAAGTTCTTGGATTCTTTCCCTCCTTTCCTCGGTTCCGTTACCCGCCGCCGCGGATTAGGTAAAAATCGAACATCGCGATGCGGCACTGCCGCAAAAGGAGGAAGGCAGCGATGAACATCTGTTGCACATGGCTGACGACCGCAGTCTTGGCCGCCGGCGCCGTGGTTTCGCAAGTGAAGCCCGACTACGCCGCCGAGGCCGCCAAACTCGTGTCGGAATATCAGGCCGCAGAAAAAGCGTTTTACGCGCCTTATTACAACGCCAAAAGCGACGAAGAGCGGGCGAAAATCGAGTTGGATTTCAACAAGCATCCTGGAAAGCAGTTTTTGAAGAAGTTTCAAAACCTGGCACAGAAAGCCGCTGGAACCCAAGGCGGCGCTGTTTCGGAACTTTGGGTGTTGAGGCTTGCAAACGTCGCCAACAATCCCGCCGCGGGAAAGGCCGCACTGAAACACCTTCAAAAAGACTACATTCAATGGCCGATCATGGCCGAAGTGGTTCAAGAAGTTCGATATTCAGGAAGCGATGACGACGTGATCCCGTTTTTGCGCGATGTCGTTGCTAAAACAAACGACAAGAAAACCAAACTTTCGGCAAAGTTCACTCTGGCCGCCAGGCTGTATGGCTGGGGCTCGAGTTCCAAGGAGAGAAAAGAAGAGGCGGAACGGCTGTTCGAGCAGGTGACCAAAGACGATCCCAAGTCGGATGCTGCCAAGCAGGCAGAATCGTATCTCTTCGAACTTCGCAACCTGCAGGTGGGAATGACGGCGCCGGATTTTGAAGCGGTTGATCAAGACGGCGTGAAGTTCAAACTTTCCGACTATCGCGGCCAAGTGGTCGTCTTGGATTTTTGGGGATTTTGGTGAGGGCCCTGCAAGGCGATGATTCCGCACGAGAAATCACTCGTGGCGAAACTCAAAGATAAAAAGTTCGCGCTCATCGGAATCAACAGCGACGGGGACCGGTCGGTTCTCAACAAAATTCTCAAAGAGCAAGGCATCACATGGCGGCAAGCCGTAGACGGCAACACCAACGGCCCCCTGGCCACAAAATGGAACGTGCACGGCTGGCCGACGATCTACATTCTCGACGCCAAAGGCGTGATTCGGTACCGCGACCTGCGCGATGAAGCGATGGAAAAAGCGGTCGAGACTCTGCTGAAAGAGATCGGACAATAACTCAAACGGCCTCCGCAGGCGCGGAGGCCGTTTTGTTCTTATTCTTTCTTCAGTTTGTCGCGATATTTGGCGCGGAACTTCGCCACCTTCGGTTCGATCACGGCGGCGCAATATCCGCCGTTCATCCGCGCGCGCTCCGCTGGAGTGGCTTTCTCATACTTTTCGAAGTAGTTCTGGTGATACTCTTCTGCCTTTGTGTAGTTCTTTAAAGGCTCGATCGAAGTTACGATCGGATTGCTCCAAATCTTTTCGCGTTCCACTTCGGCTCGCACTTTTTCGGCGAGCATTTTCTCCTCTTCGTTCGTGTAAAAAATCGCCGAGCGGTACTGCGTGCCGACGTCCGGTCCCTGGCGATTGAGTGTCGTCGGATCGTGCGCCGTGAAAAAGATATGAAGCAGATCGTCCGCCGAAACCTCTTTCGGATTGTAATAAATCCTCACAACTTCGGCATGGCCGGTCGTGCCGGTGCAAACATCTTCATACGACGGGTTTTTCATTGTGCCGCCCGCATACCCGCTCTCGACTTCATACACGCCTTTCAAATCTTCAAACTGCGCTTCGATGCACCAAAAGCATCCGCCCGCCACATACAACGACTTTGCATCCGCCGGAATCTGGGTTTTGTGAATCTCACTCATAACCTGTCTATTTCCTTCCTGGCGCGCCAACCAGACCGCCAGCGACATGGCCACAGCCGCGCCGATCACAACCGTTTTCATTCGATTTTCGCCTCCACCTTACAAAGGCGCCGATGACGAAAAGAGTTCCAGTTTGGTAAATTTATGCTGATGAACGCACGGTTATTCACTTGGATTATCTCACTTGCCCTCGTTTCGGCGGGCCGCGCCTGCCCCTACTGCTCTCAAAAAACCGACACGTTGGTCGGCGACACCCGCGTGCTTGGAAACGGCATGATCTGGTCGTGGATCAAAGCCAAGAACGGCGTGCCCGAGGCGATCGGAGTCACGTTCACCGAAACCGCCCTTGCGGGCCTTCCCACCGAAAAGCCGAAAAACGGCATGGACGGCTACGAAAGTACACTCGCACTCCCGCACAACACGAAACTGCTTCCCTATAACCACATCGCCGTTGACTGGAACCCAAAAGGCCACATTCCGCCAGGCATTTACGACGTGCCGCATTTCGACTTCCATTTTTACATGATGGACACCAAGCAGAGGCTGAACATCACGCTTCACGGCGCCGACCTGAAGCGGTGCCAAACCAAACCGCCACTCTCGATGATGCCCGCTGGATTCATTTACGCCCCGCAAAGCGAAGTGAAATACATGGGAGCCCATTGGGTCAGCGTCAAGGCGCCGGAACTCAACGGTCAGAAGTTCACCCAAACTTGGATATACGGATCGTATAACGGCAAAGTGGTGTTCGCCGAACCGATGGTAACGCTCGAATATCTGCTCACAAAGCCCGACTTCGTCGGCGACATTCCGCAGCCCAAAAAGTACCCCGCACGCGGCCTGTACTATCCCACCAAGTATTCCATCGCATACAACCCAACTCGCCGCGAATACATGGTTGCGCTGTTCGGAATGAAAAAGCGCTGAACGAGCGTTCGTGAGGTCACAACTTCAGTCGTGTTGTGATCTCACGAATCCGAACCCACGCCGCATCGCGCGCTTTTTTGTTGGCCTCACTCGCATCGGGCTGTTCGCCTGCGCGCATAAACCCGTGCCCCGCACCGTCATAAATGACCGGAGCATAAGCCTTCTTCGCATCTTTCATCGCTTTTTCGGTGTCGGCGATCGTGGCGTTCACGCGGTTATCGTTTCCGCCATAAAACCCGTAAACCGGGCATTTGATCCGCGCGATCGCGTCCGCCTCCTTCGGCCCTGTTCCATAAAACACGAACGCCGCCGAAAGATCGCCGCGATTTGTGGCAAACCGAAACGATTGCGACCCGCCCCAGCAGAATCCCGCAGCGACGATCCGGCCGTTCGCACTGGGCAGGGTCTTCGCATAATCCGCTGCCGCATTCAGATCGCCCGTAACCTGATCAGGAGGCAGGCCGCTCACGGCCTCGGTGATCTTGCTTTGGTCTGGAAACGAATCCGTCCGCCCTCCATTGGGGCCCATTCCCGATAACAGGTCAGGAGCGATCGCGATGAACCCGGCGGCTGCCCATTCGTCCGCCTCGGCCTGCGCCCAATCGGAAAGCCCGAAAATCTCGTGGATGATCACTACCACGGGGGCTTTGATCTTCCGTTCGGGGTAAACCACGAAGCACTTCACGCTGCGGGCTCCGTTTTTCACCTCCACCCATTCCTGATGCCGGGGCGATGCCGAGAGCATCTCCTTTGCCCACGACTGGGCCGCCGCCCCGGAAACAATGCCGAGAAACATAAAGAACACTGCCGATCTCATGCCCTCATTCTACGCTCGGAACTGGCCCCGAAAAAGCCGTTAATCGGCTTTTTGCAATTTCCCGGAACCAAAACCTCGATCAGGGAGTAGATTCAAGTACGGAATGCCTGCGCCGGGCTCACGATCATTAGCCTTGCCAGGTTTTCGAAGATTGGCATCTTTTTTGCTATATTCGGGTGTAGAATCACCAAGTTCCTTCGCAGGGCTAAATTTTTTGAAATTGGAGAGTGCAATGAGGAGAGCAACGAGACTATCTGCGCTGGCCGCTCTGGCCTGCCTTTCGCCACTGGCGCGGGCCAACTACCTTTGGAATGTCATCCAGTCCGATGTGGCGTTCAGCCCGTCGGGAAGCGGCAGCATCCCCTACACGATCAGCGGTCCCAACGACAGCAAGATTGACTTCAACTTCGGGGCCGTGCCCGTATTCGTGGGTGACGGCACCGGCAAAAGCGCCGCAATCGCCACGATTCTTTACGAGGTGAACACCAATGACCAGCCCGCCGTCGGAGCGATCGGCATGGTCATCAACTACACCGTGTTCGAGAAAGGCCGGATCGGCTGGACGGAAACGGTCGAGGATGACGGAGGGAACGTCGTGGGTGTTGCCACAGGCAGTTTCCTCGGAAGTTCGTATACGGGTGGGACGGACGGCTCGTTCTCGTTCAACGGCGTGTTGAACTTCAGCCGAGCCCTGAACCGATTCAAAGTGAAAAAGAGCTTCTTCCTGGATACGGGCGATGCGGGCAACCCGACCACCAGCATCGCGGCTGTGGGCTTGGTGGAACAAAACCTGGTACCCGAACCAACAACCATCGCTGCGATCGGCTTCGGCCTGGCGGCGTTGGCAGCCCGCCGGCGAAAGAAAGCGTAACACCAGAAAGGCATTGACTCTCCACAGAAGAGAGTCGGCGCAGGATCAGAGCGGCGCCGACTCTCTTTTTTGTTTGCGGCTGGGTTCGAGGTCGAAAACTGCGTAGCAGATCGGGCAGCCCGCGAACCCGGTGCGTTCAGCCTCTTCGGCTTGGGTGCCGCACACCGGGCACGCTTCGAGGCGCAGCGGCCGGTTGGCGAGCGTTGTCAGCGTCGGAACATCCTTCAAGGTGCGCAGCAGGGCCGACAGGCATTCCGAACAAAGAGGGGTCCCGTCATAAAGCGCAAGGGCCGATCGTCCGCAATCGTGACAGAAGTTAGTACGGAGTGCCGTTGGTGATCTCCTGCTTGAACATCTCCATGATTTTCATCGTGAGTTCGCCCGGAGTGCCGCATCCGATCTTCTTTTTGTCGAGCCCCACCATCGGAATCACCTCGGCGGCGGTGCCGGTAAGAAACGCCTCATCGGCTTCAAACACATCGTAAACGGTCAGGAACTGTTCACGCACTTCGATTCCGGCGTTCCGCGCAAGCTGGATGACGGTCGCCCTGGTGATTCCTCCAAGGATGCCGCACGCGATATCCGGCGTCTTCAGCACGCCGTCTTTCACCAAAAAGATATTGTCACCGGTGCCCTCGGCGAGGTACCCCTCGCAGTTGAGCATCAGCCCTTCTCCCGCACCTTGCCGATTGGCTTCATTCTTGGCGATGATGTTGCTCACATATCTGCCGATGGTTTTCAATCTTGGGTCGAGACATTGCGCAGGAAACACCCGGGTGCTTACCAGCACCGTTTGCAAGCCGGTTTCATACGCTTCCTGTGGGAACAGCGCGAGTTTGCTGACCATCACCATCACGTTCGGGGTTCGGTCAATGTTGCGGGGATCAAGGCCCAAACCGGTGCCGCGTGTGACAACCAGCCTGATGTACGCGCTCTCTAAATCAGCCTGCTTTGCAACATCCACGATGATCTGCTTTAGTTGGGCAGCAGAATGTTTCATTTCGATGCCCAGATAGTGAATGCCGTTATACAAACGGGCCAAATGTTCATCGAGTTTGAAAATCTTTCTGTTATAAGAGCGGATCCCTTCGAACAGACCGTCGCCATACAGAAACGCATGATCCCTAACCGACACGACCGCGCCGTCGAGATTTTGAACTTCACCGTTCAACCAAACCAGTTCGGGCATAACCGGATTGTACCTTCGCTGCCCTGAACAGGATTGGGGACGAACCGCGTCGAATCAATCCTTCTGGTGCGTCGGTCGGCCTTCACTTGGATCCAGCGATATCAAGGCGTTGTGAGCCTGGCGCTGCTGGTTTTGGCCGCATCGCTTTTCGGTTCTTCACGGGAGTGGTTTTTTCAATACGCAACCGTTGGAACCGTGGCCGGCCAGATGGCGGTGATCGGCGTGATGGCGGTGGGGATGACCTTCGTCATCTTGACCGGCGGAATTGATCTCAGCGTGGGTTCGATGTGCGCGCTGATCGGCGTTTGCGGCGCAAAACTGGCGCTCGGAGGCCACCCTTTGTGGCATTGCGCCGCCGCGATGCTGCTTCTCGGCGCTCTGCTCGGTCTGATCAACGGCGTGCTGGTCGCGGCAACCACCGTGCAGCCGTTCGTGATCACGCTGGCTTCGATGGCGAGCCTTCGCGGAGCGGCGTATCTGATCTCTCCCAACAACGTCAGCGGATTCCCAAAACTTTTCGAGCCGTTTCAGGGCACGGTATACGGCCTGCCCGTAAATGCGGTTATGTTGATCTCCCTGGTTGTTTTGGGCTGGTGGATTCTAAGGAGGACGGTTTTCGGCCGATACGTTTATGCTGTTGGAGGCAACGAGACGGCATGCCGATACAGTGCGGCGCCTGTCGCCCGCACGAAGATTCTGGTTTACACGATCAACGGAATCTGCGTTGGCTTGGCAGCGATTCTGCTGATTGCGCGAACCAACAACGGAGAACCCGGAGGAGCAACCGCTTATGAACTCGATGCGATTGCAGCGGTTGTGATTGGAGGAGCATCGCTTGTGGGCGGATATGGAAGCGTTGTGGGCACACTGTTCGGCGCGGTGTTCATGCAAACGCTCTCTCATCTGATGGTGCTGTGGGGAATCGGCGACAAACTCGCCCTGCTCCTGAAAGGCCCCATCATTCTTGCTGCGGTGCTTTTGCAGGCAAACCGCCGACGTTAATTCTGCGTTTCGCCCCGTTTGAATTTCGCGATCGCATCCACCGCTTCCATAACTTCGACAGGAACCGCCAATACCACCGTGTTGGATGCGGTTGGGCCCAAGCCGTCAATCGTTTGAAGCGTCCTCAGCTGCATAGCGCCGGGGCTTGACATCATTGTGGCTGCCGCATCGGCCAGGTTTTGCGCCGCCATTTTGTCGCCTTCGGATTTGGTGATGTTCGCGCGCTTTTCGCGTTCGGCGCTGGCTTGTCTGCTCATCACTTTTTTCAGATCTTCGGGAAGAATGATGTCTTGAATGCGGATGCCGTCAACTTCGAGCCCCCAATGTTCGGTCTCTTTGATGAGCATCTGTTCGATCTGGTGTCCTAGACCTTCGCGCTCGGTAAGAACTTCATCAAGGGTTCGACCGCCGATCACATCGCGCAGTGCGGCTCGGCCGTATTGCACGATCGTCCACATGTAGTTTTGAACGTTGATGACGGCCTGATCGGGACGCACGACACGAAGAAACACAACGCCGTCAATGGCGATCGGCACGTTGTCGCGCGTGATCGCCTCCTGCCGAGGGATATCCACTGCGATGATCCGCGTATCAACCACGCGCACCTGCTCGATGAGAGGAATCACCGCGTACACTCCGGGGCCGCTCGTCCGATTGAATTTTCCCAGCCGAAACACCAGAGCGCGCTCCCACTGCGCCGCAAGTTTGAAAGCGGATGAGATCAGAACGCTCCCGATGAGCCAGGCGATGGGAAGCGCGAGCTGGGGCGGCTCTGCTTTGAGCCCTTCGCCAAAGAGCAGCCAGCCGATGCCGCACAGAATGACAAGAATGATGAACGAAAGATAGTTGACGATCATAGTTGAGCCTTGGGGCGGGGTGGGAGCAGGCGGCCCTCCGCCTCGAGCGGCGGATGCCGCGTCCTGCAACTCATGTTTGAGTTCCTCCCAGCGCATGACACACCATTCGACCCAGCCGGCGGACAATCCTTTCGGCTGATTTGGGATACACTCCAAGCAGCAACCCAGGAGGGGCATGCTAAAAAAGGAGTTGTCAATGCAAAAGATAAGAGCGATAACGTTTTCGGCTTGCATCGCGGTTTGCGCGATGGCAATCGCCGATGAATCGTCGAAAGTGAAGGCTCATATTCAGCAGGAGATGAATAAATATGTCGCCGCAATGAAACGGGGCGATGTTAACGGTTGCGCATCGGTCATCAGGGCGAACTTTGCGCCGGACTGCAAGTTCATTGGGATGGACGGCAAAGTTACGACCCGCGACAAGTGGATTGCCAGTATGAACGGCGAAATGAAAGGGTTGAAATTTCAAACGATTTCGCTCACTTGCACGAGCGCATCGGTGAAAGGCAACACCGGAATGATGGCGGGCAAAATGCACTTCGTTGCCACCTTCCGCGATCAGAAAGACAAAAAGAAAATGCACAAACTGGAAGTCACTGCCACCGAAGAAGGCACCCTGACAAAGAAAAACGGCCGATGGTGGGTGACCACGCATCGAGAAGTGTCCAACACCGCGCTTGTAGATGGCAAGGCGATGAAGAGCATGCGCTGACCCGACCACGCGCGTTGACCGTGTGGCCGCCGGAAGCCGATCTGCTTCCGGCGGCTCGTTGTTTCAAGTAGACTCGGCCCATGCGTTGCAAATCGCTCATCATCTGGCTGGCTGCTGCGGCTCTTGCGGGCTGCAGCGGCAAAGGCTCATCGGGAAGTTCTTCCATCGGCGGCGAAAAACCGCTGGTGGTGTTTTCGCAGGCGAACAGCCAAGACCCTTGGCGCCAGGTGTTCGACGCCGAAATCAAACAAGCCGCGGCGGAGGCAGGCGCCGAAATTCAGTTCGAGATGGTTGAAGCGCACGGCGATGCCGAAACGCAGATCAGCCAAGTGGAAAGTTTCTTGGTGAAAAAACCGAAGGTGCTGCTCATCAGCCCTCACAGCGAATCGCTGACGCCTGTCTGTGAAAAAGCGTTCGATCAGGGAATCCCGATTGTGCTGCTGGATCGAGGAATTGACAGCCAGAAGTACACCACGCGCATCGCCGGAGACAACGTTCAGATCGGGCGCGACGCAGCAAAATACATCGCGCAAAAACTCGGCGGAAAGGGCACGGTGGTTGTGATCCAAGGCGTGCAGGCAGCAACCGCCACCACCGAACGAGAAAACGGTGCGATGGAAGTTTGGAAAAAAGATTTTCCCGGCATCAAAACCGTGGGCGATCAGCATTGCGACTACCAGCGCGTGAAAGCCCACGACTGGATGGTCTCGTTTTTGCAGACCAACCCGCAGTTCGACGCGGTTTATGCACACAACGACGAGATGGCGATCGGCGCGGCGATGGCGATGCAGGAAAAAGGGATCAAAGGCAAAATCGTTGTCGGAGTGGATGCCTGCCAACTCGAGGTGATGAACAAAATCAAGTCGGGCGAACTCACCGCAACTTTTCTGTATCCTCACCCTGCGCGTAAAGGCATCGAAGTTGCATTGCAGATTTTGAAAGGTGAAACACAGTTTCCCAAGCTCATCACCCTGCCCACCCAGTTGATTGACGCCACAAACGTGGATCAATTCATCGCCGATCATCCCAACCTGTCGAAGTAAATGCGCTGGATTTGGATATTGGCCGCTGCCGCGGTTGTAGGCTGTGCATCAAAACCGGAACCGAGCGAAAAGCCGAACTCCGGCACAGATTCGGCCTACCCGCCGATCAAAAAAAGCCCGTTCGCGCCCGATGCAACCGATGTGAAGCGCGCCGATGTGATCGAACCGAAAGAACCGGCAAAGGGCGGTTTTCCCCTTCGGTTGAAAGCACAAGCGGGCTCCTCGTTTCAGTTTCAACTTTCAAGCGATGTGACCATTGATTTGGAAAAGAAAGAACTGCCCGTGAATGTGCCCGCGCATCAGAACGTCAAGATCAGCGCGGAGTTCACCGTGCGGGCGGCAAAGGTCGAAAACGGAATCACCGATTTCGAGATCGCATCCACACCCGTAACGGTGATCCGCGATGGAAAGCGCGAAGGGTTTAGTTCGGCGCATGCCACGATCCGAGTGGATGACCGTGACCGCGTCGTAACCGCGTTCAACGACCCGCTCGCTGGCATGCTCGGCTTAGGTTTTGTGCCGTTTCCGCAAAACGCCGCAGCGGCAGGGCGGGAATGGAAAGTGGAAGGGCTCCGCGATGTGCCCGGTTTCAAAGATATGGAATCGGGCCTGCCAAAGCAGATAAAAATGACCGAAGTCTATCGCCTGATCGCGGGGAAACCTAAGGTGGGATGGACGATCCGTTCGTCCGCGAATTCCGAGGGCAGTCCTGTTTCATCTTCCGGCGAGTATCGTTACGATGCATCTGGAGTGCTGCTGAGCGCAAACATCGTGCAGCAGGCC
>JAJPJR010000041.1 GCA_021324165.1 Armatimonadota bacterium
CCTCGACCGGCTGAAAGAACTCGGCTTTGAATGGGCTACGCGCTACGGACTCACCATCAGCCTTTCCGACGTGAATCCCGAAACCGCGCCCGAATCCGACGTGTCGAACATCGCTTCGATCGCGAAGCAGCGCTACGGCGGAATTAGAATGGATGCCCGCGCATCTGTCGAAACCAAAGAAGGCGAACACAGCAAACTCACGAATCTGATCTCCGACGAAATCGGAACCGCCAAAAAATCAACGCGCGATGTGCGCGCAAATTACGAGCGCGGCAAAATCGCGCGAAACGAACGCGACCGCGTTTTGCAGCGCATCTGGGGCAAAGCGTTCCAAGACCTTTCAAAAGGCATCATGGTCGAAATGGGCAACTTTAACCCGCTTCGTATGATGGTCGAATCGGGAGCGCGCGGTTCGCGCGAACAGCTCGTTCAGTTAATGGCAACCCGCGGCATGTTCCGCAACAACTTCAACCAGCCGATCACCGACATCGTGGGCGGCGCAGGACTATTCTCTGGCTCCCGCGTGTTTGAATACTTCGTTTCCATGTTCGGAACGCGCAAAGGAGTCACCGACACCGCGCTGCTCATGGGCTATTCAGGATTCATCGCACGCAGATTGGTAGACGTCTCGCACGATGTGGTGATCAAAGCCGAAGACTGCAACACAACCTCCGGCGTGTACATTTCTCGCATCGAAAACGAAGGCGAACTCATCGAAACGTTTAGAGGACGTGCCAAAGGCCGCACAAACGTTGAAAAACTGCTCGACCCAAGAAAGAAAGACCGCCCAGTGCTCGTGGAAGCGCAAGAGATCATTGACGAACGCACCGCCAATGAACTCAGCCTCATTGACGAAGAGTATTACGCCAGGCGGAAAGAAGCCGGCTCGGCGAACGATCCCGCAAAAGCGATCCAAAAACTTGAAGAAGAGTATGCGAAGTGCGGCTTCAGAATCGGCGATCATGGAGAACTCCAGGTCACCATTCGCAGCCCGCTCACTTGCGATCTGGAACGCGGCATCTGCGCAAAATGCTACGGCTGGGACCTTTCCACAAGCAAACTGGTGGAAGTCGGAACCGCCGTCGGAGTCATCGCCGCCGAAACGATGTCCGAACCGCTTTCCCAGCTCACGATGAGAACCTTCCACCACGGAGGCGTGGCCACCGGCACCGTGCTTACGGGATACAACCAAGCCGGACGAATGTACGGCTCGCTTCACCAAGAACTCAAGGCCGACCTCGCATCGGAAGAAACCGAAACAACCCAGCTTCCCGACTTCGTGGGCGAACAGCGAAAACTGATTGACACCATGACAGGAAAAGCGCCCGCCGACGGCGACAAAAAACCCGCCGACGGAGCGAAACCGAAAAAATCGGAAACCCCTCCTGCGAAAACCACCGCCAACAAACAGCTTGCGCGCGAACTCGTCGAACACTCCTTCTATCACTATGTGGGAATTCCGTTCGTCGAACGCCTTTTGGAAGCAAGAAGAGCCCCCAAAGGCGAAGCCGTCATCTCCCGCTTCCACGGAACAGTTACCAAAATCGAAACCGGGAAACTTGGACGATGGGTTGTCATCCGCGCCGAACTGCCCATTGATTCCAGCGATCTTTCCGGAAGAACCGTCGCCGAAGATATCAAACACCCGTCCAAAAAAGACACCATCGTGAACGCAGGATCCGATCTCAACCGCCTCCTCATCGAAAAACTGATGAAAGCCGGTGTGAAAACCGTTCCGATTTTCGATCTCGTGCTCCTTCCAAAACGCCGGCTGCTTTTGGTGAAAGAAGGCGACAAGCTCGCCGCAGGCGACCCGCTCACCCAGGGCCCGCTCAACCTCGATCTGCTGCTCGAATTCCGAGGCATAAGGGCCGTCCAGGAATACATGATCAAAGAGCTGCAAACGCTGTACAAAACCAACGGCGTAAGCATCAACGATCGGCATCTGGAAATCATCTGCAGGCAGATGATGCGAAAGGTCAAAGTCCGCGAAGCAGGCGACACCGGTTTCCTTCCCGGCCAAACCGTTGACCGGTTCATCTTTAGAAGGCAAAACGAACGGATCAGCGAGCTGAATGCGCGCGGAGAAAAGGTCACCGTAACCGACGAACAGACCAAACAAACCACCACGCGGCCCTATATGCCAGCCACCGCCGATGCGATCATTCAAGGCATCACCGAAGCCGCGCTCACAACCGAGTCGTTCCTTTCCGCGGCATCCGCACAAAAAACCGTGCGCATCCTTACCGAAGCCGCCGTGCGAGGAAAAGTTGACGAACTCATCGGACTCAAGGAAAACGTGATCATCGGCCGCCTCATCCCTGCAGGTTCGGGCTTCCCAAGTTACCGAACCATTCAAGTGAAAACAACGCGCGAACCGGTGTGGGCAAAGGCTTCCCTCACCGCCCTTGCCAACATTCAAGAAGGCGAAGAGATCGAAGAGATCGAAGAGTCGGACGACATCGGCGACATCCGTTCGCTCGCCGAAAGCCTGGGAGCGGAAACTCCAGAAGAAGGTTCGCTCTAAACGCAATACAACCACCGCCGCAAACCTCACCGCGGCGGTGGTTTCCTTTTCAACGCGTTTTCGGATCCATCACATAATGAACGGTGCAAGGAACACCCTCGCTCGAAGTTAAAAAACGGTGCTTTGCATCGTCAAAGCAGATCGCTTCGCCCTGAGGCTCCTTCGGCAGGTCCACCATCACCGGTTTTGATCGAAACCACTCTTTCAAATTCGCAGTCTCGAACAGCCACGCGGCCGAATACGTGCGAATCAACACGCGCGTGCCCGTTTCGTTTATCGCTCCGCCCGTCGCCAGCCGCCCCATCACAAAGTTGTCGTTCAACTGCAATTCGCCGAGCCGAGACAAACTGTAAGAACCCGAACCTTTCGGCGCGGTCAATCCATACACTTTGCACAAACCGTCGAACGATTTCGTAACCACCTGGAGATCGCCGTTCGGCGCGGCCAACAACGTTTCGCAATCGTGCGGCCCATCCGGATACCGCAGAGTGTACGTTTCATACGATTTCACAACATGTTTTCCGGGCCGGGCGAGCGGTTCGAGCAGACGATAAACCCTAATCGTCTCACGCCGCGAACCGTTGTCGCCAATGTCGCCCGCATAAAGATATGCCGAACCGCGAATGCGCACGCTCGCCATATCCTCCCAATCAACCGCAACAGCACCCTCGAGCGCAAACACTCCCAAATCGTTCCCCTTCTCATCGAACGCATAAAGGTTGGGGCCGTCGCCGCTGTCGTTATGCGTCCAATACACCCCAGATCGGCGATGCGAAACCGCAATGCCGCTGCTCTCATCAACCGACTTCTGCTTCAACACGCAAAGCACTCCCGACTCCGCCCGCACCCCGCAAAACGCAAACAACACTGCAAGCATCATTGCGAAAAGAATACCGGCGTTACACGCCGCCGCCGCGCCAGCACCCTGTCATAAAAAAGATATTGATGTGCCCACCCCGCCAGTTCGCCAAACTTGTCGCGAAACATATCGCCGACGGCTTTGTATCGCGATGCGGTCACGCTCTTCCCTTTCCACTCAGGAAAATACATCTCCGTCGCCGCGTTCCACAAATGCGTGTCCACAGGCACCGCTTGTTCATGCCCCAAACCGATCAGGCACACGCAGTCGGCAACTTTCGGGCCCACACCCGGCACCTGCATCAGCTGTTCATGCGCATCCGCATACGGCAGCTGCCGCAAAGAATCCAGCCAATCCGCTCCTCGCGCAGCGGCTTCCCTCGCCGCCGCGGGAATCGTTCTTCCCCGATAGCCAAACCCGTTGCTCCGCAGTTCGAACTCCGTAAGCGCCTCGATTCTTTTCAAAGATGGGAACTCACGCAGCCCGCGTTCAATCTCTCTTCCCAAACCTCCCAGCCAGTTCACCAATCGTGTGATCCGTTCGATGTTGTTGTTCACCGAGCACACGAAACTCAGCAGCGTCTCGTCCGCGCGGCTTTGCCTCAACACCCGAAGCCCGCGGTGTTTTGCGACGAACGGCTTCAACTCGCCAGCCAGCGAAACAATCTGTTTGCAAATCTCTTGCGCGCTTCTCTCCAGCTGAAAAAACTCCCTCGCCGCCGATGCGTTCGGACTCGATGAAACTTCCCAGCCTCCCCGCACACGCTTGCACCGGATCACATCGCTGCCATCCACCCCGATCCAACCATCGCGGGTGCGCTGAAAACGAAAAACCTGTCCGCTCTCCAAACATAAATCAGCGTTCAGTTCTTTCTCGCTTACGAACATCACGCCTTGTTCAGCCTTCGCAAAAACTCCTCTTCCGATATCACCTCGATCCCCAGTTTGGTCGCAGTTTCCAGCTTCGATCCGGCGCCGGGCCCAGCCACCACAAGGTCGGTGTTTCTGCTCACGCTTCCCGATGCCGTCGCGCCAAGTTTTCGCATCAACTCCTCCGCCTCTTCCCTCTTCATCTGTTCAAGTTTTCCTGTGAAAACCACCGTTTTCCCCGCGAACTCCGATCCGCCGCTCGCCCTGTGCATCGGTTCGGGGCGCACACCCAGCCGTCGCAATCTTTCAAGCGTCTGCCGATTTTCAGGGTCTTGAAAGAACTCCACAATCTCGCCGGCAGTGTTGGGGCCGATGTCTTTGATCGCGACCAACTCTTCAAATGTCGCGCTCACCACGTTTTCCAGTTTTTCAAAATGCTGCGCCAATGAAAACGCACCGGTTTCGCCCACATGCCGAATGCCAAGCGCATATAAAAACCTGTTCAACGGCCGCGTTTTGCTCGCTTCGATCGCCGTCAAAAGATTCGCAACACTCTGCTCTCCCATCCTTGGCATCGCCACCAAAGCATCCCGCTTCGATTCCAGTTCATAAATATCCGCGATGTCAGAAATCAACCCCTCGTCCAACAACCTAAAAACCAACACCTCGCCAAAACCGTCAATGTCCATCGCACTGCGCGATACAAAATGAACAATCCGTTCCGCAATCTGCCCCGGACATTTTTTGTTCAAACACCGCAGCGCCGCTTCGCCTTCGGCCCTCGACAAACGCGATTCGCAAATCGGGCACCGTTCAGGCGCCTGCGGTTTCGGCCGTTTTGCATGTTCATCGTCGGGCACCGGCCCGATCACGGCAGGAATCACATCTCCCGCTCGCTCGATCTCCACTCTGTCTCCGACCCGCACATCTTTGCGAAGCAGGTCATCCAAATTGTGCAGCGTCGCTCTGCTCACCGTAACGCCGCCCACCGAAACGGGCTCAAGTTCAGCGGTCGGAGTCAAAACTCCCGTTCTGCCCACCTGCCATGTGATCTCTTTCAGCCGCGTCGTCGCACGCTCCGCCGCAAATTTATAAGCGATCGCCCATCGAGGGCCCCGCGCGCTGCTGCCAAGTTTCTGCTGCAAACCCAAATCGTTCACCTTGAAAACAAGCCCGTCAATGTCAAAGGAGAGGCTTTTGCGCCGCGCCGTCCACTCCTCCACAAACTTTGCGCATTCATCAAAGCCGTTCAAAACCCGAATCTCATCGCTCACGCGAAAACCCAGTTCGCGCAGACGTTCCATCAACTCCCACTGCGTCTTTACACCCAATGCGCCGCCCTCTCCAACGCCATACGCCCAAAACGAAAGCTTGCGCGATGCCGTGATGCGAGAATCCAACTGCCGCATGGATCCCGCAGCCGCGTTCCGCGGATTTGCGAATTTCGGCTCGCCCATCTTTTCGCGTTCCACATTGATTCGCTCAAACTCCGTTTTGTCCAACAAAACTTCGCCCCGAACCTCGATCGTGCCTCTCACACGCTGCCGAAGTTTCAACGGGATGCTCCGAACCGTTTTCGCATTCGCTGTGATCTCTTCGCCCCGCTCCCCGTCACCGCGCGTTACGGCCGCCTCAAGCTCTCCGTCGGTATACACAACCGAAAGCGAAAGCCCGTCGAATTTCAGCTCGCCCAAATAAGCCGCGTCGTCTCTTCCAACGCCTTTCGCAACCCGCTGCATAAACGCCCGCAATTCGTCAAGCGAAAACGCGTTGTCCAACGACAGCATCGGACTCAAATGTTTTCGATCAGGAAACGCTTTGCTCGGTTCTGCGCCAACCCGCTGCGTAGGGCTGTCAGGTGTGCGAAGCTCAGGAAACTCTTTCTCGATTTCAATCAGCTGCCGCAGCGCCTTGTCCCACTCTGCGTCGCTGATCTCCGGTTGATCCAAAACATAATAAAGATAGTTGTGATGCTCGATGAATTCGCGCAGTTGTGCAGCCTTCTCCTTCGCCTCTTTGATGTTCATTTCCGCTTCTCGTCGGCAATCCGGCGCCAATTCGCCGATATCGAACCATCGGCTCTGGAAAACGGAAATTCATTTCCAGGCTGCGTCAGAACAAAAACCAGTTTTGCAAACATCGCAATGCTCTCGATCCGTCCGTCCTCGCGCCGAATCTGCAGCGACCCCCGAATCATCGCATCCACTTTCAATTTCAATCCCTTCTTTTCAGGATGGTTCGCATCCACCTCTTCGTGGCTGTCCGTTTCAAAACGGAATCGAAAATAACGCTCCTTGCCTTCTGTTTCCGGGCCCTCGAACACCAGCCTCACCGGAATCTTCACCGGCGGCACCGGATCATCCTCCAAAAACGGATGCGTCGGAAGCAGAAAATCCCGCTTCGCTTCGTCCCCAATTCGCAGCGCATAACCCGGCGGAAACGGCGACCAGATCAGCGGCCAGCACAGCGCCGAATAAAGCGTCGGCTCGCCGGCCTGGCCGTTCACCAAAAACTCAAACGGCCCCGCCGGAGCCGGCCCCATCCATTTTCCAAACGTCGCCCGCATCCGGTCGGATTCAGGAAGCGGTCTGCCGTGCGATGAAAGTTTCAAAGCATCCCAGCTGCCCACGATGTCGAACCCGTCGGCTCTCCGTTTGAAACTCAGTTGATAAACGCCGTTCACATCTGCATTTCGAATCCCAGGCGCGCGTTTTCCGCCCGCATAAGTTCGAAAAACGTTTCCCCAAACTTTGTACGAAACCGAACCTTCGTCTTTTACGACGAACTTGATTTCATGCCCATGTTGAAACGCCGCGCACAGGACAGCCAATCCAAGCACGCTTCAAAAGATACCTCTACTGCCGAATCAGGCTGATCGTGGTTGTGCCGGTTGTGTTGAACGTCGTCCCTTGGCTCGCCATCGTAAACTTGTTCGTAGACTTGATTTTGCAGCGCATCTCCAGCGTAGCCCCGGTTTTTTGCGAAACGAAAACCGTACCGCTCAAATCCACAGTCCCCGTAATATCCGGAATCTCGCCGAGCGCTCCTGCATCGCCGCCCATCATCGAAGTCACGGCTTTGCCGTCTATCTTAACCGGGAATGCGCCGGTTACCGATATTTCAAACGCGTCTTCCGATCCCACCTTCTTCGTTCCGATTAGTTTTCCCACAAGTTTGGCTTGCACATCGCCGATGAACGGCGTCTTCGGCAGCGGCACATCCCA
>JAJPJR010000024.1 GCA_021324165.1 Armatimonadota bacterium
GCATGGTTTTCTGTGGCGCGGCCAGGCTGACTACACATGGCCCTTGGCTAGCAAGCTTCAACGGCTTTTGCGAGATTCCAATCTTCTCGGTCAAGGGGGCGACATCGAAGTTCACGCCCTCCTCGAGTTTCAAAGGTTGGCGACACCACTATTAGATAAGCCACCAGACGCCGGTGACCATGTTCACTGGCTTGCGCTCATGCGGCACTTTGGCGGCCCGACGAGGCTGCTGGATTGGACGTTCTCACCGAGGGTCGCGATCTTTCATGCCTATGCAGACGAGGCGTCGAGGACCCAGGATGGCGCACTCTGGTTTTTTGATGTCAATGCGATGATGAAGCCTGAGTTGATGAGAGGTTACAGAACACCGCAAATCGCCGGTCTCTCTGCCCTAGAACACTTGTTACGAATAACCAGGACGGCAGCAAAACCAATACGTTGCTGAAAGAACCAAACTACGTGGACAAACTGAACCGAAGGTTTTGCGATGCTTACAACGGGACGATTGCTTTTCCGTTGGTCATGGTTCTCGAGGTTCCTTTTACTCGCGCGACAGTTCAGCAAGCCGCCTTTACATTTCTCGGTGACTGGGAAAGAACGGTTGACGACTTTCGCACGCAAACCGTGCCAGCTGGACCTCCGGGTATTGACACACAAACCGTGCCCTTGGTTTACAGAATCAAGTTGAGGAAAGAGTGGCGGACTGACGCCCTTCGAGAGTGTGCAGTAATGAACGTTACGTCCGCATCTCTATTTCCCGGCTTGGACGGCGTTGGCAATTCGATAATCCAA
This sequence comes from Armatimonadota bacterium, assembly GCA_021324165.1. GTDB lineage: Bacteria > Armatimonadota > Fimbriimonadia > Fimbriimonadales > ATM1 > JAJPJR01. The sequence goes on from JAJPJR010000024.1 coordinate 793, forward strand.
TTCATAGAGAGTGGTGTGTGGGAACGTGCCCGGGCGATCTTCGGACTTCCGCCCGGTTAGGTATAATAGCTGCTCTCTACCGCTACCGTCCCCATAGAAAGGGACTGGGAAATGGTCACATGCAGAAGGTTCGAAAAGTTTGATGGGTTGAGAAACCCAAAACCACTGCCAACAAAAAACAAAACGAGGTAACTGAATATGGCACGCGTAAAACGACACGCGATGACGCACAAGCGTCATAAAAAAGTCCTGAAGCAAGCCAAAGGCTATTGGGGCAGAAAAAAATCGAATTTCAAAATCGCCAACGAACAGGTGATGAAAGCGGGGCAGTACGCCTTCCGCGACCGCCGTCAAAAGAAGCGCGATTTTCGCCAGCTTTGGATTGTGCGCATCAGCGCGGCCTGCCGAAACAACGGCATCAAATATGCGCAGTTTATTCACGGTTTGCAGTCCGCCGGAATTCAGATTGATCGCAAGATTCTGAGCAATCTGGCGATCGCCGATCCCGGCGCTTTTGCGGCTCTGGTCGAACGGGCCAAAGCCGCGCTCGGATAGCCTCGATCGCTTTTGCAGGCGGCCCGGCGATCCACCACGTTCGCCGCGCCGCTTCGCACTCTTTCATGAACCGTTGTCAAAAACACCCGCACATCGAGACCGAACTCCGGTGCAGCAAATGCGAAAAATACATCTGCCCCAAATGCGCGATCGCGACCACGGTCGGCTATCGCTGCCGCGAATGCGCACTCGAAAAATCGGTTACGCACACTGTGCCGCCGGCTCTGTTCGCTGCCGGATCAATCACCGGCGTCGTGTGCGGCGCGGCTGCAAGTTTGCTCGTCCCATATGTCATTGGATACTTTGTGATTTTTTTGGGAGCAGTGGTGGGGCGCGGGGTCGGCGAACTGGTGTATCGCGTTTTGGGGCGGCGTTCGAGCGTTTTGGTCGGCGCTCTCACCGCGCTCGGGTTCTTTGCGGGAGCGGTCTATCCATCGCTTCAAATCGTGCTCTCGAATCCTTCGCACACCGGTTTCGCACTCGATCTTTGGGCGGTGGTTTTTGCGGCGGTCGCAGGGGGCGTGGCGTGGCATCGGCTAAGGTGAAATTGTGAACGTTCAAGAACTTGAAGCAAAAGCGATCGCCGAAATCGAAGCGGCGGAAAGTTTAGACGCGCTGGAAAAGCTGCACACAAACTATCTGGGGCGCAGCGGCGAATACACCACTTTGCTCCGTTCCATCGGAAGCATCCAGCCCGATCAGCGCAAACAGTTCGGCCAAGCCGTGAACGAATCGAAAGCGAAACTGGAATCGCTGTTCGCCGAGCGCAAAGGTGCGCTCGGAAAACTCGAAGCCCAATCAAAATCAGCAAAAGAAGCCGTGGACATCAGCATGCCGGAATATCCGCACCGGTTCGGCATTCCGCATGTTTTGGCGCAGACCATCGAGCGCATCCAAAACGCGCTGATCGGTTTGGGATTTCAATACGACGAATATCCCGAACTCGAAACGGTTGACTACAATTTCAAAGCGCTCAACTATCCGCCCGATCATCCAGCAATGGACGATCAAGACACGTTTTATCTTGACGATCATCGTCTTCTGCGCACACAGTGCACGGCTTTTCAGGGCCGCGTTTTCGAAAAGATCAAGCCGCCTTTGCGGCAGTTCACCATCGGCCGATGCTTCCGCAACGAAGCCGTTGACCGAACGCACAATCACACGTTCATGCAGGTGGATGCGCTGATGGTGGATAAAGGCGTTTCGATGGCGCACCTGAAAGGAACTCTCACCATGTTTGCGCGCCAGATGTTCGGCGAAGATATCGAAGTGCGTTTTCGCCCTGACTATTTTCCGTTCGTTGAACCCGGAGTGGATTACGGCGTCACCAATCCGTTTCGAAAAAACGGCCAAGGCCCTGAATGGCTGGAACTCGGCGGCGCAGGAATGGTTCATCCCAACATTCTTGAAGCGTATGGCATTGACACCGACCGCTATTCCGGATTCGCCTTCGGACTCGGAGTCGAACGGATCGCTTTGCTGCAATACGGCATTGACGATCTGCGTCTGTTCTTCGACAGCGACCTGAGATTCTTGGAGCAGTTTCCGGCATGAGAATCCCTGTTGATTGGCTGAAAGATTTCGTGCAAACCGATGCAACCGCCCAGCAGATCGGCGAAACGCTCACCATGCTCGGAATCGAGCTCGATGCAATTCACGATTCGGAAATCGGCAGCGTGCTGCATCTGAAAACCACACCCAACCGCGGAGACTGTCTGAGCGTTTACGGCATCGCCCGCGAGCTTGCCGCCAAAGACGTGCACGCGTTTTCGCCCACGCCGCTGATGAAGCAAACCGCAGCCGGACTTCCGCTGGGAGATGAGCAAACCGCACTGACGGGCGCAGCGGTCAGCACCAAAGAACCGGAATTGTGTCCGCGCTATGCCGCTCGAGTTTTCGAAAACGTTCCGCACGGCGCGTCGTCCCAAACGATTCAAAAAAGGCTCATCGCTGCAGGAATGCGCCCAATTGATCTGATTGTAGACCTCACCAACTATGTGATGCTGGAACTCGGCCAGCCGCTGCACGCGTTCGACAAGCAGCAATTGCACGATTCAACGATCATTGTGAAGCGCGCTCAAAAGGGGTTGCAGTTCACAACGCTCGACGGCGTGAAGCGAATGTTGAACGAGCACGCGCTGATGATTTGCGACGCACAAAAGCCGGTCGCGATCGCTGGCGTGATGGGCGGATTGGATTCGGAAGTTGGGCCTTCCACGCGCTCCATCCTTTTAGAATCGGCGCATTTCGATCCGATATCCATTCGGCGCACGCGCAAAGCGCTGAACTTGAACACCGAAGCGAGTTATCGCTTCGAACGGTTCGTTGATCCCGAGGGCGTGGTGCGCGCGCTGAACCGGTTCGCGATGCTCCTGAAGCAGGAATCGGGAAACGATCCGATGCAGGGAATCCTCGATCAGTATCCAAATCGCAAAACTCCAAAACCGGTCGCGGTTCGCGAGAGCCGATGGAACGCGATTCTTGGAACGGCAGTTCCAAAAGCAGCCGCGGCTTCGATTCTGCAATCGCTTGGATGCGAACTGAAAGAGTTGGAGCACGGACTCGAAGCATCTGCGCCTTCCTGGCGGTCTGACCTGAACAGGGAAGACGACTTTGTCGAAGAGATCGGCCGAGTGTGGGGATACGAAAAGATCCCTTCGCAGTTGCCCGGCGGCGCAGCGACCGCAGGACGGCTTTCCGAAACTGTGCGTTCGAAAAACGCCGTCCGCTCTTCGATGCTTCGATTGGGGTTCACCGAAATTCTGTCGCACACGCTGGGATCCGTTTCAAAACTCGACCGCGCATCTGATCCGTTGGTTCTTCGCAATCCGGGCAGTCCCGAAATGTCTCAGCTCCGAAGTTCGCTTCTTCCGGGACTTGCGAGCGCCGCTGCAAAAAACCGCGGCCGTGCGTTGTTCCTTTTCGAAGTCGGGCGGGTGTTTTTTGAAAACTCAGAACAGGATTCGGCGGCTTTCCTTTGCGCCGGACCGATCTGCGTCGAACATTGGGGTTTCAAAAAGCCGCCCGATGCTGACTTTTTCTTCGCAAAAGGTGTTCTAATTCGGATCGCATCAGTTTTGGGAAAGCAGATACAGTTCCGGCCCTCGAACGATGCCAGGTTCCACCCGTCAAGGCAGGCCGCATTCGCAGGGGGTGGAGTTTTTGGACAATTGTCAAACGAAGTTTGCGAAGCGCTCGATATTCCGCGCGCCGCAGTGGCATGCGAATTTGCGCTCGACGATTTTGCATCCCTTGCATCGGTGGACAGAGCGTACAAGCCGCTCATTCCTTATCCTTCGATCCGGCGCGATGTGGCGTTCGTGATTCAAAAAACTGTGCCGTATTCAACGATCCAAAACGCCGTTCGCGAAGCAGCGGGCAGTCTGCTCGAAACCGTGCGCCTGTTCGACGTATACGAAAGCGCGAACCTTCCAGAAAACAGTCACAGTTTGGCGATAGCGATGGTGTTTCGTCACAGCGAAAAAACGCTCACCGACGAAGAAGCGAACGCGCAGCGCGACAAAGTGACTCAGGCGCTCATTCGGCTCGGCGCGCAAATCCGGTAACCATCATAATGAGCCCGGTGGCGAACATCGCCCGAAACGCCGCGGGAAAATAGTAGTAGTGCGCAAACGGATGCTGAAACGCCAACGGCCCGTATGTGCCCACCGAGCCAAGGAGTCCCGTTATCCAGATCAGCGAAGGCTTGCGCACGAAGCCGATCGTTCCAGCCAAGGAACCGAATGCGAGCACCGCCCGCATCCAAAACCCGCTCAAAAACAGGATGCCGACATCCGGAATCAACATCGAAAAGAACGATCGGAAGTTCGAAGCAAACGGCAGCAGCCAGGCACTCAAATCGCGCATTCCGCCGATCACCGGCCTTGCCTGCTGCAATCGGTACGCCGTATCCGAACGGAGCAGCGCGCTGTGCAGACCGGCATATCCGAATCCCGCCGTCGCCGCGCACAAAGGCGCGATCCAATGCACGCGGACGTTTTGCATCCGCAAAACCAGCGCGATTCCCGGAAAGCATCCGATCAAAACCACCGACTGCTCATAACTGCAAAACGCGCCGATCAATCCCGCGGCGAAAAGCAGAAGCCATCTCCAGCCGTTCGTCCTTTCAAACCGGCAGTACGCAGCCATAGAAATGAGAGCGAACAACGCCATGCACGAGGCCGTTCTTCCGGGCGGCCAGCCAACCACCCGCCAACTTAAACTTTTTGAATTGATGTCGGATTGCGCCAAACCAAACACCAGCTCAAACGCCAGCACCATCAGAATTCCAGCCAGCAGAAGGCGGTCGAGCCGGCGTCCCTTTGGTGAAATCAAACACCATGCAAACGCGATGCCCGCTCCAATCCAGCACAACCAATCAACTGGGATGAATCTCTGCACATCCGAGTGCCAAAACGCCAGCAGGCTCCCTGCCAAAACCGCCTGCGCATACGTTCGAAACAGCTCCCAAACAAACCACACCAACGCGAACGAGCAGAGGCATGCGATCAGCCAGTTCGTAAGGCGATATTTGGGCAGATCGCCGCCGAACACAGCCCGATCCCACTGAAATGTGAGCGTCGGAATTGGACGATAAAACCCGTTCTCGAGCGGCCAATCGGTTCTAAACCAGCTGAGCGGTGCGCCGCGCTTTGCGATAGCCGACACGATCGCCTGCGTATCTTTGTCCTCGCTCACATCGTCGGGGCCGAGTGCGGTCATCAACCCGATAAGATTGATGGCGAGCACCAATGCCGTCGAAATGAAAACCCGGCGCGCGTTCATTCCCCTCCAGTTCGGGACGTGAGCCCGCACGATTCGATTCTCATCTTGGAGTCCGCGATGCTTGCACGGCGCTTTGTTGCCATAATGCACCCAAGTTCATGGAAAGCCCAAAAAAGCGGATACTGTTCAGCGCCGAAGCGGCAAACGCTCTGCTCCCGCAAATCTCACCGCTCATGTTGAGAATTCAAACCCTCGTTGGTTCCCTGGACGATCATCGTCGAACCGCCGCCGACCGGCTCAAGCGATCGCGAACCAACGGCCACAAACCTGAACCTGCAGGCGAAGACCCCCTGATCGAAATCTCCAAACTGACTGCTGATATCGAAAGTCTTGGCTGCGTGATCGCTGACCTGCCCGAAGGCGTCGTCGCATTTCCAGCCGAACGCGATGGAACGCACGGCCGGTACGAATGGAAGGTTGGCGAACCGCGCGTTTCAGAATTCAAGCCGCGATAGGCTGCCTACTCGCCGCTTCGTTGACGGTACCGTTTCGCCTGATCGGGATCAACTTTACGCATCCGCCTCAGAAGTTCGTTGTCGCCGCCCGGCTTCGGAACATCACGCTTCATCGGGCCGTGATCGTCGCCAGGTTTTCGCGTCGGCTGAGGCAGGTCGCGTTCTCTGCGTTCGAACTGAATCATAAACTTTATCTAATAACATCAGACGCCCAACCCGCGCCGGTTGTTTGCATTATTCCGCATTCTTGTTCGAAATCAACTGTTCGATTTCGTCGAACAGTCGGGTTTCAATGCCGCCTGGCGCATCAATCGGAAACTCAAATACGCGGTCTTCGTCGCCGAATCGAAGCACGCACCTTCGCCAGCCTACAGTCGCAATCCGGTCGGCATATCGCCGGATCAGTTCTCCGCGGAGCCTTGCGCGCGTGTCTTGCGGCGCAAAGTTTTGGGCGTCCAAAATGCGCGATTCGGGCACAATCTTCCGAACGTCTCCCGACTGATCGAGCGCCGCAAACAGTGATTCTTCGGGGTCAACGTTGTGATATTCCAACTCCAGCGACTGCATCGTCGCCGCATCCCACGAACCCAATTCACGCGCGTAAACTTCAAACAGCCTCTTTTTCGCCGCCCAATCCACCCGGTCGCTAAGCCTCATCGGATCGGATTGCAGGTCGTCCATCGCCAAACGCCACTCGGCAAGGCACCAGTCCATCTCGGCATCCTGACCCTTGAACGTCCTTTCACCGGCCGCAAGATACGAATCGAGCATCTGATATCCGTTCGTCCATCTGCCGTCTTCAAGTTCAATGTTCCATTCTCCCGACTGATCCTTGCTCAGTTTCTCGGCGGTTGAAACGGGGCTGCATATGTTCCACGTCGGCGCTTCTCCAATTTCAATTAGCTGAAGCGCGATGCGCATCATTCCAGCCTTCATCGCGATCGCCCACGGCATACGATTCGCATCTCCACAAATCACATGAAGCCGCATCCACTGTTCCGGATCGGCGTGAGGCTCATCCCTCGTGTTGAAAATCGGCCTGCGGTACAACGTCTCAACGTTGGCAACTTCCCGAAAATAGTCCGCACGCTGGCTCAGCTGAAATCTGCATGGCAGACCCGCCTCGCTCCCCACCTTGCCCGAACCGGTAAGAATCGGACGCGCAATGAGCAGCGGCAGAAGCCCTTTCAACAGCCGATCGAATCCAACGCCTCGCCGGACCAGATAACTTTCATGAGAACCGTAAGATGCGCCGTGGTAGTCGGTGTTGTTCTTATACACCCGCACCTTCGCGCCGATCTTCGCTTCGAACCGCTA
>JAJPJR010000075.1 GCA_021324165.1 Armatimonadota bacterium
CCACAACCGAGCCGCATTCGGGAGTCGAATACTCCGGATGCCCATGGTCGTTATAAAACCGGGCTCCGTTGGCAAGCACCCGGTCGGCCCGCGACTCGGCATCGTGCCGAGGCTCGCGCCCCGCATCGAACTGGGAATCCACCGGATCGAACGCCAGCTTTTCCACGCAGAACCCTCGAAGATCGCTGCGGGGGGATTCGAACTGGCTGTCCCACCCGGCAAAACATGGCAAATCGAGGCACGCCACCAGGCCGGCCGCGTCGTCAATCTGGTCGCCGGGTGACCGCCCAGCCACCTGCATCCCGTACTCGATATCGGTGCCGTACAAACGCACATTGCGATGCTACCTTTCGGGCCGATGGCAGCCTATTTCGCCAACGTGCCTTTGATCTTCACATCTCCCGAAGCGCCCGCCCCCTGCTGAGGAATCGGCCAGTTTTTCACGTCCAAATCAAGTTTGAGCGGGCGGCCGTCTTTGGCAATCCAAAAGAACCCCGTAACCTGCATCGCGCTTTCGCCGCTTTCCGTGAATTTCACCGCGACCTTCATCGCGTCATCGCCCTCTGCTTTCTCGATCCCTTTGGCTTCGAACTCCTGCTTGATCTGATACTTCGTCCCATCGGGGTTCTTGGTGGTCTCATCCGACCATTTGTCGCCGGCCTCGATCGGTTTTTCAGGATAGATGAAAAACATCGGAAGCATCTGCCTGCGAAACTCTTCGCCCATTTCCGAGTCGGCTTTCAACAGTTTGCCGCGCTTGTCCAACGTGCACACCGCATCCATCGTCATGCCTGCGGGCGAACCGTTAACCGTGATGTCCGTCCAGCTCAAATTCGCCTTGAACCCTTTGTCGTCCTGCTGGGTGATTCCCAGCGAAGCGCCAAGTGTTACCGCGACGTGTTCCCCCTGCGATTCCACGTCAATCGTTACATTCATTTTGTAAGTCTTGTCTTTTTGATAGGGAGGTTTGATCTCCCATTTGTCAATCGCGCTGGGAGCAAGCGCGAGGGTTCCGATTACGAATGAAGCCAGCATTTCAATTACCTCCTGCGGCAGTGCGTTGAAACGATACCCACGATGTCGGCTTCGGGTTGCACGCTTTTGGGCCCATTGGCCATCGGGGTAACTTTGCCCAGATGGCAAATTCGAAGGCAGATCGAAAACGCGCATCCAAGGCTCCTGCGCGATATCCGGTTCTGCCTGTCCGCGATGCCGTGCATTTTCCAAACCTGATCAACACGCTTTTGGTCGGTCGCACGCTTTCGCTCCGGGCACTGCATCACGCATTGAACTCCGACCGCATGGTTGTGATCCTCACGCAGCGCGACACTTCGGTTGAAGAGCCGTCGCCGAACGACCTTTTCACGACTGGCGTTCTGAGCGAGGTTGTGCAGGTTCTGCCGCTGCCCGACGGCACGATGCGCGTCGTTGTCAGAGGGTTGGATCGTGTGGAGATCGGCGGGATCGCGTTCCGCGACGGGTTTATGGTAACCCCCGTTCAAAAACTTCCGCAGCGCAAAGCCGCCGGCCCCGAAGTGGAAGCCGCGATGCGCGAATCGCTCCGCATGTTCGAAGAGGTGATGCAGCTGGGACGCCAAGTTCCGGTCGAGGCGCTTCAGATGGCTTCACATCTCGAAGACGCAGGGCAGCTCGCCGACGCCATCGCCCACAACCTTCCGATCCGCCCATCGCAAAAGCAGGAAGTGCTCGAAGAAACCCACCCGTTCCTCCGGCTCAAAAACGTTTTGAAACTGTTGGAGCGCGAAAGGGAAGTGCTGCGCCTTCAACAAGATATTCGTCAGCGCGTGGAGGAGGAGTTGGGCGCGACGCAGCGCGAGTACTACCTGCGCGAACAGCTCAAAATCATTCAGCAGGAGCTCAACGAACGCGACGAACGCGGAAGCGAAATTGACGAATACGCCAAAAAGATCGAAGCCGCCGGAATGAGCCCCGAAGTGCGCGAAAAAGCCGAACACGAACTCAGGCGGCTCGAGCGCGCCCCGGCCGCCTCCCCCGAAAGCATGGTCATCCGGTCATATCTGGATTGGCTCACCCAGCTGCCGTGGTCAACCACAAGCAAAGACAGCCTCGACGTGATGACCGCCAAGCGCATCCTGGATCGCGACCATTACGGCCTGGCCAAAGTCAAAGACCGGATTCTGGACTTTTTGGCAGTGCGCCAGCTATCAAAGTCGCTCCGCGGGCCGATCCTATGCTTCGTCGGTCCGCCCGGTGTGGGCAAAACCTCGATCGGCCGATCCATCGCCGAAGCGCTCGGAAGAAAGTTCATCAGGGTTTCGCTGGGCGGTGTTCGGGATGAAGCCGAAATCCGCGGCCACAGAAGAACCTACATCGGCTCGATGCCCGGAAAAATCATCCAAGGCGTTCGGAACGCGGGCACCAAAAACCCGGTCTTCATGCTCGACGAGGTGGATAAACTCGCATCCGATTTTCGCGGCGATCCAACCAGCGCGCTTTTGGAAACGCTCGATCCCGAGCAGAACAGCCGGTTCTCGGATCATTACATTGATCTGCCGTTCGATCTGAGCGCGGTGATGTTCATCACCACCGCCAACCTTTTGGATGCGATACCGTGGGCCCTCCGCGATCGCATGGAACCGATCCCGTTTCCTTCGTACACCGAACAGGAAAAAGTGGAGATCGCCACGCGGCACCTTGTCCCAAGAAACATCGCCGAGCACGGTTTGACCACAAAACAGCTGAGCCTTCCCAAAAAAGCGATCGAAACGATCGTGCGCGACTACACGCGCGAGGCCGGCGTCCGAAACCTCGACCGGGAAATCGCCGCCGTCTGCCGAAAAGCCGCCCGACGGATCGCCGAGAAAAAATCCAAAACCGTCGCGGCCAACGGCCCCACCATCAGAGAGTTTCTCGGCCCTTCCCGCTTTCAATGGGGAGCCAAACAGAAGCACGATGAAGTGGGCGCAGCGACCGGGCTCGTCTACACCGAGTTCGGCGGAGATATCGTTACCATCGAGGTGATTCAAACTCCGTCCGAGGGTCAGGAGCCCGAAGTGATTCTCACCGGACAACTGGGAGACGTGATGAAAGAGTCGGCGCAGACCGCCGTCACCTGCGTTCGCAACTGGCTGATGAAAGCCAAAAAGGTTGATCCGATGCCCAGGCACAACCTGCACATCCACGTGCCCGCCGGCGCGGTGCCCAAAGACGGCCCGAGCGCTGGAATCACCATCGGCATCGCCTACGCCTCGGCGATGATGCGGCTCCCCGTGCGCTCCGATGTGGCGATGACCGGCGAGATCACGCTGCGGGGGAGAATCCTGCCGGTCGGCGGCCTCCGCGAGAAGGTCTTGGCCGCTCACCGAGCCGGAATTAGAAAACTGATCATTCCGCAGGACAGCCGGAAAGACCTTACCGAGATCGCCCCCGCGGTGCTCAAAGAGATCGCCGTGCACCCAGTGTCGCGCCTCGAAGAGGCGATCGCCATCGCCTTGGCAACCCGGAAAATCTGACAGTTTTTCAAAAAACCCGCTCATCCCCCTGGAATTTTGCAAAACCTCTTGCTATACTTACAGTTCGCTCGCGCGCGCGGGCGCTTACGTTTGATTTTGCTATAGAGGAGAGAAAGAATGAAAAACCTTGCGATTTTAGCGGTCGCTGTGGCTTCAGTCGGCGCTCATGCCGTTCTGTTTGAAACCGAACCGAACAACACCCCCGGCACGGCGAACTTTATCGCCCGCGGGGCGTCCCCCTGGGCCGACGTAGGCGTAATGAGCCTGAACCCGGCCGGAGACGTTGACTGGTTCATTTTCGACATGAATGCAGGCGAATACCTGACGGCCATCACCTATCCGATCGCTGACGACACGGAAAACAACCCCGACACGATGATGGCGCTTTGGGATTCCAACCTGAACCAACTCGATTTCGACGATGATGCGAACGGGTTCGGCTCGGCAATTCGGTATCACAACGTTGAAACCGGCCGATACTATCTGTCCATCACAGGGTTCGGCGATGACAATTTCACGGGCGATCATAGCGAGCAGGGAGACTACATTCTCACCATGAGCCTCGTTCCCGAGCCGGCCACGATGATTGCACTCGCTGCCGGAATTGCGGCCATCGCCGCCCGTCGGCGCCGAAAGTAACCCTCACACTCTCCTCCACGAGAGCGGGAGCCTGACCTTATTCAGTCAGGCTCCCGTGATCGCGTGTCGCAAAGCCTAACTGCCGCCGTGCGACCGAAGCCAGACGATCGCTTTCCGGCCGCTTGGGGAGTCGGGTGAAACCTGATACGCAGCAGTGTACGCATCGCGGGCTAGCTCGACCAAACCGGCGTGCAGAAATCCCGACGCCATCGAGACGTGCCAATCCGCCTGCCGGTCTTTAGGAACCGACGACCAGCCGTCTCCCATCAGACGCCTTGCCAAAGTTAGCGCGTTCAACCCATCGGTATACAGTTCGAGCCCGGGCTCGAATCCCACCAAAGCCATGCCCGCATCGAACTGAAAGTCGGCATCTCGGGCTCCGACGGGCAGCGCGCTGGTCATCGCTCGTCGGCCCTCGTCAATTCGGCGCTTGCGGGTGATCGGATCGCGGGAATCGAACGCTTCTTTTGTTCGGAAGTAGCCGAACGCGAACTTCGCCCGATAGTTCAAGTCGTCTTCGGCAGACAGCCTTTGGGCTGCCGCCTTGCCGAGGTTGTGGGCATCTTTGTCGCCTTGGTTGGATCGCATCAGCAGCAGCCACACAAGCCGCGTCTGTTCAGGAGCGGTGGACTTGCCTTCGGCTGCCAAACTCCTAATTTTATCGGCGACCTGTTTGTCGGTCGTCAGTTCATCCTGCGCGATGGCGCAAAGCGACGTCAGCGCAATAGCGGCAAATAGCGGATAACGGAGTTTCATTTTTTAAGCCTGAAGACGATTCAGGCGCCGCAAACGATACTTTGGGTTGCGGGAGACTATCTCGCATCTGCTATCGTATAGGGAACTAAGGAGAGGACTGGGGAAATGCAACCTGTTACGGCTGTTTCGCGTTGTGTCGTTGGATCGGCGCTCGCATTCTGTTTTTTGGGCCTGTTTTCGCAGGCAGGTCCAACTGAAATCGTTCAGAACATCAAGTTTCGCAACATCGGGCCTGCGCTGATGGCAGGACGGATGGCTGATATTGACGTTGACCGCAAAAACCCCGCGGTGATCTATATCGCGTCGGCTTCGGGCGGCGTTTGGAAAAGCACAAGCGGCGGACTCCTTTGGACGCCGATTTTTGACGATCAAGACTCCGCTTCGATCGGCGATGTTACGATCTCGCTTGCCGACAGCAACACGGTTTGGGTCGGCGCAGGCGAATCGAACAACCGCAACTCTTCGGCGTGGGGAAGAGGCGTTTATAAATCTACCGACGCAGGAGCGACGTGGCAAAACATGGGGTTGCGCGATACGCAGCAGATCGCACGCATCGTAACCCATCCGAAAGATGTGAACACCGCGTGGGTGGCTGCAGTCGGACCGCTTTGGAACGCATCCGATCAACGCGGAGTTTTCATGACCACCGACGGCGGAAAAACCTGGACGAAAACGCTGTACGTTGACGAAAACACTGGCGCCACGGATATCGTAATTGATGAAAAAAATCCGAACGTGCTTTATGCCGCGATGTATGAGCGCCGGCGATACCCGTGGACGTTCAAAAGCGGCGGCCCGAACGGCGGCATTTTTAAATCAACCGATGGCGGCCGAAAATGGACGAAGCTGACCGGAGGGCTCCCTTCGCCAACCGGCAAAATCGGCCTGACGATCTATCAAAAAAACCCAAACATTCTTTACGCGATCGTCGAGACCGACGCGCCGCCTCCAGGAAGCAAACCCGAAGACAACAAGAACGGCATCTATCGCACCGAAGATGGCGGAAAAACGTGGAAGAGAATGGGAACTCACTCCTCGCGCCCGTTTTATTATCACGAGATTCTTGTTGATCCGAACGACGATGCGCGCGTGTATTCAGTCTCGACGAATCTGATGTTGAGCACCGACAAAGGCGCAACCTGGCGCGCCATGCGCAACCAGATTCACGTTGATTATCACCTGGTGTGGGTTGACCCGGCGAACTCGGATCACATCATCGTGGGCAACGACGGCGGCATCGGCATCACCTATGACCGCGGCGAAACGTGGAGGCATTGCAGCAACATGTGCTGTACGCAGTTTTATGCAATCGGTTTGGATAACGCCGTGCCGTATTGGGTTTATGGCGGATTGCAGGACAACGGAAGCTGGGGCGCTCCCACCGTTTCAAGGATGCGGCAGGGAATAGCAAACTGGGAATGGATTAACACAAACGGAGGCGACGGCTTTCATTGCCAAGCCGATCCCGAAGACAACGAAACGGTGTATTCGGAAAGCCAAGGCGGCGGTCTTTCAAGATTCAACAAACGCACCGGCGAATCCCGATTCATTCGGCCGCGCGCGCCCGAAGGTGAACGGTATCGCTTCAACTGGTCAACGCCGATTCTGATCAGCCCTCACAACGCCAAGACGTTGTGGATGGGAGGCAACAAACTTTTCAAATCGCTGAACCGCGGCGACACCTGGCAGGCCGTGAGCCCCGACCTTACGACCAACGACCCCGAAAAGCAGAAGCCGATGCAAGGCATGAGCCCAGAAAACACCGGAGCCGAAACCCACTGCACCATCATTACGATCAGCGAATCTCCGATGAAAGCCGGAGTGGTTTGGGTGGGAACCGACGACGGCCTGGTGCAGGTGACCGAAAACGACGGCCGCGACTGGACGAACGTGAGCGACAAAGCCGCCGCAGCAGGCGTTCCCAAAAACAGTTGGGTGAGCCGCGTCACCGCCAGCAAATACAAACTGGAAAGATGCTACGCAACCTTCGACGGCCACCGGTCCGGCGACATGAAACCTTATGTGCTGATGACCGACGACATGGGCAAAACGTGGACGAACATTACTGCAAACCTTCCCGAGGAGTCGGTGTATGTGATCAAAGAAGACCCCTCGGTCGAGGACACTCTGTATGCCGGAACTGAATTCGGTCTTTATGTGAGTTTCGACCGCGGCAAGTCGTGGACCAGGTGGAAATCGAACCTTCCGACTGTGGCGGTTCACGATATCGCGATTCAGCCCCGCGACAAAGAGATCGTGCTCGCGACGCACGGCCGCGGCATCTGGATTGCGCCGCTGGAAGGTCTGATGATGCTGGATGCCGACACCCGCTCGAAGCCTTATGCGCTTGCCGATCCGGTAACGGCGTATGAATGGGTCATGAGTTCGAGCGGCGGCTATGGCGACGGCCAGGGCGGCTATTTCGGTCAGAATCCTCCGGCTGGCGCCCGGATCATGTACTATTTGGGTTCGGATGCCAAAGACGTGAAGGTTGAGATTCTTTCGGCGGACGGCAGCGTGGTTGCGTCGGTGGCGAGTCCGCCGAGTTCCAAAGGAGTTCAAACGGTGTATTGGAACCTGCGCGGGGCTGGCGGTGAGGGCCGGCGCGGCGGGCTTGCGCCGACCGGAACGTATGGCGTGAGGCTGACGGTGGATGGCAAGAGCGTTACGAAGGCGCTGAACGTGAAGCCCGACCCGGCAGTGGAGCGTGAACAGCCTTGAGGCTGAACTCAACATAATATTCCTTATCAGACACAATAGTGAACGGTGAAGCGGGGGGTTGTCTCAATCCATGCTTCCCCCTGGAATCAGGGGGAAGCCCCGTGAGCGAAAGCGAACGGTGAAGGGGGTTCGATTCTATCTCCCAAACAGCCTGCCGTTGACATGCACAAACACGTCTTTCTTTCCGTTCGTGTCGTTGGGAACGAGGTTCGTTGCGATCGAAACGAACGCGACGATGCGGCGAGAAGCGTGTTCGCCCGAATCCGAGGGTTTGCTAAGTTCCGGCTTCGGAGATCAGGCGGTCGAGCTCGCTGGTCCGCGAGCGGACGAACTCCAGCAGGTCGTCCACCACTTCGCCCGTGTCTCCGCCGCGCTCTTTGATCTTCTTGATGTAGATCACGGCGGCCGCGCCGAGGCCGACCACCGCTGCCGTAACGGCAAGGATCAGTTTCCAGTTAGGGCCGTTTTCTGCCATCCGTGATTTAGAATCGGCAGATTGCGGAATTGTTTCAGATGTCATACCGTTTCGGACCGTCTTCGGGCGGGCCGCCTTGAATGATTCTCTTGACGAACGTGACCAGCTCCATCGGGTTGAAAGGCTTGGTCAGGTACACGTCAGCGCCGTAGTGATACCCTTCAAACACGTCTTTGTCTTGTGCTTTGGCGGTGAGCATCACCACGGGCAGGGTTTGAAGCTCGGGATCGCGCCGAAGGGTTTTCAACACCTCGAACCCGTCCATGTACGGCATCATCACGTCGAGCACGACCACATCGGGCTTTTCGGATTTAATCTTTTCGAGCCCCTCTTTGCCGTCGTATGCGGTTACGACCTGCCAACCTTGGCGCTCGAGATTCACTTGAATCAGTCTTACGATGCTCCTTTCGTCGTCACAAACCAGCACCTTCACGGCTACACTCCCTCCTGATGGATGGGCCGCAATCGGCCCCCAACGCATAAAAACTTCCCCAGATGGTACCCGGAACTATCGCTCTTCCTCGTCATCGGCCCCCTCGTCGTCGAATCCGCCGTCCAGAATCGAGTCCATCACATAGATTTTTGAGTCGGTTCGCAGTGCAAGGGCGATGGCATCGCTCGGGCGGCAGTCAATCTCCACTTCCCCGCTCTTGGTGTGCACATACAGTTTGGCGTAATAGGTTTGGTTCCAAAGATCGTCAATCACCACCCGGTCGAGCCGTCCGTCGAGCTTGTCCAGCAGGTTGCGCATCAGATCGTGAGTAAGAGGGCGCTGTGTGGGCGAGTTTTCGAGCGCCATATGAATGGCGAGCGCTTCGAACGGGCCGATGGACATCGGCAGCACCCTTCCTGCGTCGTCTTCCAGCTGCACATACCTGTGGATGGTGCCCATCTCTTCAGTGCTGTACACGCCTTCCACTTTCACGCGCACGGGGCTGCCAAGCCCGCCGCTTCCGCGTCCGATATCTTTCGGGAAGAAAGCCGGCGGCTCTTCGAAATCATCGCTGTCGAATGGCAGGTTTTCTGGCATGTGCGCTCTACGGCGTTAATCTTACACGCCGCGCGTCTTTTGAAGGACGCTGTTCAGGAACTCTGCGTTCGAAGGAGTGCGCTTCAGGAACTTGATCAGCGATTCTGTGGCCTCGACGCTGTCCTGCATATTGGCGAGCAGCCGGTGGAGTTGATAAACCCCTTCCAGGGCGGAGGCATCGAAAAGTTTCTCTTCGGCGCGGGTGGAGCTGCGTTTCACATCAATCGCGGGCCAAATGCGCCGCTCGGCCAGATCGCGATCCAGCACCAGTTCCATATTGCCGGTGCCTTTGAACTCCTCGAAAATCGCTTCGTCCATTTTGCTTCCTGTGTCAATGAGGGCTGTGGCGATGATCGTAAGGCTTCCGCCTTCTTCGATGTTGCGCGCCGAGCCGAAAAACCGGCGTGGACGGTACATCGCCGAGGGATCGAGTCCGCCGCTCAGCGTGCGTCCGCTGGGGTTCACCGTCAGGTTGCTCGCCCGCGACATCCTCGTAATCGAGTCGAGAAGAATCACCACATCCTGGCCCACTTCGACCATTCTTCTGGCTTGGTGCAGGCAGAGGTCAGAAACGCGCATGTGGTTTTCCGGCGGCTCATCGAACGTGCTCGAAATCACCTGTCCGCGGACCGAGCGTTTCATGTCGGTAACCTCTTCAGGCCTTTCGTCCACAAGCAGCACCATCAGTTTGATTTCGGGATGGTTGGTCTCGATGGCGTTGGCGATGGTTTTCAAAAGCGTGGTCTTCCCTGCTTTCGGGGGCGAGACGATCAAGCCCCGCTGACCTTTTCCTATAGGACAGATCAGGTCAATGATCCTGGCCGCGATGTTTTGCGGCTCGGTTTCCATGCGAATCCGTTCGTCAGGGAACAGCGGTGTGAGCTTTTCAAACTCGGGCCGGGTGCGGATGATCTGCGATTCGGTGGCGTATCCGTTCACCGATTCAACGCGCAGCATTCCGTAATACTTTTCGCCTTCCTTCGGCGGCCTCACCTGGCCGAACAGCGTGTCGCCGGGCCTTAGGCCAAACCTGCGGACTTGCGATTGGCTCACATACACGTCTTCGGAACTTGGAACGTAGTTTTTCTGGCGGGCGAACCCCCAGCCTTCGTTCAACAGCTCCAGCACGCCGGTGCGATACTCCGCGCCCGACTCTTTATTTGCATGAATCAGAAGTTGTTCGCAGATTTGCGAACGGCTGGCTCCGTTCAGATTGAGTCCGGCCTGCTTTGCCTGCTTGGCAAGATCCACGTCGCTCAGGCTGTCAAATTTGGAGTAATCGGTTTCGGGGAGCATTTCGAGGTCGGCTTGCGACATCATCGGCTCGCGCATGCGGTCGCGGTTTTTCTGGCGCCTGCGCTTGGAAGATTGAGATTGAGGGTCGGAGTCCGGCCCTCCGGGTCTGCGGAAGTGCATGAATTCTCCTAAGGGATTGGGGAGATGAGAGAAGGGATTCGGGTAGGAACCCCACCCAACAGTTGATAG
Source organism: Armatimonadota bacterium (assembly GCA_021324165.1). Classification (GTDB taxonomy): domain Bacteria; phylum Armatimonadota; class Fimbriimonadia; order Fimbriimonadales; family ATM1; genus JAJPJR01. Next base: position 10,601 of record JAJPJR010000075.1, read on the forward strand.
TATAGCACGATTTCAGGAATTTTCAAGGGGGCTCCGGCAGATCATCAGGTCTTTCAGCCCCCGATACCTGCCGCTGAGGTCCATTCCGTATCCGACAACGAACCCGTCATCCAGCAAAAAACCCACGAAATCGGGAAGCCGATCGGTTTTCAGCCTCGCCTGCTTCAGGATGAGGACGGCGGACTTGACGGAGGCGGCTCCCCTGCGCTCAAACTCCTCGATGAGCGCACGCAAGGTGAGGCCGGTATCCACGATATCTTCAAGAATCAGCACGTCGCGGCCGTCGAGGGGAATCTCCAGATCCATTCGAAATCGAAGTTCGGTGGTGGAGTTCTCTCCGTCGTAGCTGCAAACGCTCACGAAAGCAAGTTCGTAATCGGCGGGTAGCCGGCGGACGAGGTCGGATGCGAAGATCACCGAACCGTTCAGCACTGCCACAAGAAGCGGCGGCTTCTTGTCGGCATAGGCCTCGCGGATTTCGGCGGCGAGCCTAACAACCACCTGCTCGATGCGCTCCTCGTCGGCGAAAATCTGAAGGTTCATTCCCACTCGATCGTGGCTGGCGGCTTGCTGGTGTAATCGTAGAGCACTCGGTTGACTCCGCGCACTTCGTTCACAATTCGGGTGGCCACGCGTTCCAAAAGTTCGTGCGGAAGATTGGCGGCGTGCGCCGTCATCGCGTCCGCGCTGATTACGGCCCGGAGCGCGACCGCGTGCTGATAGGTTCGTTCGTCTCCCATCACTCCCACGCTTTTTACGTCGAGCAGCGCGGCATACGACTGCCAGATCCCGACATTCAGGCCGGTAACGCGCAGCTCTTCGCGAAAGATGTGGTCGGCTTCGCGGGTCATTCTGAGTTTGTCTTCGGTGATCTCGCCCAAGATTCTTACGGCGAGACCGGGACCGGGAAACGGCTCTCGGTCAATCATTGCGGCTGGGAGACCCAGGGCATAGCCGACGCGCCTCACTTCGTCTTTGAAAAGGTCACGCAGGGGCTCGATCAGTTCCATTTTCATCCAATCGGGAAGCCCGCCCACGTTGTGGTGCGTTTTGATTTTGGAAGCAGTGGGTGAGCCGGATTCCACCACATCGGGATAAAGAGTTCCTTGTGCGAGAAACGAACAGTCTTTCAGCTCGTCGGCGTGCGCTTCGAACACGCGAATGAACTCAGCGCCTATGATCCTTCTCTTCTCTTCTGGATCGGACACGCCTTTCAGCGCAGACAGAAACTGTTTCGAAGCGTTGTAGAAAACCAAATGCGCGGGGATGTGCGCGCGGAAAGATTCGATCACCTCTTCGGCCTCGTTCTTTCTTAGCAGGCCGTGATCCACGAACACGCAAGTGAGACGCGGGCCGATCGCGTTCGCAAGCAGCGCGGCGGCCACGGTGCTGTCCACGCCTCCGGAGACCGCACACAACACTTTGCCGCCGCCGACCCGCTTGCGGATCAACTCGACGGTTTCGTCTACAAAATTGCGCGGCGTCCAGTCGCCGGCGAACCCGGCCTCATCGAACAGAAATCGCGAAAGGATTTCAAAGCCGTGCTCGGTGTGCGAGACCTCCGGATGAAACTGCACGCTGAAGATTTTTTTAGACGCATTTTCCATCGCGGCGATGGGGCAGGTGTCGGTCTGCGCGGAGAGCGAAAACCCTGGAGGCAGTTCGGAAACCGTGTCGAAATGGCTCATCCACACGAAGCCTGGATCGCGGATCAGCGCCGAGCCTTCGCACGGCTTGATCTTTTGCCGGCCGTATTCTCCGGCCGCAGCCTTCAGCACCTTTCCTCCCACCAGTTTGGCAAGCAGCTGATGACCGTAGCAGATTCCGAGCACGGGCTTGCCCTGATCGAGAAGCGCGGGATCGAGTGAAGGGCTTTGCGGATCGAGCACGCTCTTAGGCCCGCCGCTTAGAATCGCCGCCCGCGCTCGGCTCCATGCGGCAGCAAGTGAAGGGGAGTTCCAAGCGACGATTCTTGAGAACACATTCTGCTCGCGCACCTTCCGCGCGATCAACTGCGTATACTGACCTCCGAAATCAACGATCAGGAGCGTCTCGTGTTGCGAAGCCTCGGGCACTCCGACAGTTTCGCACAACGCAAAACTCAATGTCTATTCGATTGGAGGCGATCGGCTTCGGGCCGTTGGAAACCGACAAGGCGGTGGCCAAGACGCTTTCCCAGGTTGCGAAACATTCCACCGAGGCGGGTCCCCGAAAACTGTTGTTTCGGCCGTTTGAGGGATGCCTCATCGAGACGTGTCTGGACGACCGCCATGAACCGTGCGCGGTTTCGGTGATGATCGAGGCGCCGCTTCAGCCGGTGTTTGTTTCGACCATCGAGCCGGTGAAGGGCGAATATCGGATTACGGCGTTCAGCTGCGTTGACGGCAGGGCCGTGGTGCCGATGAACATGTTTTCTCCGTTTCCACCGCCGGAAAGCGATCGCCGCGGGGTGGCGCTAGCGCAGATCTGCGGATTCGCTCACAGCCTGCAGGTGATTGACGCGCACCCAAACGAATCGGGAGTTGACGCGGTTGCGGATGACGGCAGCATGATTCTTCAGGGAGTGGTGCTGAGCGAAGACGAGCGCGTGAACCGGCTGAGCGGAGACTCGGTGTCTTTGGGAGCGATCTGGATGCCTGGGATCGAACTGCGATATGCCGCGCGCGGAGGGCAGAACGTGCGGCCGGGAAACATGGTTCGAGGCGCCGTGCGCATCTATGCGGAGATTCAGGAGTTCGTTTAGCCTACGCGAGACTCGCGGGCGAAAGCCGCAATGTGCCGCTCTAAGCTGACGAGCGACGCGTGGTCAGTCCAATCCATTCGGATGGGAGTTACCGACACGAATCCCTCGCTGACGGCGGTGACGTCGGTGCCGGGCTCTTCGTTTCCGGTGATCACCACTCCGCCCTGCCAAAAGTAGTTTCTTCCCCACGGGTCTTGGCGCTTTTCCACGCGGTCTTCATAGGTGCGCGTCCCCATCCGGGTCGAGCGGGTGCCGCGGAGTTCCGTCCACGCGATGCTCGGCACGTTGATGTTGAGCACGGTGTAATCGGGAAGCGGCGCTGTGGTGAGCCAGTCCCATGCGTTTTCGAGCCATGTGGCGGCGGTCTCAAAATGAGCGGGAGCATCCTCGACATAGATGGCGACCGAGATGGCGAGCGATCGGATGCGGTTGACGCTTCCTTCCAGAGCGCCTCCAACAGTGCCCGAATAAGTCGAGTCCCATCCGAGGTTGGGGCCGTTGTTGATTCCGGCGATTACGAGATCGCATCCGTTGGGAAGCAGTTCGTGCAGCGCGAGGTTGACGCAGTCCACGGGCAGTCCGTTCACTTCGAAGGCGGGCACGCCGGATGCTGTCTCCACCTGTCTCATCCGGAGGGGTTCTCTCAGGGTCATTCCGTGGCCGCAGGCGCTCCGTTCGCGGTCGGGTGCGCAGATGATCGGTTCGCCATGCCTGGAGGCGACTTCGGCGAGCGCGCGGAGCCCAGCTGAGTGAACGCCGTCGTCGTTGGTGAGAAGGATTCGCAAGAGGTTGAAAGTGTACCAAGATCGGGCACAACTGCCGATAATCTCGGCTGATGGCTGAAGATTTGGACAACGCGGACGAAGCAACCAGCGCCGCCGACAAGGCAGGCGGATCGAAGAAAGAGGCAAGCGGCAAGCCCGGGGGGAAGGGCAAGCTGCTTGTGATCGTGCTGCTGGCGATCGCTCTTGGGGGAGGCGGGTTTTTCGGAATGAAGGTTTTGCGGGGCGGCAAGCACGGGCCCGTGAAACTGAAAGTGGGCAAGGTCGTTACCTTGAAAGAGTTCTTGGTGAACTTGACCGGATCGAAACCCGTTTGGCTGAAGACGGAGATCGCGCTTGGAATCGCCGAAGGGATGGAGCTGGGGCATGGCGGCGGTCATGAGGGAGGCGGCGAAGACCCGCCGGAAGTCCGCGACGCGATTAATATGCTGCTAATGTCCAAGAGTGCGAAGGATCTTGCGACGGTCGAGGGCAAAGAGCAGTTGAAACGCGAGATCATTCAAACCCTGAACAAACTTCTTAGCAAAGAGCACGGAAGCCCTGCGGAAAACCTTCAAACCGCCGATAACGGAACACATAGCCCTGATAAGGAAAGCGAAGGAGAAACGAACAGCGGCCCGGTGCTCGAGGTGTATTTCATCTCGTTTGCGATGCAGGAGAATTAGGGCGGCGGCGCGTTTCTTCGAGGAACGTGTTGCGTGGCAGATTCATTAACGCCTGACGAGATCGAAGCACTGCTCAGCGCGCTTTCGGCCGAGGAGACCGAAACCGCGTCTCAAACCTCGTCGGCACAGTCTCTGAGTTCCGAAACCAAAACCCGAGGGCATCGGGAGGCAGCCGCGTATGAGGTTTATGACTTCCGGCGGCAGGACAAACTTTCAAAAGACCAACTGCGGACGCTGCAGATGCTTCATGAAACGTTCGCAAGACTGGCGAGCAGTTCGTTCGCGGCGTTTTTGCGCACGCCGATTCACGTTGAACTGATTTCGGTGGAGCAGGTGCCTTATGAAGAGTATCTGCGAAGCATCAATCAGTCGGTGTTCACGATTTTGAACCTCGCGCCGCTCAGCGGACAGGCTGTTCTTGAAATCGAGTTTGCTTTGGTTTTCAGCATTATTGATCGGATGCTGGGCGGGCCGGGAAAGGCGCTCGAACGGACGCTTTTGACCGACATCGAGCGCCCCCTTGCAACGCAGATCATTCAGCGCGCTTTGCAGACGTTGAAAGCTGCCTGGGAAGGTGTGGTGATTGTGAATCCCGCAATCGAAGGAATTGAAACCAGCGCCCAGTTTGTGCAGATTGCACCGCCCGGCGACATCTGCGTGATGGTGCTGTTTGAAGTGAAGGTGGGCGAACAGAGGGGGGCGATGAGCCTGTGCATCCCGTACATGGTGCTCAAGCCGGTTACTACAAAACTTGCGACGCAGAAGTGGGCCGCAAGCGCCGGCAGGAAGCGTGGCGAATCGTTTCGGCGGCAGTTTGCGATGCAGATATCGCGCACAAGCCTGCCGTGCAAAGTGGATTTGGGCAAAGCGACCGTGCCGATCGCAGATTTTTTGGCTTTGCAAACCGGAGATGTTTTGGAACTTCAGCAGCGGACGGACGACGGCATGGTGTTCAGCGTGTTGAAGTCGCCGAAGTTTTTGGGTCACCCCACAAAGGTTGGAAAAAACATGGCTTTTCAAATAACTGAGAGAGTGACGGAGTAGGAAATGGCAAGAATCGAACCAGAGTTTATTACACGCTTCGGCGATGTGCAGAGTTCCATTTGGGAGATCGCAGCCCAAAGCGTGGGCACGTCTTTTAATGCCGAAATTGAACTTGCAAACCCGCTGACGATATCGGCCAAGCCCGACGATCTGCTGGCAGAGCTCGGCGGCGCGCAGCTGATCATCAGATGGGAGTTCGCTCAGCTGCCGGAACACGAGCACTTGATTGTGCTGAGCCAGGAGCTGGCGCTTCAGCTGATCGGGCTGGTGGAAGATCCGCGTCCGGAAAGCATGGAACCCGATGTGCTGTTTCCTCACAACGAACGGTTCGCATCGTTTGTTCAGGGAATCATCGAGGGATGCGCTTCGTTCAAGTCGCTCACGATTCAACCGGATTCGCTGCAGATTCAGTACGAAGTGTTTTCTCTTCCGAACGATCTGCAGCTTCGCGATGAACTGGTGCGGGTTCAGGTTGCGCTCGGCGGCGGCGATGTGAGCGGCGGCGTTACGTGGATTTTGGATGAGGAATCGGCGCGCGGTCTTTTGGGTGAGCAGATGCCGGTGGATTCGGGCGTTGAAGAGCACGCGGCCGCTCCAAAAATCGTTTCGAAAGAGGAGCGCGACATCGAGATGCTGATGGACATTCCGCTGGAAGTAACGGTGGAGCTGGGGCAGGTTTCGATGTTGATTCAGGACATTTTGGAACTGGGTTCTGGAAGCATTGTCGAGCTGGAAAAAGCCGCAGGCGAACCGGTGGATGTTTTGGTGAACGGCCGTTTGGTTGCCCGCGGCGAAGTTGTGGTTGTCGAAGACAATTTCGGCGTGCGCCTGACCGAGATTTTGAGTTTGCAGGATCGCGTTGGGAAGTTGGGTGAGGCAGCGTGATTTTTTTACTTGCAGGGTTAGATGCGCTCCGAGACGATCCGGTGCCCCCGTTTCAGAGCGGAGCCGGACCCGTGGGGTTTGGCACGCTGCTGCAGATGCTGTTGGCGCTTGGGTTAGTTGCTGCGCTGATCAGATGGCTTGTTCCGAAACTTGCATTGAAGTTTTCAAAGCGCGTTTCAAATCATTCGAGTTTGCAGGTGGAAGCGACCGCGGCGATCGGCGCGCAGCAGATCGCGATCGTGCGAGTGCGCGACAGGGCGTTTTTGGTGGGCACCGGATCGCAGTCGGTTAATCTGATTGCGGAGTTGACCGAGGAACCGTCGTTTGCACCCGCGCGCGATATTGCAGATTCGGAATTCGGCGCCATGATGGAGCAGCTGCGAAGGCTTACGAAGTGAACACGCTTCGGTGGATTGCGATTCTGTTTCTGCTGCTGCTGGCGGCTTGCGCGTTCGCTCAACAGGCCGCGAGCGCCGGCGTGGATGTTCCCAACATCAAACTCGGAATTGATAAGGCACACAATCCGGGAGAAGTGGCAAGCAGTCTGCAGATTCTTGCGCTGCTGACGATTTTGAGCCTGGCTCCGGCTTTGCTGATGATGACAACCGCGTTCACGCGCATCGTGATCGTTTTCAGCTTTCTTCGAACCGCAATCGGAACGCCGACGATTCCGCCCAACCAGGTGGTAATCGGCTTGAGTTTGTTTTTAACTTTTTTTGTGATGGCGCCGACCTATGACAAGATCAATCAGAACGCGCTGCAGCCGTATATGGCCAAAAAAATCGGATTCGACGAGGCCAAACAGAAGGCGTGGAGCGAAATCCGCGGCTTTATGCTCGCGCAGACGTATCGAAAAGACCTGAACATGTTCGGGCATCTCGCAAAGAAGCAGTACAAAAACGAGAACGATGTGGGTTGGCAGGAACTGATTCCCGCGTTCATCCTTAGTGAACTCAAGACGGCGTTTATCATCGGGTTTTACATTTTCATTCCGTTTTTGGTGATTGACTTTGTGGTGGCAAGCACGCTGATGAGCATGGGAATGATGATGATGCCGCCGACGGTGGTCGCCCTGCCGGCGAAACTTCTGGTGTTTCTGCTTGCCGACGGGTGGTCGGTGTTGACGAACGCGCTGGTCGGAGGGTTTCGATAGTGGATCAGAGTCACCTTTTGGAAGTGGGAAGACAGGCGATCAATCTGGCGGTTTCGATCAGCATGCCGATTCTGCTGTTTACGCTTGTTGTGGGTTTGACCGTCGCGGTTTTTCAGGCAGTGACTCAGGTTCAGGAGATGACGCTGACCTATGTTCCCAAGATTCTTGCGGTGATTGCTGCGCTGGCGCTTTTCGGCGCGTGGATGCTCGCGCAAACCGTAGCATTTACCGCGCATTCCTTTGAATCCATTCAGCAAGTAACAAAGCGGTGACGCTCGACTCTTCCCTTCTCATCGCGTTTTTGGCGCTGGTCGTGCGGATCGGTGCGATGTTCGTTGCGGCTCCTTTGTTCGGCGGAGCCAACACGCCGCCTTCGGTGAGGGCGCTGCTTTCGATTGCGATCGGAATGGCGTTGTGTCCGTTGCTCGCTGGCCACGTCGCGGTGCCGAGCACGCTTTATGACCTTGGCACATTGGTGTTTCGCGAAGTGGCATATGGACTGCTGATCGGGTTTTGCGTTCAGTCGGTGCTGCTGGTTGCGGAGATCGCGGGTTCGTTTTTGGATTTTCATTTGGGTTTGGGGCTTTCTGCCGCGCTGAACCCGATCGAAGGCATTCCTTCGAGCACACTTTCGAAATTCAAATACACGCTCGCGCTCGTTCTGCTGCTTGCGGTGAACGGACACCACATTCCGATCCGCGCGCTCCTTTACAGTTTTGAAGTGTCGTCGCAGCTGAACCTCGCATCGTCGTTCAATGTGGTGATGAACGGACTGGCGCATATCGGCGTTGCCGCAATTCAGATCGCGCTGCCGGTTGCGGCGGTCGGGTTTGTGGTAGACGTTGCGCTGGCCGTCGTCAACCGAGCCGTTCCGCAGATCAACATTTTGATGTCGGGAATATCCGCAAAGATTTTGGCCGGGATGATCGCACTTTCGGTTGCGCTGCCGGGTTTGGCGCACGGAATTGATGCAAGCATCGAGTACATGGCGCGGTCGGTTCAGCAGCTGACCCACAAATAAACGATGGCGGAACAGACACAGGAAAGAACAGAGCGCGCGACCCACCGGCGGAGGCAGGAGGTCCGCCGTCAAGGTACCGTCGCCCGCAGCGCCGACCTCTCGTCCTCGCTGCCGCTGGTTCTGCTTGCCGCCATGCTGCCTTCGATCGGCACGATTGTGGTGAACGGGGTTTTTCAAGCCTTGCGCAACGGGCTCGATATTTCAGGAGCTAAGGCTTCCGGGCCCGACATCGCGCATCACTTTTTCAAAACCGCAGTTCCGGTCGTTGCCGGATGCGTTCTGATTGCGGGGATCGCGATGCTTGTGGGTTTGTTCGCGAATTTCGCGCAGGTGGGAATTCATCCGACGCTCGAGCCGATAGCGCCGAAACTCGAACGGCTGAACCCGCTCAATGGAATCAAACGCCTGCTTTCGCGCCGAGGGCTGTTTGAAACCGCGAAGTCGGTTGCCAAACTGGGAATCGTCGGCTGGATCGCTTTTCACGAAACGCAAGCCAACTGGGATGAAATGCTGAACTTGGGATTGATGCCGGCGGCTGCGGGAATGGCGTGGCTTGGGCGGTTCGTGGCTTTGCTCATTTTGAAAGTTTCGTTTGCATGGCTGGTGCTCGGTGCGGTTGATTACTGGTGGCAAAGAAGGATGTACGAAAAGGACATCATGATGTCCATCGAAGAGGTGAAGCGCGAAATGCGCGAAACCGAAACGTCGCCCGAACTCCGCGCAGAAATGCACCGCCGGAGGCAGCGGCTGGCACGCGCGCGCATGATGGCAAACGTCAAACATGCCGACGCTGTGATCACAAACCCAACCGAATATGCCGTGGCGATCAAATATGACCCGAAACGGTTTGCCGCACCTGTGGTTTTGGCAAAAGGCAGACACCTGACCGCCGAGCGGATTCGCGAAGAGGCCAAAAAGCAGAAGGTTCCGATCGTTCCCAACCCGCCGCTCGCCCGGTCGCTTTTCGAGCAGGTGGAGGTCGGCGATCAGATCCCTTCGGCTTTGTTTCAGGCAGTTGCCGAAGTCTTGGCGTTTGTGTTCAAGAAATCCGGCAAAAAGTTGTAGTTTTAGTCACAGGCCCAGTACCAAGTGCCGTAGTCGCTGTTCGGTTCTCCGGACTGATGGCCGGTCGGCTCGACGATGGTTTCATCGAACGGCCCTGCGCCCACGATGTGCTTGGAATGGCCGTCGGCAAACAGCATGTTGCCTCCGGTCGAGTGCCACTGCCTGTAATAGTTGTATGGCGGGTCGCAATCGTATCCGTATCTTTCACACGCATCGGGTGTGTTCTTTCTGTCGAAGATGGGAAACATTTCATCGCGCAGAATGCGTGAATCAGACGGGTAAATGATCTCCGACTCTTTGACGATTTTTGTGTAATCGAAAGGCACATTGTTGCGCGTGCTTACGTCTTTCACCACGCTGAACATGCATTTGGTGAAATGATAGCTGCTGCCGTACGCCTTCCAATAACTGTCGGCGCCGGGCACATCTTGAAATGTGAACGGCCCTCCGAAATCCAACGGGCACCGGAAAATCTCGTTCAGCGGGATGATCAGTTGTCCGGTTGAATCCGACTTCGACTGTCTCATGCCGATATAAGGGTTGAGTGCGACCTCGATTCCGTAGTGTCCGTTTTTTTCGGCAGGAGGCTGACTGTTATAGTCGGTAAAGATCGGATACGTTCCGTTTTCGTCGCTCAGGTACAGGCCGAGCGCCATGCCGATCTGCCTTGTGTTGGAAAGGCAGTTTGTGCGTTTGGCCGCCTCTTTTGCGCGGCTGAAAACGGGAAACAGCACGGCGGCCAGAATCGCGATGATCGCGATGACGACCAAAAGTTCGATCAGAGTGAACGCTCTGCTTCGGTTCGAATTCATTTTTTCGCTCCTTGTGAGCAAAAACGCCGCTCCGCGGGCTGCGGAGCGGCCGAAACTCGAACGCTCTCCGCTTCCCTACGCCGGTTTTCAGCCGGATCAGGTTCCAAGGGTCTCTTCTTGCGAAAACTCTCAGCCCAAACGGGCTCCCCTAGCGGAACGGTGTTTTGCTGCTCAACGCAATTTACCCTCCGCCGTGTTTGCTTTTCTTGGCATGACCGCCGCCCTTTTGCGCGGGTGCGCCGCGTTTCGGGCCGTGCGCAGTTTGGCGCTGCATTTTGCGCGGCTGGTTGTGCATTTTCGGCGCATGAGCAGGCGACATGCCGCGGGGACTCGATCTGTACTTAAAGTTGTTCTTGGGACTCGGCGCGGTTTTCACCCGGCGGCTGGAAGGCGCAGTTCTGATTCCCGAATGAGATTCCTGATACGACCATCGCATGTGCGGCTCGAATGTGCGCCCAACCGTGTTCCAACTTCTGCTGCGTTCGTATTGTGCAAAAACCTCCTGCGGACGGCGGCGCGATTCGACGGCGATCGCCGTGCCGGCGGCGATGCGCGACCAGTTCCATCCGCGGTTTCGCCAAACGGTGATCTCGTTTCGAGAGCATCCGTTGTCGAGAAGAACCGGTTCCCAACATTCTTGATACACCACCGTGTCGGGAATCCGAATCAGTTCATAGCCTGGATCATAAAACACCTCGGGACCGCAATCCATGCGCGAAGCGATTACGCCCCAGCTGTATCCGCGGCGGCGAAGGATTAGAACGTCTTCCAGAGGGCAGCCGCATGCGCGGGAGATTCGCAGAGCGGGGCCCATGTAATAGATCGGAACACCGTAGCGGCGGCCGGTCGAAATGATAAACGTAGCATCCAGATTGAATGCGCGCGCCAGCAGATATGCGGCTGCCGCCTGTTCAATCGAAAGGTTGTTTCGTGCAGCGATCACCGTGATCTGCGCCCTCGCAGGAAACGCGGTGATGAGCGCAAGCGCGGCGATCGGAAACTGTTTGGCGATTGTCCTTAACATGAGATTCACCTCCTTAAACGTTCGATAGGCTTCTCGATTCTCGCCAAACGGTTTGAGTCGTGCGGCTGCCCAGATGTTCGCACTCTGCTCCAGGATCACCTTCAAAAACCGCAAGATTGCCAGGTGGGTTTTGTGTAAACTGAGTGAATGAACGCCGAAATTTCAAAACTTCACCGCCAAATCGAATCGTTGAAAAAACGGCTGCGCAAGGCTCAGCAAAAGGCGGAACCGAAGAAGGTGAAAAACTTCACGCTCTCCACGCCGAAAGGCGATGTTGCGCTGCGCGATCTGTTCGGCAGGAAGCGCGATCTCATCGTTGTGCACAACATGGGAAGGTCGTGCCCCTATTGCACGCTTTGGGCCGATGGATATAACGGCCTCGTCGAGCACATCGAAAGCCGGGCTGCGTTCGTTGTGGTTTCTCCCGACGCACCCAAAGATCAGCAGAAGTTTGCAAAAAGCCGCGGATGGAAATTCAAAATGGCCAGCGACAAAACCGGCGCGTTTACAAAAGCGATGGGCTATTTGAAGCCGAAGTCCAGCTGGTGGCCGGCGGTTTCCGCGTTTCACTTGCAAGATGATGGAACGATTGTGCGAACAGGCACTGCGGTTTTTGGTCCGGGCGATGATTTTTGCGCGCTTTGGCCGATGTTCGACCTTTTGAAAGGCGGAGCCGGCAGATGGTCGCCCAAATATAAATACTAAATCGGAAGCTTGGCGGCGGCGCCTTCGATGGAAAGAAGTTTTTCTTTGCGCCACAATCCGCCGCCGTAGCCGCACAACTCGCCGTCGGAGCCGATCACGCGGTGGCACGGCACGATAATCGCTATCGGGTTTCTGCCGTTGGCGGCGCCGACCGCGCGCACTGCCCCCGGGTTTCCGATCCGCTCAGCGATCTGCGCGTACGACGTCGTTGAACCGTAAGGGATTTTCAGCACCGCGTTCCAGACCTTTTTCTGAAACTCCGTTCCGCGCAACTCCAACGGAATCGTAAACGCTTTACGCGTGCCTTCGAAGAATTCCTGAAGCTGCCTGGCGGTTTCGGTGAGCAGTTCGGTTTCGGCTGATAGACGCGGTTCTTCCGAATCCGCAAACCGGAGTTCGACCAGCCCCGTTTGTGTTGCGGCGGCGATCAGCGGGCCGATCGGCGACCGGATCGTCTGCCTTTGAATGCTCACGCTAAGGATTATGCCCTTTTGAAACTTTCCAAAGGGCTGGACGTACAATAGGAGTATGAACTGGATTTTGGTAGTCGGCGCGGCGGCGCTGCTTGCGGGGTGCGGAGGAAACGATTTGACCGATGAATCAGGGAGTTCGAAAACGTTGAAGGAGAGCGAATCGGTCAGAAACTCGGCCACAAAACAGCTCATTGACGCTCCATCCAAAAAACTGATTGCGGCGCAAAGTTCGCTTGGGTTCAAACTGCTGGCACCCGTGTCGGGCGCGAACGCCTCGATCTCTCCTGTGAGCGTTTCGCAGGCGCTGGGAATGGTTTACAACGGCGCCGGCGGCGAAACCAAATCGCAGATGGAACGCGCCTTGGGCTATTCAGGTTTGCAGCTGGCTGAGATTAATTCTGCGAATCGAGCCGCACGCATTTTGGCCGATAACATTGATCCAAAAGTCGAATTGAGAATCGCCAACAGCATCTGGGTGAACAAAAACCTGACCCTCGAGCCGACGTTTTTGAAAACCAACGACGAGTCTTATGCCGCCGAAGTGTCTTCGCTCGATTTTTCTAATCCAAAGTCGCCCGATACCGTGAACGGATGGGTCAGCCAGAAAACCAAAGGCCGAATTCCTTCGATCCTTGATCAGATTTCCCCTGACGCCGGCGCGCTGCTCATCAACGCGGTGTATTTCAAAGGCGTCTGGTCGGAGCCGTTCGCCAAGGATGCCACGCGGCCGTCGCCGTTTCATCTCTCTTCGGGACAGACCGCCGATGTGCAGATGATGCATCGCCATGGCAGCTACGAGTTTTTCGAACGCGAGGAGAACAAGGCCGTGAAAATCCCGTTCGGATCGAACCGTCTGAGCATGATTCTAATTCTGCCTCCGGCGGGCGCGCCGCTTTCCGAATATGTTAGTTCGCTCGCCAACGGCGGATGGGATTCCATCATCGGCAATCTGCATTCGGCAGATGTTGATTTGGCGCTTCCGAAGTTTACGTTTTCGTTCGCGGCGTCTTTGAAATCGTCGCTCGCAAACCTCGGAGTCAAAGACCTTTTCGTTCCTGGGAAGGCTGATCTTTCGATGATGAGAAAAGCCAACGATCTTTTCGTTCAAGATGTGATTCACAAAACTTGGATTCAGGTGGACGAAGAGGGAGCCGAAGCCGCAGCGAGCACGGACGTTACTGTGGGGGTCACTTCCCTGCCGAAAACGGTCAGCTTCACTGCCGACCGTCCGTTTGTGTGGGCGATCGTTGACTCGCCGAGCGGCATGATCCTGTTTGCGGGCGTGGTGCAAGACCCTCGGGCGAAGTAAACTATCCGCGCTCGGCCCGCCGGCCCAGGTTTACCGAAATGCGGATTATCTTGATTACTAACGAAGAGGAGCTCGCCAAGGCCGCCAAAGAGGCCTATCAAGCCACCGATAAGCTGGAACTTTACGCCGAGTGGCCGAAGGCTTTGGACAACGCTCGGGGCGCCGACCTGATGATCGTTGACCTGATCTCCACCCTGGAGCAGCCCCATTTGATCGCGGGATACGAAAAGTTCGCAACCTCGAAAATGTCCCGCGAGGACAGCAAAGACATCCCGTTGGTGCTGATCTCGCCCCCCGACGACTATGAACTCGATTCGATGGTCGGGTGGCCGAACTTCGTGTTCGGAATGGTCAAGCGGCCGGTTACGATGAAGATTTTCCGCCGAATCTCCACTTGGATCTGAACTGTTGCCGATAATTGAAGCGATGCTCGTTTTGCACCTGACCGCGCGCCTGTGGGTGGCTGCCGCTCCGGCTCTCGAGGTCGCGATCCCTGGATGGATGCTGGATGACCAGACGCCGAACGCACAGATCAGCGGACAGGTGGTGGAGCGCGCTCCGGCCAAATCCATCATCATTGATCTGAAGTCACAAAAACTCTCCGCGCTCGAAAACGGCGAAACGGTGATGGAGTTTCACTGTTCCACGGGGCGGAACAACGGAACGCCGCCCGGCGATTGGCCGGTGAAGCAGAAACTGCGATGGAATGTGGCGCTTCCCGAATACCATTCGGTTCCGATTCCTTACTCGCTAAGGCTGGATATTGTGTATCGCGGGCAGCGGTATCGCATCGCGATTCATGCGCACGACTCGGTGCCGAACTACCCTGCATCCCACGGCTGCATCCGGCTTCGGTATCCCGACGCGAAGAAGCTGTTCGATTGGGCTGAAGTTGGAATCGTTGTGAACATCAGATAAAAAAAAGCCCGCCATGCGGCGGGTCGAATAACATCCGAACTGGATCGTGAAACTTTATCCGCCTCCTTTGCCTCCGGGAGCGGGTTTGGTTCCTCCGCCGCGGTTTTTGAACTGCTCCATCGCTTTTTTGCGCATGTCGGCGAGCTGTTTGCGCTGGGCCGGAGTGAGGATGGCATCAACCTTTTTCATCCAGTCGTCGTGCAGTGCTTTCATTTTTGCTCTGCGCTGATCTTCGGTGAGTTTCTGGTTGCGAAGCGCTTGAAACTGTTTCATCTGTGCTTCCTGAAGCGCCTTGAGTTTGGTTTTTTGGGCTGGAGTGAGGTTCAGTTTGTCGAACATCCCCATGCCCATGCCGGGCCCGCGGCGCATGCCGCCCTGCCAGTTTTTCTGGCTGGCCGTTCCGGGAGGTTTCGCGCCTCCGGGCTTCGCCTGAGAATAAGCGGAAACGAACAGCGCTCCGCTTGCGGCGCACACCGCCAAAATCGTGCTGATTCGAGATAGGTTCATTTGTCCCTCCGACAGGTATGGCCGCTCTCGGCCTACCAGGTTATACGAGTTTCGGGGAAAAAAGGTCACCAATCGGTACAATTTTGGCCGTGCCCCACACCCGCGAAGACGCCCTTGCCCTGCTGTTTGCGCACACGCCGAGCGAGTCGCTGAGGCGCCACTGCCTGATGGTGGAATCCGCCCTGCGAGGGTATGCCGAACGTCTGGATCAGCCCGCAGAACAGTGGGGAATCGTGGGACTTTTGCACGATTTCGACTACGAGCAGCACCCCGATGAACACCCCGAATGGGGGATGCGCCTGCTCGAGCAGCAAGGCTGGCCCAAGGAGACGATCCGCGCGATCGGTTCGCACAACGACCGGCTCGGAATTCCGCGCGAAACACCGCTCGAAAAGCACCTGTTCGCGTGCGACGAACTTTCAGGATTCATCGCGGCGGTGACCTATGTGCGTCCTTCGAAGGACGTGCGCGAAGTGGAACTGAACAGCGTGCTGAAGAAACTGAAAGACAAAGCGTTTTGCGCCGCAGTGAGCCGCGAGGAGGTTCGATCGGGCGCAGAACTCATCGGTCTCAGCTTGGAAGAGCACATCGCCAACATGCTGCAATCGTTCAAAGCCGATGCCGAATCGCTGGGTCTGGCAGCGAAGCCCTAACCGTTCCGCTTGGCGAAATCCGCCATAAATTCCGCCAGCAGCTTCGCGCCTTCTTCCGGAAATGCGTTGTACATCGAAGCGCGGATGCCGCCCGTGCTGCGATGGCCCTTCAGGGTGCTCATGTTCAGCTGTTTGGCATCTTCCAAAAACTTTTCGTCGAGTTCGGGCGATGGGCATTTGAAAGTGATGTTCATCCGGCTGCGGTTTTCTTTCACGGCGTGGCCTTTGTAAAACCCTCCGCTTGCATCAATCTGGTCATACACCAGTTTTGCCTTTCGCTCGTTGTAAGGGGCAATGGCGTCCACACCGCCTTTTGCCAGAAGCCACTTGTAGTACAGACCGCAGATGTATACGATGAACGTGGGCGGGGTGTTATGAATCGAATGCGCTTCGGCAGCCCGCGGCCACGACAGCATCAGCGGCAGATCCTTGGATTTGGCGATCTCCATCGCGCGCGGAGAAACGATCAACGTGGTAATTCCTGCGGGGCCCTGGTTTTTCTGCGCGCCCGCGAAGATCACATCGTATTTTGTCACGTCAAGTTTTCTTGAAAGAATGTTGCTCGATGCGTCGCACACGATCAGCGCATCGCTATCGAATTTTGGGTCGCGCAGAAAGTCAACTCCGCCCACCGTTTCGTTGCTTGTGAAATAAACGTAGCTGGGGTTTTCGAATCGAGGTTCGGAATCGGCGGGCGCGCGATCGAAACCGGTTGATTCGCTTGAGTAGGCGATGTGCACCCGCCCAAGTTTTTGCGCGTCTTTGATGGATTGGTGTCCCCAATATCCTGTGTCAATGTAGTTCGGCGTTTTGCCCTCGACCGAAAGGTTCATCGGCACCAGAGCGTTTTCTAAACTCGCTCCGCCTTGCAGCATCAAAATCTGATAATCATCCGGCGCACCGAGCAGTTTGCGCAAGTTTGCGAGCGCCTCCATATGAATTCCGTCGTAATGTTTGCCGCGATGGCTCATCTCCATCACGCTCATGCCCGTGCCGTGCCAGTTCAGCAGTTCGTCTCTCACCTGCTCCAGCACTTCGACGGGCAGACTTCCAGGCCCGGCGGAAAAGTTGAAGATGCGGTCGTAGGGCTGAGGGGTTTTCTTCAATTCTTGCGACGGAATCATACTCAGATCATACCACGCGCTTCAGGCCACGGGCGCGTTTCGATTCACCTGAAGGAAACTTCCGTAAAACATGGTTCGCAGCTTATGCAGCCACGGCCCGTCGGATACACGATACGGCAGGTTGAATCTCCACGCAGAGCCGTTGGCTGCATCCCCGTTTTTTGACACCTCGAAAAAAAGTTCGAACTCTCCAGGGTTATTGCGTATCAACTCTTGAGCCAGTCTCAGCTCATCGAGGCTCGCCCTGCTGATGCGAACGACGATGCGGCCCGGCGCGGGCTCGTCCACCAACTGTGCACGCTCCGAGTTCGGTTCACCAAGGTTTTCGATGCTTCGGGAGATCAGTTCAACGCCGCGATCCCGATGTTTGATCGAGCCTCTGACTGCAACCACGGCCCCTTCCCGAATCAGGTCCTTCAACGCCTCATACGCTTTCGGAAAGACGGTCACCACTGCTTGTCCCGAAAAATCTTCGACCGTGAGCACCGCCATCTTTTCGTTTTTCTGTTTGGTGCGCATCTCTCTAACCGCTGCAATCAACCCGGCTATTTTTGCGTTCGCTCCATCTTTTAGATTGGGCAGCGACGCCGCGTTTTGCACACCCGGCGCTTTGAGCAGCCGCTCGTACTCACGAAGAGGATGGTCGGAGATAAAAAGTCCCAACACTTCCCTTTCCATCGTAAGTTTTTCCTGCGCGGTGGGCGGTTCCACGAACGGAAGGTTCGGATAAGCGCGCCCCGTGGCCTGCACCGGGTCGCCGAACATGCTGGTCTGTCCCGACGTTCGTTCGCGCTGTGCGTTTTCCGCGTAAGCCATCGCGGTGTCGAGCACATTCAGATGTTTGTTTCGATTATCGTCAATCGAATCGAGCGCACCAGCCTTGATCAACGCCTCGATCGCAGGTTTGTTGAGCGCGCCGAACTCTTTGGCCCTTACCGCAAGATCGTAAAGGTGCGTGAACGGCCCCTTTTCGCGCGCCTTCAGAAGCATCTCGATCGCGGCGTCTCCGATCCCTTTGATCGCGCCCAATCCGAATCGGATATCCGATCCTTCGACGGTGAACTCGGTCATTGAGCGGTTAATATCCGGCGGGAGCAGCCTGATTCCGAGCCTCCGGCACTCTTCGATCATTCCGATAATCCTGCCCGAATCGCGGTAGGCGCCCAGCAGTCCGGCGAAATACTCAACCGGGTAGTTCGCCTTCAGATACGCGGTTTGATACGCGATCAGCGCGTAGCACACGGCGTGCGCTTTGTTGAAAGCGTAGCCCGCGAACGGTTCCAGCAGAATCCAGATTTTTTCTGCCGTTTCGGGCGCGATTCCGTTTGCGGAAGTGCCGCGCATAAACTCGATTTTCATCGAGTCGAGCAGCGCTTTGTCTTTTTTGCCCATCGCTCTGCGCAGCACGTCGGCCCTGGCAAGCGAAAACCCTGCGAGCGCCTGCACAATCTGC
Source organism: Armatimonadota bacterium (assembly GCA_021324165.1). GTDB lineage: Bacteria > Armatimonadota > Fimbriimonadia > Fimbriimonadales > ATM1 > JAJPJR01. The sequence continues at coordinate 28,937 of JAJPJR010000075.1, forward strand.
AGCACCTGGTCTTGATAAGTGATCACGCCGTACGTTTCCCGAAGAATTGGCTCCATCCGTTCGTCAAGATAGTTCGGTTTTCGCTTACCGAACTTTCCTTCGATGTACGCCGTGATATGTTCGTAAGGGCCCGGACGGTACAACGCGACCATCGCAGTAAGTTCGCTGATCGAGTTGGGCAGCAGCTGCGTGATATGTTTCCGCATCCCTTCGCTTTCCAGCTGAAACACTCCGGCCGTTTCGCCTCGTCCGAGCATCGCGAAAGTTTTTTCGTCGTCCAGCGGGATCTCGCGGATGTTGATTTTTCCTTTCCCCGAACGCTCGATGTTCTGCACGGTGCGCGCGACTACGGTGAGGTTGCTCAGCCCCAAGAAATCCATTTTCAAAAGGCCGATCTTTTCCAGATCGCCCATCGGATACTGCGTAATAATCTGATCATCCGAACCGCGAGCCAAAGGCACGCGCTCCTCGAGCGGCTCTTTGCTGATGACGACCCCCGCCGCATGCACACCCGCGTGCCGCGCGATGCCCTCGATTTTCAGCGCCGTGTCAATGAGCTGTCTTGCTTCCGGGTCCACAGTGTAGGCGCGCTTGATTTCGGGAACCTGTTCCAGCGCGCGCTGGAGCGGGAAGCCGGGCGAGCTTGGAACCAGGCGGCACAACTTGTCCACTTCGGCAACCGAGCGGCCAAGCGCACGGCCTGCATCGCGCATCGCCTGCTTTGCTCCCAAAGTTCCGAACGTTACGATCTGCGCCACATGATCGTCTCCAAACCTCTGGCGCACATAGTTCAGCACCTCATCGCGCCGATCGTCTTGAAAATCCATATCAATGTCCGGCATTTGGATGCGTTCAGGATTGAGAAACCTTTCGAAGGTTAAGTTGTATTCGAGCGGATCAACATCCGTGATACCGATGCAATAGCTGACGAACGATCCTGCCGCCGAACCGCGCACGCCGAACTCGATCCCTTTTTCTCGGGCGTACATCGCGAACTCCCTCACCAACAAAAAGTATTTCGAAAACCCGGTTTGTTCGATCACTCCGAGTTCATACTGCACACGCTGCATCGCCCTGTCTTGATCGCCGGAATAGTTCTCGGCAAGAAACCGTTCGGCAAGCGATCGCAAATGCGAGTCGGGGCTTGCCCCTTCAGGAACCTGCGGGTCAGGAAGCTCGGCGCGCTCCGCTGCCAGATCGAAATCCACCTGTTCGGCAACGGCCAGAGTGTTTTCGATCGCTTCCGGCGTATCGGCGAACAGTTCCGCCATCTCTTCCTGCGTTTTCAAATAAAACTCGTTCGTTTCAAACCGCAGGCGCTTCTGGTCCGAAACGCGCTTGTTGGTTTGGATGCACAGCAGCACGTCGTGCGCTTCGTAGTCGCTTTTGCACAGATAGTGCGCATCGTTGGTGCAGATGAGCGGCAGGCGAAGCTCCTTGGCGATTTTCAGGAGACCTTCCTTCACCTGCTGCTGCTCTTTCAACCGGTGATCTTGAAGTTCCACATAAAAGTTGCCTTCGCCGAAGATCTCCTTATACATCGCCGCGGTGCGCGCGGCCTTATCATAATCGCCTGCAAGAAGATAACTGTTCACCTCGCTGCCCAAACAGGTGGTGGAAGAGATCAAGCCCTCGGCGTGCTCGCGCAGAACGTCGTGATCAATTCTCGGCTTGTAATAGTAGCCCTGCAAGGCGCCGATCGTCGCCAGTTTGCAAAGGTTGCGATAGCCCGTACGGTTCTTTGCCAACAGCAACAGGTGATACGTGCTGGCATCTTCCCTGCCCGATTTTTTGTGCCTACCCTGAGGCGCAACGTACGCTTCCATGCCGATAATCGGTTTGATCCCCTGCTTTTTGCATTCGAAGAAAAACTCGATCACACCGTACATCGCCCCGTGATCCGAAATCGCGAGCGCGGGCATGCCGAACTCCTTCGCCCGCGCAACCATTTCGGGGATGCGCTGCGCGCCATCCAAAAGGCTGTACTCTGTGTGATTGTGCAGATGCACAAACGGCTTGGACATAAAGGCGATACAGAATCAAGTATGCCCCGGAAGGTTGTCCGGGGTGGCTTGGATCGGTAATTTTTCAGACGATTGTGACGCGCATCGGCGATTCAATGAATATTCGCAGACTCACTTATCCAGCGCTGACCGCCGCGGCTCTCTGCGCGTTTGCGGCGAATTCGATTCTCTGCCGGCTTGCGCTCGGCGGCGGAAGGATCGGCGCGGTCGAGTTTACAGTCGTCCGCTTGATCTCTGGAGCCGCGCTGCTGTTTGCTTTGTTCTTTCCCCGCAAGAGGCTCGAAGGTCGGTCGTCTGCGCCCGCGGGAGCGCTCCTGTTTGGTTATGCGATCCTGTTTTCGCTTGCCTATCTGAAGGTTGGTGCCGGTGCGGGCGCTCTGGTTCTGTTTGGCTCGGTTCAGATTTCGATGCTGACGGCAGGGATGATTCTGGGCCACCGCATCACGCTTTTCGAAACGGTGGGCGCGGTTGTCGCCTTTTGCGGGTTGTGCGTGCTCGTTGTCCCCAGCGCATCCTCTCCGCCCATTCTGGGGTGCATCTTGATGGGCGGAGCGGGAGCGGCCTGGGGGCTGTATACGGTGCTCGGCAAATCCGTAGATGATCCGTATTCCCGAACGATGGGCGCTTTTGCAGCGGCGTCGGTTCTTGGCGTTTTGTGCCTGCCGCTGGCACACGGCTTCATCGGATCGGCATACGGCGTTGCGCTGGCAGCGGTTTCCGGAGCCGTCACTTCGGCGCTCGGATATGTGATCTGGTTTCTCGCGCTGCGGCGGTTGAGCGTGCTTCAAGCGGCCTGTGTTCAGCTCTCAGTTCCGGTGCTGGCGGCAGCCGGCGGAGCGTGGCTGCTCTCGGAGACGATCAGCCCCCGGCTGGTGCTTGCCGGAGGAATCGTTTTCTTGGGAATCGGGATTTCGCTTTGGGCGAAAGCCTCGCCGTCCTCCCATTCATTGGACGACCCGCCCGAATTGTGAGCGGAGCGAACGTTGAAGGGGGTGTCGCGCGAAACACCAACCCCCTTCCGGCGCTGCTCGCCGCCTTCCCCCTAAGGGCAGGGGGGAAGGATGGATATCGTAAGAACTATACGCGCCAGGTCCAGATCTGATCCCACGCCTCCTGCCAGCACGAGCCTCTGCTCACCACCTTTAGAGGCTCGACGATTTCCACGCCGTGCCTGCCTCGGAAGCCGTCTGCCGAGTCCACCGTTCCGAGCTCCACCGTGATGGTGCACGGCGATTCGGGCACGTAAGGCTCCACCGATCGCAGATCGCGCAACGCTTGGAATGCCCCTTCCTCGATCAGCTCGCGGGCTCGGACGGGCGGCAGATGCCGGGCGGAGTACCTGCCCAACCCTTTCTTTACCGCCGCAGTCTTGAGGCCCGGGCCCAACAACTCCTTCCCTTCCCGGCAAGAGGCCTCATCTCCAGTTACCAACAGCACGGGAACTCGGTAGACGCCGACCACCGCGGCGTTGATTCCGATCTCACCCACAAGTTGATCGTTGAACCAAAGGTTTCGCCATGTGGTGGTGCTGATCGTGTGGCACATCACCCCGTCGGGAGTGCCCGCTCGGGCATGCATTCCGACCAGAAGGCAGGCGTCGCATTTCTCTTCCAGCATTTCGGTATAGCGTGACCAGGCCGTGTGCGCGACCCACTCGCAATCGGGGTGGATGAGTTCGGGGACAAGAGAGTTGAACGTGTGTCCTTTTCCGGCTCCGTGGCAGTCCACGACAACCACCCTTTTGGCGCCCGCGCGCTTGGCGCCCCTCACGGCCGCGTTGATCTCTTCGGTATAAAGCCGCCTGCCCTCCTCGAACATCGGTTCGCCGCTGCTCACCTGGTCCCAGACGGTGATTCCGCTCACGCCCTCCATGTCGGTCATGACTAACACATGCATTTCGAGTTTTTCTCCATGTTTTGGGAATCTACCAGCCCGGAACACTGTTGATAAGTTGTCGAATGCCCTCTTTCAGGGCGAAGGAGAAAATGGATGGGATCTAAAGTATGGATGCGAGTTGGGGTGCTGGCGGCGGTAAGCGCGATGGCTTTGAGCCTGGCGTTCGCGCAAGGCACATCGGGCGACAAAAAGACCACCAAGAAGCCCGTGATGCATTCCAGCACGCATAAGACCACGAAGCATCATCATGCGGTGAAAAAGACCACCAAGAAAGTGATGCATCATCACGCAGCGAAGCACAAGAGCAGCACGCCTTCGAAGGGCGGCACAGCAAAAACGGGTTCAGGCAAATAGCCTCCCGGTTTTTTGTTTAACCTTGCGAACACCTCGCGCGGCCGGCAGACTTGGTCGGCCGCGCTATCTTTTTGCCTAATGGCAAGAATGGAAGTTGTGGGCGGCAGAGAGTTCCGGCCTCAGCCCAGGGAGTAATCTTTCAACGTGATTCAAGGCCGGCTGCCAAACCCGGGCAAGGCGCTGCGGGAACTGATTTCGACCCAGAAGATTGTGGTTCTTCCGGGCGTTTACGACGCCATCACGGCTCGCGCCGCGGCGGCGGCAGGAGCGAAGGCGCTTTATCTTTCGGGGGCGGGAGTTACGAACAGCCGGCTGGCCGTTCCGGACATCGCGCTCATCACGCTTCCCGAGATCGCCGACCAGGCCAACAACGTGTGCAATGCCGCCGGCATCCCGGTGATTGCCGATGCAGACACCGGGTTCGGCTCGACCGCAAACGTGGCGCGGTGCGTGGAGGAGTATGAACGGAGCGGTTTGGCGGGGCTTCACATCGAAGATCAGGAGAGCCCGAAGCGCTGCGGGCATCTTTCGGGGAAGCGGCTCGTTGAAAAAAGCGAAATGAGGGCAAAGATCAGGGCGGCGGTGCATGCTCGATCAAGCCCGGATTTCTTGATCGTGGCTCGAACCGATGCGCGAGGCGTGACCGGTTTGGATGACGCGATCGCGCGGGCGAAGGCGTATGTGGACGCCGGCGCGGACTGCATCTTTCCCGAGGGCCTGAAAAACGAGAGGGAGTTTGAGCAGTTTCGGAAAGCCGTGCCGGGCCCTCTGCTGGCTAACATGACCGAATTCGGCCAGACGGACCTGATTTCGGCCGAGAGGTTCGAGGCGCTTGGGTACAATTTGGTTATCTTCCCCATGACGGCGTTCCGGGTCATGTTGAGGGCTGTTAGCGAAGCCTACGCGACGCTTTTGCGAACGGGCACACAGGCCGAGTTGTTAAGTGCAATGAAGACTCGCGAGCAGTTGTACGAACTCATCGAGTACCCGGCGTACGAACAGTTGGATGAAAGGCTCGCGAAGGAAGCGGGCGAAGCGTAAGGAGTTTTCGACATGGCGACCACCACTTATAGTCCCGGCTTGGAAGGCGTCGTTGCAGGCATCTCCAAGATCAGCGATATTGACATCGAGAAGTCTCGGCTCATCTACCGCGGCTACGATGTTCACGAACTTGCCGAAAAAGGGTGTTTCGAAGAGACCGCGTATTTGCTGCTGTTCGAGAAGCTTCCGACGCGACCCGAACTCGACGCATTCAACAAAACGTTGTCGGCGGCGCGCGCGGTGCCCGGATTTGTGTATGAGGCAATGTCCAAAGTGCCGTCGAACGCGCACCCGATGGATCTGCTGAAAGTGGGGCTTGCAGTTTTGGCTCCGAGCGATCCTGAGTATTCGGCGAGCCCGACCGACACCGAAGCGAACCGCCGCAAAGCGGTGCGCATGACTTCCAAAATCGGCGCGATCGTTGCGAACGGCTGGCGGATTTCTCATGGCGAAAAGGTTGTAGAGCCCGATCCTTCTTTGTCCACCGCAGCGAATTTTTTGTATATGCTCAACGGCAAGAAGCCGGAAGAGTTCGCAGAAAAAGCGATTGACACGTCGCTGGTTTTGTATGCCGAGCACGGATTCAACTGTTCGACGTTCACGGCGCGGTGCACGGTTTCGTCGCTGAGCGACATTTACAGCGGTGTGGTTTCGGCAATCGGCGCGTTGAAAGGCAACCTGCATGGCGGAGCGAACGAAAAAGCGATGGAGATGCTGATGGAGATCGGGACTCCGGAAAACGCCGAGCCTTACATCCGCGACGCTTTGGCTGGCAAGAAAAAGATCATGGGATTTGGGCACCGGGAGTATCGTTTGAGCGACAGCCGCGCGGGAATTATGGGCAAGATCGGCAAAGAGGCGGCCCGCAGAAGCGGAAACGAAAAGTGGGCAGAAATTGCCGACATCGTCGAGAAGTTGATGATGGACGAAAAGAAACTGTTTCCGAACGTGGACTTCCCTGCCGCTTATGCGTACTACTCGCTGGGCATTCCGATTCCGCTTTACACGCCGATTTTCGCGGTTTCGCGGGTAACAGGCTGGTGCGCGAACATCATCGAACAGTTGCAAAACAACCGGATTATGCGGCCGAAGAGCATTTATGAAGGCGATCCACTGAAGCCGTATGTGCCGATTGATCAAAGGCCGATTGATTAAAGACAGCCGCACAATGTCCGAGCGATCGAGCGAACTGGTCAGCGCCGTTCATCTGGCCACGCAGAAACTTTCGAGCACGCAGAGCGTGGAAGAAACGCTTCGCGAAGTTTTGGAACTTTGCGTTGAAGCAAGCGGCGCGTATGGCGGCACGATTTATATTCACGACCCCAGCGCTCGCAAACTTGTGTTTCGGCACGTGATACCGAAAGAGGTTGCAGACCAGATTCAGATGAAGCGTCTCGACGATACCGAAGGCATCGCGGGCGAGGCGTTTCAAACGCGCAAGTCCATCATTTCGCGATTCGATAACGAGGCATCCGACGGCCCGCGCGCGCAGGTGGAGCAGGCGACTTCGGTTAAAGTTCGGAACATGGTAACCGTTCCTTTGATGATTCCTGGAATGGACCCGATCGGGCTGGTTCAACTCGTGAACAAAAAAAGCGGCGAGTTTGTCGAAAGCGATCTGCAGGTGCTGGAGACGGTCTGCTCGGTGAGCGCGATGGCATATTTAAACTCGGTTTTGGGTGAACAGGCGAGCAAAGCTGCGAGTTTGATGGGAATGGGCAGAGTGGCGCACGACATCGGCAATCTTTCCAGCGCGCTTTCGTATGACCTGATGTATATGGAGCCGATGGTGAAGGACCTCGCGAATGCGAAAACGACGCACGAAACGATGCGCGAATATGCGGCGAACATCGCTTCTGCGCTCGACGATCTGCGCGAAAGCATCGAAACGATTATCAGCTACAGCCGATTGATCTCGAACATTTCGGCTGGGCAGGCGATTTCGGCATCCAAAAAGCCAAAAAAAGTTTCGGAACTGGTGGCGAACGCGGTGTCGTTTTTGGAGACGCAGGCGCGGACGAATCACGTTGCGCTGCGTTATGACATTCAGCCTTCGCAGGCGGCCTCGTTGATTGATCCGCTGTTCGTGATTCGGATCGTTCAGAACCTGACGGGAAATGCGATCCGCGCAGTGTGCGAAGGCGTTCCCACCGAGTGGGCAAACAAAATGGAATCGCGCGAAGGTCTCGAGGTGTTGGGGGAGGTAACGGTGAAATATCGGTTCGATGAGAAGTGGCACGTGATTACAGTAACCGACACCGGGCCCGGAATGAGCGAGGAGATCGTTCAGCAGATCATGAGCGGAACCGCGAATTCCCGCTGGGCCGCGAGCAAAGGGAGCGGATGGGGCACAAAAATCGTAAGAGAACTTGCGGGGGCTCATGGAGGCGTGATCGAAGTTCGATCACAACTCGGCGCAGGAACGGAATTTGAAGTGAAGATTCCGCTCGAGCTGGAGCCTGCGGAAGCGGTGAAACAGTGAACACGATGCAGCCATCGCCCGGCAGAACGATCACCGTTCGTTCGGTGGTCGTGGGGTTTTTGTATCTGCTGCTTTGTTTGGGCGCGCTCGCGAGCGGGATGTTCGGCTGGCTTTTGAAGACGTATCCGCTTGCGCGATACGAAGTTTTGCGGCATGTGCCTGGGTTTGCTCCAAGAAACCCGTTCGAAGGGCGCGACGATCTGATCGTATTGTTGATGGGGTGCGACGAGAATTACACTTACGGCGGCGGAAAAGTGATTACGAAGTTTGCGCGCGCCGATTCAATTCACCTTGTGCGGTTCGACTTCAAAAACCAAGGTGTAGGAATGCTGGACATTCCGCGCGACAGCCGCGTGAGCGTTCCAGGGCACGAAGGAGTGAAGATTACGGCCCTTCATGTTTATGGCGGCGAAAACCTGGTGATCGAAGGCGTGCGGCAGCTCACCGGCGTGGTTCCCGACCGGGTGATTACGATCAATTACGCTTTTGTGAAGAAGATTGTGGAGCTCGCCGGCGGCGTTGAAGTTTATGTTCCGAAGGATATGAACTATGACGACAACCGCGGGCATCTGCACATCCATCTGAAAAAGGGATGGCAGAGGCTGGACGGTGATCAAGCGGTTGGCTTTATGCGGTTCCGACACACCGACACCACGGAGATGCGAAGCCGTCGTCAAGAGGAGTTCATGCTGGCGTTGAAAGAGGAGCTTTCAAAAGATCCTTCCAAGCTGCCCGATCTTTCGAATCTGATTCTTGAAATGGTGATCTCGAGTTTCAGCACTGCCGAAGTGGACTACTTGATGAACTTCGTGCGCGAGCTTCCAACGAACCGGATCAAACGGGGCGGCCTTCCCGGAACTTGGAACGAGCACAACTGGGAGTGGCTGGTGGATGAATCGAAAGTGCCGCAGGCGTTGGTCGAAGCCGGAATCAAACCTCAAACCGCGTTCGGCTACAGTTCGCGGTGATTCTGTTCTTTTCGTTTGAATCGGAAGATGACCGCGACGTTGAACGTCGCGGCCCTCAGTACGTTTCGCTTAGAACATCGTTTTTTGCGCTGGGAATTCTGGTGCTGATCATCTCGATTTTTTTGGCGATCGTGATGCCGGGTTGTCTTGCCCGCAAAAGACTTTTCATTACGCAGGCCAATTTGAAAGCGCTCGCATCGGGTTTTCAGGCCTACGCGGATTCGAACGATGAGGGTCTGCCTCCGGCTTTTGAAGCCGCGGATGGAAAGCCGGTCGTTTCGAACGGAGTTCCCGACACGTGGGCTTCGAGGATCATTGATTACGTGGATCCCGCGGTGATGAACAACCCTTCGAGCAGTTCCGAATGGGACAGCCGCGTTGCCGACCCAAAAACCGCCAAGCCGGTTTCGTTGAGTTATGGCGCGAACGCGGCGCTGCTTTCGCCCCCGTTGCGAACCACCCAGATCGCGAATCCCGGAGAGTTGGTGCTGCTGGCAGAGACGATCGGCGGAGGCAGGCAGAACTCGTTCGATCCGGTTCCGCTCGAAGTTCCAGAACTTCGTGACGGTTTTCTCATCGGGTTCGACAACACAAACGGCAGGCCGAACTCGGCTTCAACCCGCGTAACGAGGCTGGCGTTCATTTCCGAGGTAAAAAACCCGAAGTTGAGCGACATGAGGTCGCTGCACCCCGATCACGGTCTGGCGGCGATTACCGTGGAAGGAAGGATTTTGGCGCTTCAGGCAGAAGATCAGATGCTGGGGACTCAGCAGCGCCGCTGGGTGCCCAAATGAGCCGAATCGGCGATAATACAGAACAGCCCGGATGATTGCCACCACACAGTTGACCGAAAGCCGAGAACAGACCCAGCGGCTGCTGAGCGCGCTGAGCCAACAGGCGGGGGAACGCCTTCCCTCCGGGGGCTCGCTCAGAACCGCGGTCTTAAAGATGGTCGAATCGGGCGGGCCGCAATCGGTGGAGTTCGGCGAATGCCGGATCGAACAGTTGGGCAGGCCGGTGGAGGGTGCCGCACAATCGTTGGGGTTGGTTTCACGGTTTGTGCCCGTGGAGAGTCCGCCGGAAATTTGGACTCCAGGCTCGATCGGGCGGCTCAGGCACGCAGGAGGCTCGCTAAGGATTTTGGTTCTTGGAGAGCACAAAGGCGAGCTGCTCTTTGCCCGCGCGCCTGCGCACAAAGACCGCCGAGCGTTCCGCCGTGCGATGGCCGAAGGGGTTGCGATTCTGCATCTTGACGGAATGGAAAAAAGCGCCGACCTTTTCGACATCAGCGAAGGCGGCGTTGGGCTGGGTGCTCCGTTTGCGGTGGAGATCGGCGAGAGCATGCGGATGCTGCTTCGGATCGAAGGCCGAGGACCGATTTCGCTCGAATGCGCGGGGATCGTTCGCTGCTGCCGCAGGATCGGCGCTTCGCAGTGCAGAGTCGGTGTGGAGTTCACCGAACTGCCTGCCGCAATGCGCGAGGCGATCCGCGACCAGGTGACACAAGCGGGCGAGGGCTGACGTCTGATTCTCCAACGATGCTGCGTCGTTGGGGCCCCGACTTAGGAACTGCTGTTTTCGGGCTTTTTCTTATCCAGATCGTTGCGGGGTTGGTTTTATCGCTGCGTTACCAGGCAGACCTCGCAAACGCGCACGATTCGGTTGTTCAGATGCACGCGCTGCCTCTCTGGAAGTTCTTGGCGGGGTTTCATTACTGGTCGAGCGCGGCGATCATCGCCGCTGCTTGGATTTGCGTGCTGTGCCTGCTGTGGACGGGGCAGTACCGTTGGCAGACGCGCGCGATCTGGTGGTGCTGCTGCGGGCTTTTGTTGTGCGCCATGGCGGCTCAGATTTCGGGCAATCTGCTGCCGGCGTCGCAGCATGATGTGCGCACGGCGGTTGCCGAGGCGCAGATCGCAGGCGGTTCGCCCATTGCGGGAGACGCAATCCGGGCCGCGATGCTGAGGGGGAGCGAAGTTTCGACTGCGACGCTTGGCGCTTGGTATTTTGTGCACCGGTTTGTGGTGCCCGCGGCTGCGTTGATCATCGGGACGATGTTGCTCGCTGCGAAACGAGGGGTTTCGAAGTCGTCGCTGATCTGGATCGCCGCATTGGGCATCGGCGCGTGCGCGGCGGCGGGAGTGATCGGGGCGCCGCTGGGTCCGAAGCCGCAGGAGTTTGATTTTGCATCGGGCGCGACGAGGCCGATGTGGTATGTGCTTCCGTTGCATGCGCTGCTCAGCATCGCTTCGGAACGCACGAGCGGCGCCGGATGGATCGGCTCGATGCTGATCCCTTCGCTGGTGGTGCTATGCGCCGTGATTGCGCCGTGGTCTTCGCGGCGCGGGAGCGATTCGCCTCCGGCTCTTGGCAGGCTGTGGGCGCTTGCGATTGTGGTGTTCGTTTTTCTTGCGTATTTGAGTTATGGCGGCAGGGTGCAGCCGATTGACCGCGAACCGTTGCTTTCTATTCCCTCGGCATCTGCTCCGCGTCAGCCTGCGGCGATTGATCTTGAACTTGCGCGGCTTGGCAGGAGCGCGTTTTTGAAAGCGGGCTGCATGAACTGCCACAAAGTCGACGGCGAAGGGAGCGCGAACACGGGGCCGAATCTGGCAGGCGCTGGAAAACGTTTTTCGGATCGGGCTTGGCTGGTTTCGATGCTGAAAAACCCGGCTGCGGTTGGGCTGAGCAGGATGCCTTCGTTCGGCAGGCTGAATGCTGGACAACTGAACGCGATCGCCGAATACGTTCGCAGTTTGAAATAGATGGCGCGCTCGAGAGGACTCGAACCTCCGACCTACAGGTCCGCAACCTGTTGCTCTATCCGCTGAGCTACGAGCGCGTGTGGGGGATGGTACCCACAAGGCGGGTTCCCGGCGGACCTGATTCTCGAATTGCGCCTGTCTGAGCGTTGAGGAAGTCAGGATTCCCGCCATCCCGTCGTCCCCCGTGATTTCTGCCCGCAATGATTCTTTCAACCCTAATGATTCCGATTGGTGTCCAACGCGCGTGCGCGGTCGAGCGTTCGCGCTCATAGAGTTCCGCAAGACAGGTTTTGAACCAATCGCCGCCTGGACTTCCGTATAACGCACAGAAACGCGAAACTGTCCTGGTGCGTATAATGCATTGAGAGCACTCTAACCGAGGCAAGCGGAATGGCTGGTGAAGGCGGAAAGCGAGGCTGGTGGCGGTTCGAGCAGGGTGGGAACACGACGACATACAACTGGGATTACGAGTCGCATCTTGTGAGCATTGACTACCCTGGAACGTCGAATGACGACACGCACGAGTACGACGGCGACGGTCGCAGGATGCGCTCGAAGCTGAGCGGCGCTTCGGATTGGACGAACTTTGTGCACGAAGAAGTCGGCGGCGCGCTGCTTGCGGAATACACTTTGATTTCTGGAACGTTCACGATTAAGTGTTTGTACACGAGCGGTTTGGGTTTGGTATCAACGAACCGCGAAGGGACGAAACGGTATTTCCACTTCGATGGTCTTGGTTCGACGTGGGCACTTACGGATGAAAACGAAAACGTGACGGATAACTATGGGTATTCTGCTTTTGGTGTAACCGTTTCAGCAACCTCCACCAACGGCCCATCTACGAATCCGATGCGCTTCGGAGGAAGATGGCGATATTACGATGATGGTGCGATGGCCGCAAGTTCTGGCTTGTCACTCCTTGGAGTTCGGTATCTCTCGATCACGAATGGCCGATTCTGGAGCTGGGATCCGATACCCAACAGATACGCGTATCTTTATGTCCAGAACAGATCAACGATGGAAGCCGATCCGAGCGGCCTCATAATACCGATCATCATCGGCGGTGCGATGTGCGCCACCTCAAGCAGGCAAAAAAACATTGATTGGAACGTGTGGCACCTTGAGTGCGTCGACTGTTGCAAGGAGATCAACAAGAACGACTCACTGATCGGCTACGATCCAAAAGGATTTGCAGATTGCGTAAAGTACTTCTGCACACTTCACAAGAATCCGTGCGTCTGCGCGTTTGAGACTCAATGATGCTTTCCCGCACAACCGTATCCGTTATTGGGTTGCTCGCCTTAGTAGGCGTCTTGAACATCGCTGTGGTCTCTTGCTTATCCCGACAAGTGGCACGCAAGAATCAAATGGAATGTAATGAAATCGTTAGTACGGGCTGCCTTGCCAAACGGTGCCTTAGAGTCATGAGAGCCACCCGCGGTACGAGCCGCGATGCGAAGTCCTTCATCGAGTATCTGGTCGCCAACGACGACCAAGCAACACGAATACTAGCGCTTGACTTGTTGGAGTTGTCGGTTGCACTGTCCCCAACAAATCAGCGCTGGGCGGTGCAGCTGGCTGAGCGGGGGAAGGCAGAGTCGTTGCCGGAGTTGCGGAGTCTGTGGACGGACTGCATCTCTAAGATCAAGCGGACCATGCCGGAGGCAAGAACCAGAGCGCCCCTGAGCGAATCGGCTGAAAGCAAAAGGAAATGAGTGTGACTGATCGCGTGCCACGGTCGAGGCGAAGGCTCGGCCGTGATGCAACAAGAGGATGTATGAGATGATTGCGAGTTCTTCGCGCAGCGTAAATAGTGGCCCACTGGCGCATTCGAAGCTGA
>JAJPJR010000046.1 GCA_021324165.1 Armatimonadota bacterium
GACGTGCTGATGCAGGCCAAAGGCAACAAGATTGACCCCGATAATGTGCTGGTGGTCTGCCAGTTGAGCGGCGGCAACGACGGGTTGAACACGGTTGTTCCGTGGGCCGACGCGGCTTATTATGCGGCGCGTCCGGTTATCGGAATTAAGGAAGCGGACGTTTTGAAACTGAACGATTCGCTGGGATTTCATCCAAGCATGACGGGCGCTGCGGAGCTGTTTAAAGCGAACAAACTGGCGGTTGTTCAAAACGTGGGATATCCGAACCCCAACCGTTCGCACTTCCGCTCGATGGAGATTTGGCAGACCGCAAATCCTGACAACGTGGAAACCTACGGCTGGCTTGGCAAGTATCTGGACACTCAGATGCAAAAAGGCAGTGCGAATCCGGTGATGGCGTTGAACTTCGGAAGACAGGCGAACTTAGCGATGAAAGGCAAAGTCGCGTCGGTTCCGTGTTTTGCCAGTTTGGCGGATGTGAATTCGTTGGTTGGAAACATGGACGATGAACGGATGCTGCGCGAAGTGCAGGGGATGGGCGGCGACGCCGATGCAGAAACCGTTCGCAAAGCGAACCTCACCGCGCTGGATGCGATGAGCGAACTGAAAAAGGCGATGAGTTCGTATCAATCGAAGTTCACCTATGGCAACGATCAGTTTGGACAAGGGTTCAAACAGGTTGCGCAGCTGATCGCCACTTTGCCAAAAACGCGCGTGATTTATTTCAGCGCGGGCGGATTCGATACGCACAGCAATCAGCCAACGCAACAAGCCAACCTGCTGAAAGGATTCAGCGACGGACTGAAGACGTTTATGGACGAAATGCAAGCGATCGGCAAGGCGAACAAGGTGACGGTGCTGGTGTTCAGCGAATTCGGCCGACGGGTGAACGAGAACGCGAGCCAAGGGACCGATCATGGCGCTGCCGCGCCGATGTTCGTGGCCGGTGGATTGGTGAAAGGCGGATTCCACGGTGACAAGCCTGACTTTCAAAACTTAGATCGCGGCGACATCGCCTGGAAGATTGATTTTCGACAGGTGTATGCAACCGCGATTGACCGATGGATGGGCGGCGACAGCGCCTCGATTTTCGGACGCAAGTTCGACCACGTGGACGTGTTCTAAGGCCGTTGGTCGGCTGCCTCAGCGGCGGACTGCGATCGCATCGAGCGCGGTTTGGATTCGGGTTTTGCAATCCCGATAGTGCGCGGCGGTCATCGGGTCGGTGGATTTCGCCGCGCCGAATCGCGCATTCAGGCGTGTGAGCAGATCGCGCGAAACCATCCGAGCATCTTCATCCACTTGTCCGGGCGCGGAGAGCATCTGCAGAATCATCCCTTCGAGCATGAACCGCTGAAGTTCGCGGCGCAAAGAGACGACGGGGCGGTCGGTTCCCACTTCGCTGAACACTTTGGCGGCGATGGTGCCATAAAGTTCTGCGACCGTGAACCGGTCTTTGCGGTTTTGCATTTTGAACGCGTTGTTGGAAACGCGCGAAACGACGTCGGCTGAAAGCAGATTGCTCAGGGCGCTTCGCTGCATCGCGGAGATCAGGTCTTTCAGAGGCGCGTCGCTGAATTCACCTTGTTTGTAATCTCCGGTTAAATTGAGCAGAACTTTGTCGCTGAATTGGAACGCTTTTTCGGAAAACATCTGTGCGGCGATCAGCGACAAGGCTTTTCGCTGCGTGTTGGGGTTGATCGGTTCGGCGGTCGGCTTTTCGTCGGGGTCTCCGCTAAAGTTTCTTCGTTCGATAATGCCTCCCACGAACCGCGTGGCATTCATCACTTCTTGGAACGATTGTCTGAGCGAAATATTAATGGCGCGGACGAGTTCGGTATACGGCTTGCCGTTGTACGGATACCATTTGTCGGCTACCGACATCAGTCGTTTGGCCACTTTGATCGTCATGTCGCCCGCATCCAGAGGGTCGCTTGCAAGATCGAATCTTGTGATGTAAGGGTCAAACGAGTCGGCCTGCTCATCGGTTTGAAAAGCGTTGCCCGGAAGCGACTGTTTTGCCGCGATTTTTTGCAGCGCGGGCAGCTGCGATTCGGGAGTTTTTCCTGGCACATCCGCATAGCCGTATTCGATCGCAAAAATGTCATAAGAGCCGATGCTGTTGCTGTAATAGTTGCCGCTTCCTTTGCCCACGGCGGCGATGTTCACGGGAACGTAATCCATCACGCTTGCGCTGTTGCCGTTTGCGGAAGTGTATGCATCGTCGGCCAACTGGTTTAACGAGATTTGGGTGGAAGCCACAAAGTTGTGCCGCAGGCCCATGCAGTGTCCAATTTCATGCGAAACAACATCCGAAATGAACTGATTAATATATTGATCTACACTGACTTTTGTGCCGAAATTGAGGAGCCGCAAGGATTGCAGACCGAATTCGGCTGATTCGATCATTTCGGGCCCCATGCACATGATCGCCTCTGACCAGCCTGCTGGTTTTTGCGGGGCGGGTGCGGGCTTGGTTGTGGGGCGCACAAGTTTTGCCAGTGCGTCGGAATACGATGCGCCCGCAGGGGCGGCATAGGCGTCATATTCGCGATACGCATACCAGATGATGTTGTTATCCAAATTGACCGAAGCGTTCAGGATTTCTCCGGTGATCGGATCGGTGCGCAAAAGCGCGATGGCATAGCCGGCGTTTTCGGAATTGTGCATGCGGACGACGTTATGCCGCATGTCCGAATGATCCCAGGTTTCGCCTTTTGGAATCTCCTGCACCTGCACCGCATTTTTGTATCCGAGCTTGTCGAACGCTTTGTTCCATCGAAGGATTCCTTCTTTTACGGCGCCGCGATATTTGGCGGGGATGCTGTCATCCACATACCAAACGATCGGCTTCACCGGTTCGCTCACCGGCGCTGTGGGGTCTTTCTTCTTCAGGTTCCACCGGTTGATCAACTGCACTGTGCGGTCTTCTTCGGTGAACTTCGCGTGGTCGAAATACTGCTGATTGAAATAACCGACGCGCGGATCGGCGATTCTTGGCATGTAATCGGAATCTTTGCGCGGATACATCAGATAGGTGACCTGAATGGGAAGGCTCCGATCGTCAGCCAGATGGCTGGTGCCTTGCGGCCCAAAGAGTCCAGGCATGGCTTGTCCCATGCCTCCACCGCGTGGTGAACTGTAATAAAGATCAACCGAAATCACATCGTTTTCGGGGAAGCCCTTAATCGAGGTGATGCGGGTTTTTTCTCTGTCGAGCTGATATGGGCGTGAAAGGCTCTGCATTACGGTTTCGGTTAAATTGAACAGATCGCCATAAAACAGCTGGTTGACTTTGATCAAGATCTTTTTGGTTTTTGGGTGTTCCGCTTCGATGCGATAGGTGTCCAGCACGGCTTCTGGAAAAGACCTTTGCGCGGCGACTGCCTGAGGATCGGTTTTCTGCCACCGCCAATAAAGGTTTGGAGAATACAGCCAGATGTCGTCGTCTTTTCGCTCGAACCTAAAAACGTCAACCGCTTGAAAATCCCGGTTGATGGGCCATCCCGATGTTACGCCTTGCGGCGCGGCGCCGGTGCGGAAACTTCCTTGAATGATCCACAGTTTGCCAAGCTGCGAGGGGTCCAATTCAAGATAAACGTCTTTCTTTTTGATGTAAAAAACAAACGGCCCCGATGATTTGACCGCGTCCTTTAAAAGATCTTCGTATTTCTTGATCGCGTCGTCGTCTTTCTTTTCGGCGTCGGTTTTCTGGGGTTCGGCTTTTGCGGCCTTTTCCTGTCCGGCGTCGGGAATGAACTCGTCTTGGGCAGCCGCGCGGCCCGATGCGAAAACACAGATGAGAGATAGAAGGAGTAGTTTGGATTTCACGAGCGTGGCTCCTGGGGCTATGGTTGCGTCAGTCTACCCATCCGCAAGGTTGTAAACTCGGGTTCTATGGTGTTGGTCGTTGGCGGTGCGGGGTTTGTGGGTTCTCATGTCGCCAACGCTCTGCGCGCGAAAAAGGTTCCCCATGCCGTGGTGGACAACTTGGAAAACGGGCACGCGTCGGCGGCGGGTGACAGCAGGCTGATCCGGGCGGACATCCGCGACCCCGATAGTTTGCGGCAGGGTTTTTCCGAACCTGTCGAGGCCGTGATGATCTTTTCGGGGTACATCAGTGTGGGAGAGAGCTATCGCGATCCCCTCAAGTATTACGACAACAACGTTCGTGGGGTCATCGAGCTCCTTCGGTGTGCGATCCGTGCGGGAACGCACAAGTTCGTGTTCAGCAGTTCGGCGGCGGTTTATGGGGAGCCGGACGCGATTCCGATCGAAGAGGATCATCCGAAACGGCCGACGAACCCGTACGGCGAAACCAAACTGGCTGTCGAGAACGCGCTGCGCTGGTGCGCAAAGGCTCACGGCATCCGGGCCGTAAGCCTTCGATATTTCAACGCGGCTGGCGCTGACCCCGACGGACTTCTTGGCGAAGATCACGATCCCGAAGAGCATCTGATTCCACTTGCGATTGACGCGGCGTTTGGTCGAAGGGATCGGCTGGTGGTTTTTGGAGATGATTACGACACGCCCGACGGCAGCTGCATTCGAGACTATGTGCACGTTGCGGATTTGGCGGATGCACACATTGATGCGCTTCGGTTTTTGGAAGAGAACTCTGGGGCTCATGAGTTTAACCTCGGTTCGGGTCAAGGTTTCTCGGTGAAGCAGGTGCTGAACGTTGTCTCAGATGTGTGCGGGCGGCAGGTTCCGTTTGAAGTGGGGCCGAGGAGGCTGGGAGACCCAGCCCGTCTGGTGGCTTCCAATGCGCGGGCAAAAACCGCTTTGGGGTGGGTTCCCAAGTTCCCCGACTTGGAGACGATCGTTGCGCATGCGGCTGCCTGGCGGGAACGCAATCCCCACGGATATGCGGATAAACTGACCCGATGAAAAGGACAGCCTCGATTCTGTTTGCGACGATTGTTTCGGCGGTGTGCTTTGCACAGCAGATGAATATGGAGCCTCCCGCCGAGCTCAAAAAACTTTCTTGGGTTCTCGGCTCGTGGTCGGGAACCTTGAACTGGACGGCGCCCGATATGCAGATGTCCGGCACGATGACCTGGAAGGCTGAGTGGGAAAACCAGTTTTTGAAAATGACCACCGTCACCGAAATGAGCGGCATGAAAATGGTGGAAACCAGTTATACCGGGTGGAATGCGAAAAAGAAGTCCTATGATTCGTACACGTTTACGAACTTTGCGCCCACGCCCCGCATCGAACATGGAACTCTGACCGGCGACAAGTTCGTCTCGATCAGCGAGCCTTGGGAAGTGGGCGGGAGTCCAACCCCGACCGTGGGCCGCGCGACGCTCGTGAAAAAAAGCGACACCGAAGCGACGATGATTCTGGAGTTCAAAGAGGGCGAGAAGTGGACGAAGGTGGCGGAGGGGACCTTCAAGAAAGCAGGGTAACCCACTCGGAGGGCGGCGGCCGCTGCGGTCCGGCGTTACTCGGAAGTGCGTTTGTATTTCTTGAAAAACTCCGCCATTTTCTGACCGGTGTCGACGGGCATGGTGTGATCCCCAGGATAGATATATGTGAGAACGTCTGCGCCTATCGAACTTTTGTGCAGCTCCATCATCTGCCCGGCGGGAGCGCCTTTGGGGTCGCATTTGTTAATCCTCAATGCGGCTTTCAGGCTGAGCATTTGAAAACTGAATGACACGAGTTGATCTTTTTGTCCTGCGATGATGAGCGCGGGAAGAGGTTTTGCGTACAGAGCGTTTCTTCCGAATCCTGCGCCGGATGCGGCAACGGCAGCAAGGTCGCTGCGCCGATCCGACCACAACAGATAGGTGAACGCTCCACCGTTCGAGTGTCCACCCGCATAAACGCGGTTCGGATCAATGTGATAGGTTTCCTTTGCCCATTTGAGTGCGGCATCGAACAGTTTCAAGTCTCGATCGCCGTACTCGCCTTTCTGTTTCTGCCATCCGGGCTTGTTTCCTTCCGGATCGGTGCGGCCTTTGGTCGGCATGCCGTTCATATAAAGCACGATGGCTTCTGGCCAATATCGGTGAACGGCGTAATGGGTCAGTGAGTGTTGAGCCGATCCGCCATGGCCGTGCCAGATAAAAACCAGCGGAGCGTGCGAAGGTTTTTCGGGGATGCAGGCGATCGCCGTTCTTACGGCCCCTTCGACTTTGAACTCCACCGGGATGGTTTGCGGGCCGACAGAAAGCAGACAGAAGACAGTTGTGAACATCGTAGGAAACAGACGCTTAATTTTACGGATCGTTCGGTTCTTCAGGGCTCGTTTGGAATTTGAACGGCGGCCGAGTCGGAAGCCGACCGGTAGAGCGTGCGCAACGCCGCCTCGAGCGCTTGAGCATCGGAGTTGAACGGCCCGGCCCACCCGCACCGTACACATACCGGGTCGCTGACCACCAACAGCGTTTCGCATGTGGGACAGAGTTTCAGGTAGCGCTGACGCTCGGAAGGGTTAGGCACGGAATGTTAATTCGGAATGCAGCGCAGCGGTGCGCAGGGCCGCCAAAGCAAACCCGGTGTATTAGCGGAAATCCACTCGGATGAACGATTCCACGGCTTTTCCGATCGCGCTCAGCGAATCGGCGCTGCATTTGTCAGGTGTATCTGCCAGGGTGTGCCACGGCTCATAGGTGAAGTCAATCAGATCAATGGTAGGCAGTCCGGCTTCGTTGAGCGCGAGGTGATCATCGTAAA
>JAJPJR010000083.1 GCA_021324165.1 Armatimonadota bacterium
GTCGCTCGCTCGTGCCGACGTGGCCATTCCCGTTCTGTTTGTCGGCGATGCGGGAGCCGGCCAAGAAGACGCTGCGCTGCATCTTTGCAAAGCATTGCTGTGCACTTCATTACAAGCGGGCGATGCGTGCGGCGTTTGCAGCGCATGCAAAATGTTCGATCGCGATCTTTCGCCGGATTTCCTTTTGATCAAACCCCAAGGAAAGGCGAACCTCATTCGCATTCATCAAATCGAATCATCAAAAACCCCAGACGATGATGAAGACTCTCAGCCTCCGCTGCTCGAATTCATCCGCGTTTCACCGATCCAGGCACGCAACAAAGTAGCGCTGATCAAAAACGCCGATCGGCTGGTGATCAACGCCGCAAACTCACTCCTGAAAACGTTAGAAGAATCGCCCCACGATGTTCGAATCGTGCTGACGTCGCATGCCTCCGGGCGCATCCCGCAAACCATCCGCTCGCGCTGCTGCATCGTTCCGTGTGCCTACCGCTCCGATCAGACCATGGATCCAGCGGTGCTTCGGCTCTCGGCAGGTACGCCCGACCTGGCGGCTTTTTTGTCCAGCGAAACGATGCTGCCATTTGCGCAGGAGTTTTGGAACTGGATACAGAGTTGGACAACCAGGCCGCGCTCGCAGGCTTTGAAAGTCTCAGAAGAGTTTGCAGAACTGTGCGAAAAGTATCACGAACTCCTGCCCGACAGCAAAAACCGCGACGTGCGCACATCACGCGCCGAAATGTTTCAGTTTTTCGCCAACGGCATCGCGTCAAGAATTCGCGATGGGAATGACGAGCTGATTCCCGCTCTCGATGCTGCGCTGTTCGCTCACCGCGCCGTCATTGGAAACGCCCAATTCAACTATCTTTGCGATTCGTTTTTCACGAATTTCAACGCGAAGTCTCAAGTTCAATAAGCCACTGACGGATCGCAGCGAGCCCGGCGCCCGAAACCCGAGTCCAAGGAGTGGTCTCCAATATCCGAAGCGTCAGCGCGTCGTTCACTCTGCGCGAACACATCCTTCGCGTCTGCCGCCGAAGCCGCTCCAAATCCACCAGACGCTCCACATGGTCTGCAACCGCCACAATCATCTGTTGGGGTTGAAACAGCGTGGCTGCCTTCGACAAAAACTCTGCCGCCGATTCAGCAAGCCGGTCGCAGATTTTCGCCGCTTCAGGATCGCCTTCTTTTTCTGCCGCTGCGATCGCCTCTACTTTCGCTTTCGATGAATCAATCTGCACTCCGTCATCCTCGATCCAATCGGGCAGCGCTTCGGCGCACAACAGTTCATCGCTTGCACCCAAAGGCGATAAATCAATTCTGATTTCTCCGCCGTGCTTTTCACGCGCAACTCCCGTCGCTCCATCCGAAAGATCAACGCACAAACTGGTCGAGTCCCACACAGCCGAATCGCGCCGAGCCGCCACTGCAAGCAGCGCCTCGGCCCCCGAAACAACCCGAACACCCTCCGGCACGCACACCCACCGCCGGTTGAAAACCGTTTTCGAGGAAACGTTAGAAGAAGGGTAAGCAGGAACGCACACCACCTCCGCAATCACACCTTCCACCTCCGACCCGCACACGAACGAAAACCCGCTCGGGTCGGAATGGGCTTCACGGTGACTCGAAAGTTCTCCCCACGCGTTCACGATCGCCGACCGCACACATCCGACGCTCACGCTGTGCGCGACCACCATCGCGAGCTTGGGGGCGATGGTCAACTGTCCGGCCTTCCTTCCGCCGCGGCTTTTGGCAAGGCTCGCCTCGCCGATCAGTTCTCGTCCCGAAAGCCGCTTGACGAGCGCTGCAAGGCTCGCCCCGCTGATTCCCAGCAAATCTGCCAGTTCCGCGCGCGTCGAGCCCGGGCGCTCAAAAACAAGCCGGGCGCATCGAGCGTCAGTACTGCTGAGTCTTCCGCGCGCCGGCATATAATGAAGCATACACGGGGGACAAGTTTCTGGGGAACCTTTTCCCCTAATTCAAGCGTAAACCGGGATATCCGATCGTGAGGGCGACAGCAACCATAGACAGAGACCGAGACTCCTCGGGTGAGAGCCGTGTTCAGCGGTTCGACGCGCTCATGCGCGAATCGTACGCTCAAGCGTTCCATTTAGCGCTTCGCCTCACGGGGCGCCGGGCCGACGCCGAAGATTTAGTTCAGGAGTCGTTTATTCGGGCTTACAGGTTCTTTCACCGATACGATTCCAGGCTTCCGTTTCCGAACTGGCTTTATCGCATCATGACCAACGCGCACATTGACGAAATGCGCCGCCGGGGAAAACTCAAACTCGCAAGCCTTGATGAAACTCACCCGGAGACCGGATCAGCGTGGGAGATCGCCGATGAAACCCATTCGCCTGACAAAGCGCTGATGCTCGATCAGTTCGAAGTTGAAGTGCAGGAAGCGCTGCTGCGAATGACGCCCGAGTTTCGCATAGCGATTCTGCTTTCCGACATGGAAGGAATGTCCTACGAAGAGATTGCCGAAATTATGAAAACCTCGATCGGCACGGTGCGCTCCAGAATTCATCGTGGGCGCAAGCAGCTGCGGCGGTTTTTGTTGGCCCTTAGGCCCGACAAATACAAGGAGATTGCACAATGAACTGCCGCTGCGTGCAATCTCGGCTCGCGGCTTATCTCGACCGCGAACTTTCGCCCAATGAAAGGGCGGCGGTGCGTGCGCATCTTTCTGAATGTGCCGAATGCAAAAAAGAGTTTGACGAGGCGGAGCGGATCAAAAACGCGATCGCAGGCTTATCCTCTATCGAACCTTCCGAGCAGTTCGAACGCCGTCTGTTCGAAGCCGTGCATGCCGCCGCGCCAAAATCCACCGCGCGCGAAACTGTCGGATGGGGCCTTGCCATTGTTCCTGCCGTCGCCGCAATCGCCGGATATCTTTTGTTTGTCTTCACGCGATCGCCAGAAGCCCCTGTGCAGTCGGTTCCGACCTCTGCGCAGTCCGACACCCTTGCCAGAGACCAGGCGTTCGATCAGGCAAGGAACCCGTTTTCTGCAGGCACGGTGGTTTCATTCGAGGGAACCAACGGAAGGTAGCCCATTGCCAGGAATTTCAACTTTATTGCTGATCCTTAGCGTAGCGGCAGGGCAGGCGTTTCCGGCGCAGTCGCCGTCGCCGCTCGATATCCTTCGGCGCGCGATGGAAGCCGATACCCACACAACCTATAGTGCGATCCGTCTGGTTTCAACCTTCGAAGGGCGCGGATTTGGCCTGCGCATTAAAAAAGATCAAGACAGTTCAGGCGCAAGCGCAACGCTCGTGCTCGCTCCCACATGGATGCAAGGCCGAATCACGATTGACGACGGCAAAAAACTTTCAACTTATAATCCGGAGCGCAAAACGTTGTTTGTGCAGGATTCGCCGGTTCGCATGTTGGACAAAGGCGAATGGGATCGCCGAATCGCGCTGATCAAACAGAACTATCGAGTCAGCGATCCCGAGCCTTGCACATATGCGGGAAGGCGGTCAGTGCGCATCTCCATCAGCCCGAACGAAAAAGGGATGCTGTTTACTCGATGCTTTTGGGTGGATTCAGATCGCAATGTGATGCTGCGTGTGGATTGGGTTCACCCTTCAGGAAAACGCAAAACGATCAGCGACACGCTCACGATCTCTTATCCCGAAAAACTTCCCGATGACGTGCTGAAACTGAAACTGATGGAAACCCCCAAGCAAGTGCGCATCCAATCTCCGCGCACCGAGCGTTCGATCTCAAGCCTTTCTAAACACGTGGGCTTCGACGTGCTGCTTCCGCTCGATATGCCCCTCGGGTTCTTGTTCACGCGGGCCGAAGCGGTATCCGGAGCCACGCGCACCATGGCGGCTTTACGTTTTACCGATGGAGCGTCGAACGTTACGATTTACCAAGCCCAGGGAGTTGATGGCAAGCCTCCGTGGCGGGTTGACGCAAGGCGCGGAGATTTCGAACACAACGGGCTGTTTTTTGCCGTTGAGGGCGACGTGCCCGAAGCCGCGCGAGCCAAGTTCATCGAGGCCGTCCGTCAAAACAACGGCGAAAGTGAGGCCGCCTTCCGCCAAAAGGCCGCAAAACTGATGGCTGCCCCCGAGAGGCTTGTGGCCGACCTCCGCGACTTGGGGCTGCGATTCGGAGATGTGGTCATGTGCCTGGCCGTCAGCAAATCCGACCCGAGAAAGGCGATGGAAGCCGCCTGGCTGGTTCGAAAGGGCCGATCTATCGAGGAAATTTCCGAAAAATTCGGCGTTCGGGAATCCGACATTCGAAAAACTGTTAAACAGTTTTGGACCAATACTTAAAAATCGTTCATAGGAGACGCATCATGGGACGACTCTTTCGTTCGGGCCTCGGTTGGGCCCTGATTGCCGGCGTAGCCGTAGGCGCGCTGGGCACCGTACTTTTCTTTAACTCCAAGCGGTTCGCGTTGGCGGCCCCATCCGAACTTCCTGCCCTCAGCGCGGCCGAAACCGACGTTTTGGCCACGCTCGACAGCGCGGTCACCAAGCTCACCGAAAGGCTGGTGCCGTCGGTCGTGCATATCCGCAACCCGCGCGGAAGCGAAGGCTCGGGAGTGGTATTCCGCGGCGACGGCTGGATCGTGAGCAACGCGCACGTCGTCGAGGGCGCATCACAAGTCAAAGTCACCTTCAACGACGGCCGGACCGCCGACGGCAAAGTGTATCTGGATGATATGAGCGACATCGCCGTGGTGAAGGTGGATCGCACCGGACTGGAGCCCGCGCATTTCGCCGACAGCGAACTTGTCAAGCCGGGCCAGATCGCCATCGCCATCGGTTCGCCGCTCGGCTTCGAGCAGTCGGTAACGTTCGGTCACGTAAGCGCAACCGGCAGAACGACCAACAACCCTGCCGCGGTTTATGCGCTCGGAAGACCGTATTTCGACATGATTCAAACCGACGCCGCGATCAACCCCGGAAACTCGGGAGGGCCGCTGATGAACTCCCGCGGCGAAGTGATCGGAATCAACACCTACATCGCCTCGTCGAACGGCCTCAGCGCAGGAGTGGGATTCGCCATCCAATCCAACACGGTGAAAGTTGTCGCCGAACAGCTGATTTCCACGGGCAAAGTTACACGCGGCTACGTCGGTCTGATCCCTGCGAACCTTTTAGGCTACGAGAAGCAGGAGAAAAACGTTCAAAGCGGTGCGATCATCCGCGAAGTGTCACCCGACAGTCCGGCATCCAAAGCCGGTTTGAAGGCTGGAGACGTTGTTACCGAACTGAACAGCATTCCGATTCGCGGCGAAATGGACTTTCGCAACGCGATGATTCTGAACAAACCGGGCGCCAACGTTACGCTGAAAGTGATCCGCGATGGAAAACCGCTCAGCATCAACGTGAAACTTGCTGAACGACCCGCCGAACCAGCGCCAACCACGCGAAACCAAAGACGCGGAGGCGAGAACCCGTTTGGCGACCTACCCGATGGTTTCGACATTCCGATGCCGTTCGACCGCGTGCCAAACGCGCCCCGCGATTCGGGCCCGCAAACCGAACAGCCAGCAAAACTGGGCGTGGAAGTGCGCGCCTTGACTCCGGATGAGCAGAAGGCTCTTCCGGTGAAAGGTGTGTTCGTCGCTTCGGTTCAACCAGGTTCACCAGCCGAACGAGCCGGGGTGAAACCCGGAATGATCATCACGCGGATTGATTCGCGCAAGATCGAATTGCCAGCCGATCTCACCGATGCGATGAAGCAGTATCACGCAGGTGACTCGGCGCTGCTGACGTTCGGCAAATACCAAAAGAATATGCAGAGCATCATGACCATTACGATCCAGTTCTGAACGCGAACGGCAGGTTGGTCTACGTCGGGCCGCAGGTGCAATAATCAGCCTGCGGCCCGATGAATCTTTTGGAATATATTGACTGGCTTGAATCCAGCGGCGGCGACAGGATGGACTCGGAAGCGCGGTCGGCTCTCGCCGAAGCGCGGCGGATTCTGCCGATGGCTTCCGCGGTTCAGATCGTTTGGAAGAACTACCGCACCACCGCCGGCAGGGCGTATTTTCACAACAACACGATCTGCCTCAGCCGGCCGCTTTTGACCACTCCCGCGCGCGTCCAGGACACGGTGATTCACGAATACGCGCACTTGTGGGTGAACGAACGTTATGGGCAGCGCGCCCTGCCGCATGGCAAAGAGTGGAAATTCGCAATGAGAAAACTCGGCGCAAAGCCAGAGGTAACGCACGATTATGAGTGCGAGCGCAATCAAACTCAGCCGCGCCACGCCTACGCCTGCGAAAAGTGCGGCGGGTTGATTTACCGCGTTAAACCTTTGATGCGGGGCCGCAGATACCTTCATGTGGGGTGCGGCGGCAGACTAAGCCACGTTGACCAGATGGATAGGAGAAGACTTCCATTATCAGGATCGTAACCGCCAATCAGATGCGCGGCGTCGAATCCACGGCGGTGGCGGAATTCGGTGTGCGCGTCCGCGAGATGATGGAAGCCGCCGGCAAGGCGCTCGCCGAAGAGATCATCCAAACCAAAAACATCCAAAACGTTTTGGCTGCCGCCGGACCCGGCAACAACGGGGGCGACGGCATCGCCGCCGCGCGGTTCCTGTTTGCCGAAGGAAAAAACGTGACGATTCTGCTTGCCGTCGAACCTTCGAAACTGAAGGACGAACCGCTGCATCAGTTTCGAATGGCAGCGGAAGCGGGCATCCCGATCATCGAGCCTTCCTCGCCTCATTACAGCGCGGAACTGCAGCGATTCGGCGAGTTCGATGCGATCATTGACGCGCTGCTGGGAACGGGTGCAAGGCTGCCGGTCGAGGGCACCATTCGTCAGATCATCGAAGCGGTCAACGACTCTCCGGCGCTGATTGTGAGTGCAGATATCCCGACGGGGATTGACTGCGATACCGGAAGAGCGTTCGGCGAACACGTTTTTGCCGACCGCACGCTCACGTTTGGTCTTGCCAAGCCGTTTCTGTTTTGTGCTGAAGGGATCGCCGCGAGCGGCGCCTGGAGAATTGTGGACATCGGTTTACCCCTCGAACTGATCGCGAATGTTGGGACGGCGTTTATGATCGAGGACACATGGGCGTTTACTCGGCTTCCTAGGCGGAATGTTCATTCGCACAAGCGATCATCGGGAGTGGTGCTTGTGATCGCCGGCTCCCGCTCATTTCCAGGAGCGGCGAGCCTTACGGCCCGGGGCGCCTATCGCGCTGGTGCCGGCTTGGTGCTCGTGGCAACCGTAGAAGAGGCCGCGCAGTCGGTTCGAGCCACCCTGCCCGAATCGCCGGTAGAAGTCGTCCCCTCGCAGGATGGGTTTCTAAATCCGGAAGCGATAGGCAAAGTGATCGCCATGGCCGAAAGGTGCGACGCCGTAGTCATCGGGCCCGGCATCGGACGCGAGCCGTGCGTGGGCGGGTTTGTGGACGGTCTGTTCTCGCGTATGGAGGCTCAATGGGTGGTGGATGCGGACGCACTCTGGTGGCTTCCCGAAATCCGGTCTCACCCTTCCAAGCCGGCGTTGCTGACACCCCACAACGGCGAAGCGGCACGCCTCTTGGGATGCGATCATGAATCCGTGGCTGGCGCCCGATTCTCGGCAATTCGAGAAATAACCGAAAAGTATTCTCATCAGGCGCTGCTGAAAGGGCCTCACAGTCTGGTATGCGAGGCGGATGGCGAAATTGGAGTCAATATGACCGGGAGTCCTCAGCTCGCAACGGCAGGCACCGGCGACGTGCTCGCGGGGGTTGCGGGGGCGTACCTGGCGGTTCTCGGCGACCCGTTTCAGGCAGGCGCGCTGGCGGCGTTCGTTCACGGCGCGGCAGGAGAACTGCTGGATGCGGAATACCCCGGGATGATGGGGGCGCTTGCCACCGAAATCGCCGATGCGATTCCAAAAGCGCGCAAGGAGAGATTTGATCGGCTTGTTGAAGCGATGGAAAGTTTGGAAGAAGATGACGAGCAGTGGGATGAAGATTTCGAAGAGGACGATCTGGACGAAAGGCTCAATTAGCCTTCTGCTTTTTGCGCCTGCGGTGTGCTGTGCGGCAACCACAATCCGTCTTGCGTTCCCAACCGAGATTCTGCGCACCGTGTGGGTGCTTCCCCAACTTCCAACGAAACTTCCCGAAAACGGGAGTGAATACACATCGAAAAACTTCGAACTGCAGATTCCCGACTCGCTTCTCAGCGGCGTGATCTTGGTTGGCGAACCGTCCACCGGAAACTACGCATACAAAAAAGTGCAGGAACTTTTGAAAAAAGGAACTTGGACTGTTTTGGATACCGACTATCTGATCGGACGTGTTGCCGTGAACGTTTCTAAGAACGGCGCTCCTGCCGACGGCGTGATGGTTACTTTGAGCAGAGGTGATTCACGAAAACGCGAACTGACTGTTCAAGGTGAAGCGAACTTCTATTTCATTTCGCCCGGGCAGGCCGAAATCTTCGCGACGTATTCTGACGGAAAACAGACGCACGACACCCGCGTCCAGCGCGTCGAGTTTTCGATGATGCGCGAGGAGCCGATTCCGAATCTTGTTATCGAACTGCCGCCTGAGGCCGTTGTAGGAAATCCTTCGGCTCAAGCCAAACCCGCGGCCCCGCCGCCAAAGCTGCGGGCCGAAGGCGGATTCGCCTGGATGAACCTGATTTACTATCTGATCGCGCTGATCATCGCCGCATTCGCGCTGTGGTATCTGTTCAAGCTTGCCAAGCAGAATGACACAAAACTGGTCGAGCAGCTGCGCAATCTTGGCGTTGATCCTGGCGGCGGAGGCGACAGCCAGCCGCAGGCTGCTCAGCAGGCGAAGCCGCTCGAGCCCGAGCCGCTCGTTCCGGCGGGGCACTGTCTGTTTTGCGGCGAGGCTTTCGACGCTTCGGGCGGATGCGCGTGTTCGGGCAAAAAAACGCCCGCACCAACGGCCGCGGTTGGAACCAGGTTCGTAAGTTCAACGGGGCAGGCTTTTGAAATCCCTATGGGGACGACCGTGATTGGAAGAGAAGGCGCGATCGCAATTTCGGATGCCACGGTGAGCAGGCGTCATGCGGAAATCCGACGCGATGGTTCACGAACCATCATTGTTGATCTTGGAAGCGCGAACGGCACGTTTGTGAACGGGATGAGAATTGATTCCGAGACGGAGCTGCACAACGGCGATACCGTGCAGTTCGGAGCGTTTCAAGTGAGGTTCGAACCGTAGTGGGCAGAATTTTTCAGGTGATGTTTTTCGCGGGCCTTGCCGGGTTGATTGCGTGGGCGATCACCGAACCTTTTGCACCGCCCCAAATTCCACTTCAAGCGGTAACAGCAAAGGAAATCGCGACTCTGAACGCGTGGAACCGATACGAACTCGCGTTCATGTTCGCTCTTGGTTCGTTCATCGCAATGACGATCGCGGGCCTAAGCGGATATTTTGCTGGCAGCAGAACGCAGGCCGTCCGCGGCGGTGTGATCGGCTTTCTGTTGGGAGGAGTCGCGGCTGTTGTCGGCGGAAGATTCGGCGGCTTGCTTGCAAACCGGATTTTTGGCGAACACGTTTTCGAACCGGGGCACAACGTCATCATCACCATTTTCGCCCGCACGGTTTTCATCGCGTTTTTTGGAGCGATGATCGGTTTGGTTCAAGGCGTGCCTTCCAAAAGCTGGAAACGGTGCGTTCAAGGGTTGATCGGAGGTGCGTTGGGGGGCGCTTTAGGCGGTGCGGCTTTCGACATCGTTGGGATGGTGGTTGGCACGTTCATTGTCGCAAAACAGATCGCTGAACAGGGGCAGGTTCCGCAATACCAAGAAGTCGGCGCGCTGCCGCGCGCGCTCGCGGCGGTCTGCATCGGCATGGCGATCGGCCTTTTCGTTGGGATTGTGGAACGCGTTGCCCGCAAGGCTTGGCTCAGGCTGGAATTGGGTCGCAACGAAGGCCGCGAATGGACTGTGGATGCCGCGCAGACTTTCATCGGAAGAAGCGAAAACGCGAATGTGCCGCTGTTCGGCGATCCAAACGTGGCGCCGATGCACGCCTGCATTTATCGAACTCCGGGCGGATATCGCTTGGTGGATGGAGGAACACCGATCGGCATCGGCGTGAACGGCATCCGCGTTCCGGAAGCGATGCTGAACAACGGCGACGTTGTTCAAATCGGAAGTTTTAACCTGCGGTTTCTGCTCAAAGACGCGCGAGGCCACGTGCCGCGGCCGACCGACGTTGCACGCAGTCCATCACCCGTTGCGATGCCGATTGACCCAACTCCGGCACCGATGCCCTTACAGGTTTCGACGCACGCATTGGTCGCGCTCGACGGCCCGCTCGTGGGCCAAAAGTTCAGCCTTCAAGGGCAGGAGACGGTGGCAGGCAGAGAGTCGCCGCACATTCGGCTCGATTTCGACAAAAGCGCAAGCCGTCAGCACTGCGCGTTTCAAGTCGGGCCTTCGGGCGTGATGGTGCGCGATCTGGGAAGCACGAACGGAACGATTGTAAACGGCGCGCGCGTCCAAGAGATGACTTTGAGGCCGGGCGATACTGTCAAAATAGGCAGCACGACTTTTCGATTGGAGCAATAATGGACCCAAACAAAACCGAAATGATCTCGCAGAGCGATGCAAACAAAACGCAGCTGATTGCTGGTGCCGATCCAAATCGCACCCAAGCGATGCCGGGCATGGCGGCGCCGGTTGCCGCGCCGTTGAAGAGCCTGGAGGTTGCGGTGATTGCCGGCCGGCAGCATGCGCTTGCCAACAGCCCAAGCCGCGAACAGTTCTTGATCGAATGTCACGGAGCTGGCGGAGGTTTCTCAGGAACGCGCACGCCGCTCAACATCTGCTTGGTCATTGACCGCTCGGGTTCGATGGAAGGCGACCCGCTGAACTATGTGAAAACTGCATGCGGATATGTGGTGGATCTCCTCTCGCCAGACGATCTTTTGAGCATCGTAACGTTCGAAGAGACCGTGGAAGTGCTGATGCCTCCGCGAAGAGTGGTGAACAAAGACCTTGTGAAGCAGCACATCAATCGGATCGTTCCCGGCAACACCACAAACCTTTATGACGGTTTGGCACTGGCCGCACAGCAGGTGCTTTCTTCGCGCGAACCGGGAATGGTGGAAAGGCTTGTTGTGCTCACCGACGGCGATCCCACCGCAGGCATCAAAGATTTCGGCGCGTTGGTAAGCCACGTGGGAGAAATTAAATCACGCGGCATCACGTCAACGTTTTTGGGATTCGGTTATGAATACAACGAAGAACTTTTGGCAGGCATGGCCAAACGTTCCGGCGGCAACTACTACTTTATCGCCAAGCCCGAACTGATTCCCGAAGTATTCCGCGCCGAACTCGACAAACTTTTCACCATGGCCGCGCGAAACCTGAAACTTCAACTCAAATCGGCCCGCTGGTGCACCATTCGACAAATCTATGGGCACTCCACACCGTATGGGCAGTCGCAGATCGAAATCAATCTTGCCGATGTGGAAAAAGGCTCGACTGTTTCCACCGCGGTTGACATGGAGTTTCAAAACCACCCGCTGGGCCAGTACCGCGTGCTCGCAGGCAAACTGACTTACGACGATTCCGCAACGGGAAAGCAGGAGTCGGTCGAGGTGAACTGCATCATCGAATTCACCGCCGATGCGGCCAAATGTTCGGTGCCGCAAGATCCGCGGGTTGCCAGATGCGTCGAAGTATCGCTTGCCAGCCGTGCCGTAGAAAAAACGGTGATGGGGTTGAAATCCGGGCAGATTACGGCGGCGATGGCGGTGGCAGAACTTCAAAAAACGCAGATGCTGCTTGCCCAAGAGGGCCGCACGCAGGAAGCCCAGCAGGTGGCCCAGGCCGTGCGAGACCTTCAAGGCGGAAACACCGGCCAGGTGGAAAAAACCTTGATCGGCACGGTTACGATCCTGGATCAGGGCAAACAGCAGGGATAAGACGTTCCAGGAATCCGCACCGAACGGATAGAATCTCCGTTTCGAGGTGAACGATTCGTGGACATCAAAGATGCGGTAAAGCATAACTACCTTCTTCGCGACCTTTCGGTAGAAGGACTCAATTCGGTTGCGGCAATCTCTTCGGTTGTCAACTTCGACGGCGGCGACGTGATCATTCGCGAGTTCGACCGCAACAACGACCTGTTCATTGTGTTGGAAGGATCAGCAAGGGTGAACTCCTTCAGCGGGGAAAAACTCGCAGAGCTGGGGCCGGGAGGAATCGTCGGCGAAATATCGCTGATTGATGAAAAACCGAGATCGGCAACGGTGGTGAGCGTCGGCAAAACCAAAGCCGTTCGCATTCCCAGCGCCGAACTTCGCGGATTGATCGAGGCGAAGCCCGAAATCGCCGCCGTTCTGTTCAGAAATTTGGCGCTTGTGTTGTGCACAAGGATACGGGCCGCTAACATTCAACTGGATGGTGCGACTTCGAAATGAAAAAAACTGTCTGTTGCGGCTTGCTTGCTGCGGGTTTTGCTTGGAATGGGTTTTCCCAAAACCTGCTGCCAACATATCCGAATTACGAGCGCTATGCACGGCTGCGATCAGAAATCTTCGGGTCAATATCGCCTGCTTCCATCAATCCGATTTGGGCGCCGGATTCCAGCGGGTTCGCCTTTTCAAAAAACGGAGAATGGCAGCGCTTTGACATTCGAACCAAAGAAATCACTACGCTGAGCGCGCCTCCCGAATCGAACGGCGGCAGCGGCTCGAACCGTGTTCCCCGCCGGCGTCAGCCTGACAGGGGGCGGCAGTTCGACACAACCTATACCGAAGACGGCAAGATGAAGGCGTTTCACCGTAACCGCAATGTGTTCATCGCGAACGCGGACGGCTCGAACGAAATTCAGGTGACGCAAGAAGGCGATGCAACCAAACGCATCAAATTCGGGATCGCAAGCTGGGTTTATGGCGAAGAATTGGGTGTGCG
Source organism: Armatimonadota bacterium (assembly GCA_021324165.1). GTDB lineage: Bacteria > Armatimonadota > Fimbriimonadia > Fimbriimonadales > ATM1 > JAJPJR01. The sequence goes on from JAJPJR010000083.1 coordinate 12,896, forward strand.
CGAAGCGCTCTGGTTTTCGCCCGACGGCAGGAAACTGGCGTTCTATAAATTCGACGAATCGAAAGTTCCCGATTATTTTCTGACGCTTTCGCAGCAAGCCATTCAAGATTCGCTCGATGTGGAGGCGTATCCGAAGGCGGGCTCGCCGAATCCTGAAGTCGGACTGTTTGTGTATGACTTGCAAACCAAACGAACCGTTGAGATGGATGTGCGCGATGGCAAGCCGTTTGAAAACGATGTGGTAGGACATTATGTGTATTCGGTGCGGTGGCCGCCTAACGGAAAAGAGCTGTATTTCAACCGCACGAACCGCAAGCAGAACATCATGGAATGGGTCGCCGCGAACCCCGAAACTGGAAAATGCCGCGTGATCATCCGTGAAGAATGGCCCGCAAGCTGGACGGAAAACTCGCCTGAAATCAGGTGGCTGAATGATGACCGGTTCATTTGGAGTTCGGAGCGCAGCGGGTTCAACAACTTTTATCTTTACAACACGCAAGGAAAACTGCTTTCCACCATTACCAAAAACGCGTTCGATTCGGGGCCAATCGTGCGCGTGGATGAAAAAACAAAGACGATGTATTACATGGGCCGCGACGGTGATACTCCTTACAAAATGCAGCTGCACCGCGTTTCGCTCGATGGCACAAACGACAAAAGGCTCACCGATCCGAAATTCAATCATCGAGTGAATCTCGCACCGGATGGCTCGTGCTTCGTTGATACTTATGAAACCCACGATATCCCGCCCGCGGTGCGCGTCGTGAACTCCAATGGCAATGTCATCAAGGAACTCGCATCAACCGATGAATCGAAATTCAAAGAGATGGGATTGCAAAAAGCCGAGCTGTTCACCTTCACCGCAGCCGATGGAAAAACGATCTGTTACGGCATGTTGAAAAAGCCGTCGAACTTCGATCCTAACAAGAAATATCCGCTGTTGATCAGCGTTTACGCCGGCCCGGAATCGGGCATGGTGGATGAACGGTTTGAAATGCCCGATCCGATCACCGAACTCGGATTCTGCACGGCGTATTTCGATGGTCGGGGAACGTCGGGCAGAGGCAAGGCGTTCAAAGACGCGATCTACGGCAAGTTGGGCGTTGTGGAAATTGACGATCAGGCAGCCGGAGCGGCCTATCTGGCGCAGCGGCCTTACATTGACGCGTCCAAAATCGGAATTCACGGAACCAGTTATGGCGGATACGCTTCTGTGATGTGCCTTCTTCGACATCCCGAAGTTTTCAGCGCGGCATGCGCGGCATCGAGCGTTACCGATTGGCGGAACTACGATTCCATTTACACCGAACGTTACATGGGACTGCCCCAGCAAAACAAAGAAGGATATGACGCCGGATCGGCGATGACCTATGCCGACGCATTGAAAGGACGTTTGATGTTGTATTACGGAACGGCAGACAACAACGTGCACCCTTCCAACACTCTTCAGCTGATTGCGGCATTCCGGGGCAGAAAGAACTTCGAACTGCAAGTGGGCGTTGATCAAGGGCATTCGGGAATCAACGGCGACAGGATGTTGGAGTTTTTCATTCAATCTCTGATTCTCGACAAAAGATGACGATTGGAGAACTCCTTTCCGCGATTGAAAAAATCGCGCCGCCGAATCTTGCAATGCCCGAAGACGCGATCGGGCTGCAGGTCGGATCAAAATCGTCACAAGTACAAACGTGCGCTGTGTCCCTCGATGCCAGCGCTGCAGCGCTCGATTTTGCTCTCAAAAATCAAGCGCAGGCGCTGGTAACGCATCACGCATTGATCTATCACCCGCTGCGTTCGCTTGCCGGCGATTCGGCCCAGCTTCAAGCCGTCCGAAAAGCGATCGTGAACGGCATCGCGGTGATCACAGCGCACACAAATTGGGATGCAGCCGATGGAGGCATCAACGACACGTTGGTGCAACTCTTCAACCTTCATTCAACCGAAAGTTTTGGGGAACACGCTCCGCAAGCCGGTTTCAAACTGGTTTCTTTTGCGCCGAATGATCAGGTTGATAAGATTCTGGATGCGCTTTCAGACTTGGGCTGTGGACAGATCGGCCTCTATCGCAGGTGCGCTTTTTTGTCAAACGGTTTGGGAACCTTTGAACCACTGCCCGGATCAAATCCGCTTATTGGTCAAGTGGGCCGGCGTGAGCAGACTGAAGAGGTTCGATTTGAAATCTTTGTACCGGAACAAAAACGCCGTGCGGCGGAACTCGCGCTGCGTCAAACGCATCCTTATGATGAACCCGCGTTCGATTTTTATCCGCTTTCGATTCAATCAGCAAAAATCGGCAGAGCAGGAAACCTGCCCGAACGGATGACCTTGGACGAAATAGGAAAACTCGCATCGAAAACCTTGCGCGCCACCGTCAGGCTGTTCGGATCGGAAAAGCGAAAAGTTTCGCGGCTCGGAGTGATCGGCGGCGCAGGAGGCCATTACTGGATGTCGGCGAAAGCCGCGGGGTGCGATGCGCTGCTCACCGGAGAGGTTCGTCATCACGAGGCTGCGGCCGCTTCGGAATCGGGGTTCGCGCTCATCGAAGCAGGGCATTACGCCACCGAGCAGCCAGGCATGCAAACGCTGCGAGATCGGCTCGCCGAAACGCTTCCAGAAGTCCGATTTTTGTTGTTCGAGCCCCAGGAAGGCGAAGCGGGACGTCCGCGCTGACGCCCTAATCGCTCAATGCGTCTTTCACGCGCTTGGCCATCGCCAACGTCATGGTCGGAACGGCAGCGATCTGTTCCACGGTCGCATCGCGAATTCCCGCAACCGAACCGAACGTGCGCAAAAGCATTCTGCGCCGCCGCGGCCCCACGCCAACGATTTCATCGAGCGGCGATCCGAACAGCCGTTTGTCGCGCAGTTTGCGATGATACGAAATCGCGAATCGGTGTGCTTCGTCGCGCAAACGCCGCAACAGCAAAAGCCCCGGCGAGTCCATCGGCAGCGCAATCGGCTCGGCTTCGTTTGGCAAAAACAGCAGTTCCTGCTTTTTTGCAAGCCCCACTGCAGGAATCTGCAAGCCGATCTCTTCCATCGCTTTCATCGCCGCAGAAAGCTGTCCTTTGCCCCCGTCAATCACCATCAAATCGGGAAGTTTCTGAAAGTTCGGCTGGCCATCGCGAAACGCGCGGAGCCTGCGCATGATCGTTTCGCGCATCATGGCAAAATCGTCCGGCGATTCCGGATTGTATTTAATTTTAAACCTTCGATACTCACTCTTGGCGGGCATGCCCCCTTCCACCACAACCATCGAAGCCACCGGCGCGGTGCCCTGAATGTTTGAAATATCAAAACATTCGATCCTTTCGGGCGGACTTTCCAAATTCAGCGCATCTTGAAGCTGCGATCCGGCTTCGGCCTGCCAGTTCTCCTGCGCCTCGTGTTCGCGTTTCAGTTGTTCCAATGCCGATTCGGCGTTGTTTGCTGCCATTTCGATCAATCGCAGTTTTTCTCCGCCGCGCGGCACGGTGACCTTCACGCCCCGCCCCCGTTTCATTTTCAACCACGATTCCACAATGTGGCGTTCTTCGATTTCCACCGGCAGAAGCAGTTCGCCCGGCACTTCCGGCGCGTCGGTGTAATAACGCTTGACGAACTCTTCCACGGCCTCGCCCGGACTCGTTTCGCGCGCGCCATCCAGATAAAAATGCCGCTGGCCGATGAGTTTCCCTCCGCGCACATAAAACATCTGCACCGCTGCTCCCCTTTCGTCTTTCACCAGTGCAATCACGTCTTGATCGCGGTCGTGTTCCGTAACCACCTTCTGTCTTTCCAAAACCAGTTCGATGCTCGCAATCGTATCGCGCAAAGCGCCCGCGCGTTCAAAGTCCAGTTTTTCTGCCGCAGCATCCATCTCGGCTCGAAGGTGCTTGACCAGCGCATCGTGCTTTCCTTCCAAAAACAGCGTTACGTTTGAAAGCTCATGTTGATAAACTTTGCGATCCGACATCCCCGCGCAAGGCGCCATGCATCTTCCCATATGAAAATACAGGCACGGCCTTTGCACGGGCTCGCCTGTCCACGACTTTCCGCACGGAATCAGCTTGAACACTTTGTGCAGCAGCTGAAGGGTGTCGCGCACGGCAAAGGCGCTCGAATAGGGGCCGAAATATCGCGAGCCGTCTTTCCGCAGCTTCCGCGTGAACAGCACGCGCGGAAACGGCTCTTTGGTGATCACGATGTAAGGGTAACTTTTGTCGTCGCGCAGCCGAACGTTGAATGGAGGGCGGTGCCTTTTGATCAGGTTGCACTCCAAAATCAGCGCTTCGAGTTCGGTGTCGGTAACAATCCATTCCAGATCGCGCACGCGCGAAACCATCCTCGCAATCCGAATCGAATGCGTGGTGGACTTTTGAAAATAACTTCGCACGCGGCTGCGCAAACTCACGGCTTTGCCAACGTACAAAACGTCGCCGCTCTCGTCTTTATAAATGTAGCATCCGGGCTGGGCCGGCAGGGCCTTGAGTTTGTCTTTCAATGCGTCTTTCGACGTTTCATTCACCGTTCAACAGTTTAACAGCAGATGCTGCGTCTCCGCTCCATAAACTTCGAGCGTCATAATCTCCAGTTCGCGGAGAGATGGCAGAGTGGTCTAATGCGGCGGTCTTGAAAACCGTTGGCCGACCTGTCGGCCCGGGGGTTCGAATCCCTCTCTCTCCGCCATTCGGCCCATGAGCAGCGGAAAGATCGGTGTGGACGAGAGCGGCAAGGGAGACTATTTCGGGCCGCTGGTCGTCGCCGCGTGCTATGTGGGGCCCGAACACCTCGCCGAGCTCGAAGGGGTCAAAGACTCCAAAAAACTCACCGACGAAGCCGCACAGCGCCTTGCCCGTGCGATTCAGCGGACGTGCCCTTACTCGGTGGTGGTCATCGGCAACGAACGGTATAACCGGCTGTACGACGAAATCCGCAACCTGAACAAACTGCTGGCATGGGGCCACGCGCGAGCCATCGAAGACCTGATCACGCGACAGCCAGCCAGCCTGATCGTCAGCGACCAGTTCGCCAACCCAACAGAGCTCCAGAAACGGCTGAAAAGCCGCCGGATCGAGGCCGTGCTTGAATCGAGAGTCCGGGCGGAGTCGGATATCGCCGTGGCGGCCGCATCGGTTCTCGCCCGAGCCGAGTTCCTGCGAAGGCTGAAAATGCTCTCAGAGCGGTTCGAAATCGCCCTTCCCAAAGGGGCCGGCGACCAGGTGATCGCCGCAGCGCGGCGGTTCGTTCAAAAGTACGGGTTCGAGTCGCTCGGGTGCGTGGCCAAACTGCATTTTGCGACCACCAAGGCCGTAGTCGAAGCCTGAACTTTTGGGTGGCATGCGTCCGTCCATCAGTATCAAATTCCGGGGGGAATGGTTGAAAGCAAGGGCATTTACGCTGATCGAACTTTTGGTGGTCATCGCGATCATCGCCATCTTGGCGGCGGTGTTGTTTCCGGTCTTCAGCCGCGCAAAAGAGGCCGCAAAACGCACGGTCTGCTTAAGCAACGCGCGCCAGCTCGGTATCAGCGTGGGAATGTATATTGACGATAACCACGGCAATCTGCCGATGGCCACAAACTACAGCGTTCCAACCGATGATCCTTATCGCATTTGGGTTGCTCAAGTGTATCCGTATATCGAAAACAAAGCGATCTTTTTGTGTCCGGCCGATCAGGTTGGAAAGTTTGGCAGCACTTGGGCAGCGCGAGGCGAACTGAACATCGGCTACAACGGCGATTCGGCTTTCGATGCTGCCGGCTGCACCGAATCGCAGCCCGACAAAAAAGGCTGCGAAGGTTTCACAGTGGTTGCGAACACCGCCAAAATGAAAGAGCCTTCACGCACGGCACTGTTTGCGGATACGCCTGGAGGCCCGCTCAGCGACAAGTATCGCGGCTACACATTCAGCCCGTATAACGGAAAGGAACATCCGCTGGTAAAAGAACTCAGCCTGCCGCTGGTTTCTGACCGCGATCTGGTGAAAGAGCTCAACAGCCTGCCGCCGTCGCAGCTCAAACCCGTGTACGCGCGGCATCAAAAAACGGGCCGCGATGAGGGTTTTGCAACCGTGATTTTCGCCGACGGCCACGCCAAAGGGTACAGCGCGAATTCGATTCTTGCAATGGATAACGGAGCCGACATCGTCTGGAGGTTCCGCGAGCCTTAATCTTATCCACCGTATGAACCTGCACGGGGCCTTCCTTTATTGGAGGGCCCCAATTTTGTCGGCCCGCTTTCCGTTGCAAGAAGCATTCAAACTTCAGTTCCTTCAAACGAAGCGGGCACGATAAATGCTGATGACTTTGAGTTTGCACTGCTGACGAAAATCTGCAACTTTGCCGCCAGCACACCAACATCTGCTTCATAATCGAAAGTGATGCGCGTGTTTTATTTTTGCGCGGGGACGGCGCTCGTTGGCTTGGGGATCATCGGAGCGGTTCTGCCCGTCATGCCAAGCACCATCTTTTTTATTTTGGCGCTTCCCTGTCTCACGCGCAGTTCGCCCTCTTTGGAAAACTGGCTGCTCGAGCACCCCGCATTCGGCCCAACGCTGCGCGCATGGAAGCGCGACAAAGCGATTTCAAAACGAACCAAAATTATGGCGATCAGCATGCTGTCGGTTTCTATCATCGTCAGCGCGCTGTTTTTCGCACGCGCGGCGTGGCTTCGATGGCTCCTGATCGCCATCGCGGTCTGCGTGTCGGCGTACATCGCAACCCGCAGGTCTACGCCCGCGGGGCATAAGTATTAACTTTTGCGAACGAAACACCGTCCTCCAGATGCGTTTTCAACCGCCGAAGCAGTTCTGAATAAAACTTTTTGGCTTTGGCTTTCTTCGCAATCCCTTCCAGCGCTCCGAAGTGGGCTTGGAATTCGACCGAAATGCGCACGGTGCCCGGCGCCAATTCCGAAAGTTTCCATTCGATCTGTTCTCCGCGCAGCGCTTTCGTGGGCCTTTCTACAATCAGCGCTTCTGCCCGATCCCATTCGATCACGTGGGCAATCATATGCTCGTTCATTTCACCGTCTACGGCAAACGCAACCCTTTGTCCAGGCAAAAACTTTTCGGTTTCGCTGGGCGGCCGCGGCGCGGTTTCCCGCATTGCCGAAACGTTGTCGGGAACATAATGCCCGCGGCGCAATAAATCGCCGACCGCCAAAAACGCGGTCTGCGCTTCGCACATCACATCAATCTGGCCGCTGAAAACCGTCAACTCGCGCTGCTTCCCATTAAACTTGGAATGGCATCGAAATAAGCGCGGCGTGCGGATTCCAGCGGCATATCAACCACGGGCGCCGATGGCGTTACGATGCGAATCGAATGCTGTGCGTAATCATAAACGCCCACACAATGCGCCGTCAAACCCAACTCGGCGGCAAGCAGGCAAAGTTTGTCCGTGAGATTCTGTTTGGTGGCGGATTCGCTGATTCCAACCAGCACACGGCCTGGCATTTCACCAAACAGTCTGGCATCGGCCCGCGAAGAGAACGCCCACGCATCCACGCCAGTTTCCGCTTCAAAAATCGCCTCGGGAATCTCTTCGAGTTGAACTTTGCCGGTGCTCAAACCTTCGAGAGTCGGCGTCAAGATGTGCCTTCGAACGTGTTCGTTGGCATCAATCAACGCCGTGCATCCGGCCTGCCCAACGATGCACATTTCAGCCAAAGCCATCGCGAATCCGCCTTCCGAAATATCGTGCGCGCAGCAGATCAGGTTGTCTTTCGCCGCTTGGGATAACAGTTCGATGAGCGCTTTTTCGATTCGCAAATCAGGAATTTCGGGCGCGCCGTCTTCCATGTTATGCACAGTTCGAAGATATTCGCTTGCACCCAAGCCGTGTTGGCGCGGCGCGTGTCCCCGTCCATAAATCATATACACAAATCCCACTCCGCGCGGGAATCCCATTCCTAACCTGTTTCGAACGTCATCCAGCACGCCTACCACGCCAACCGTCGGCGTCGGCATCACCGGCCCAAATTCCGTTGCGTTATAAAAACTCACATTTCCAGAAACAACAGGAACCTCGAGTTTTTCGGCGGCATCAGCAATTCCGCGCACCGCTTCCTTAAACTGAAAGTAAACACCGGGATCGTTCGGGTCGCCGAAATTCAAGCAGTCAGTTGCGCCCACAGGTTTCGCGCCCGTGCATGCCACGTTCCGCGCCGCTTCGATCAGTGCCAGCTGGCCGCCGATAAAAGGATCGGCCAAAACCTTCCTTCCATCTCCGTCAATCTTGGCAGCGATGCCTTTTTGTGTACCTCTCGGCGCAAGAACGGCAGCGTCGCCATCGCCCGGCCACAACGATGTCTGCGTTTGCACCGTGTAATCGTACTGCTCATAAACCCAACGCTTCGAAGCGCAGTTCGGCGAACTGATGATTGCAAGCAGCGCTTGGCTCAAATCTTTCGGCACGGGCAGCTCGTGAATGTCGAATCGCGCCGCTTCGCGCACATTTTCAGGCTCTGCCGCATCCAGATCCACGCTTGGACACTCGTTTGTAATGAACTTTGCAGGAATGCTCGCCTCGATGCGGCCGTTTTTTTTGATCACCACCATGCCGTCCGAGGTCACCGCACCAATCACTTCGGCTTTCAATCCCCATTTGTGAAAAATCTCGATCACCTCTTTTTCGCGTTCGAAATGGGTGACTGCAAGCATCCGCTCCTGAGTTTCGCTCAGCATGATTTCATAAGCGCTCATCTCGGCTTCGCGCAGCGGAACATGATCTAAATTGATCTCCATTCCCACGCCGCCTTTGGCTGACATTTCGCATGTCGAACAGGTTAGACCAGCGGCTCCCATATCCTGAATCGCCACGATGGCCCCCGTTGCCAACGCCTCGAGTGTGGCTTCGATCAAAAGTTTGCCTGCAAACGGATCGCCGATTTGAACGTTCGGTCTTTTCGAATCGCTGTCTTCGCCAAGCGTGTCGCTTGCGAACGTTGCGCCATGAATCCCGTCTTTGCCGGTTGCGCTGCCCAAATAAAGCACCGCGTTTCCGGGGCCTGCCGCCGCAGCCGTCGCGATGCGATCCATCTCGACCAGTCCGATGCACATCGCATTCACGAGCGGATTTTTTTGATACAAACGATCGAATTTCAGTTCCCCGGCGATCGTTGGAACACCCACACAGTTGCCATAGCCGCCGATTCCTTCCACCACGCGAGCAAACAGCCGCCGGTCATCGCTCGAAGAACGGATGTCGCCAAAACGAAGCGAATCTAAAATCGCAATCGGCCGCGCGCCCATCGTCAAAATGTCGCGGATGATGCCGCCGACTCCGGTCGCCGCCCCTTGATACGGCTCAACCGCCGAAGGATGATTGTGGCTCTCCACTTTGAAGGTTATGCCGAGCCCGCCGCCGATCTCAATCACGCCCGCGTTTTCCAACCCTTTCGATTCCGCCGCCCGTTTATATTCGGCGAAATGTTTCAACAGTTCGCGGCTCGATTTATAACTGCAATGCTCGCTCCACAACACGCCGAACATTCCGAGTTCGGTCAAGGTCGGCTCGCGGTCAAGTTTGCGTTTGATGGCTTGGTACTCAAGGTCAGAAAGGCCCATCTGCGCGTGCAGGGGCAGCGGGGCGGTCTCGCTGTGCATGGAGCCTTGATTATATCTGCGAAGCGGCGCTTTACAGATTGCGGCTCGCGACGATTTCAGAAACCAGGCCCCGATGCGTGCTCGCCGCGCTCGGGGGCCCGCATTCAATAACGAACTCATCTCCAAACGCCTCGACCGTCACCGGCTCCAATCGCATGCGCTGCCACAACGCGTTCGCCGCGGCCTCGGTAAGAGCCATTCCGAGCGTCTTGTGATCGGGCGGCAGATCGCTGAGTTTTAAATCTGCAACGCCTGCTTTGTTCATTCCTCGCGTGAACACAACAATCGAATCCACCAACTCTTCACATTCGATTCGGACGTTGAATTCGAATCGCGTGGCGTCGGTGTCTTTTTGCAAAGCGTGCATCAACTGTTCGTGAGTAAAAAACGCCTGGGCTTCGCAATCCAAAATCATTTTGGCTTGAACCAACGCAGCAACCGCTTCGGCGGCAAACACCGAAAACTGCAGCGGCCTTAGATCGGCAAGCGGCTCTTCCGAAATGAACACCACACGAATCAACGAGTCGCACTCCTTGATCCGCTCCAGCTGTTCAGAGGTCGGCTGCGATTCCAGGTCGGCTTGATATTCAGGATGAAACATCAGATCGTGCCCTTGACGCCTCACGAGCCCCATGTGAAACCGAATGTCGCTGAACGTCATCCCTTCACGCGCGCCGATCGGGCTGCCTTTAAAAGGCGATCCTGCCAGCATGCGATGCATCAGATCTTTGTGTTCCGGCAGAGTTTCCGCGCACGAATAAATCCAAAACTCGATGCGCACCAATGGCGGCTTCCGCGACCGCTGCGAGGACTGTCCAAGCAGTTTTACGGCCCCGACGATCAATCCGATCATCGCAAGGGCAGCGACGATCGCAATCACCATCGAACCCCTTCGATCCATTCGCGCGCGGCCTGCCACTCTTCTAAGTTGAGGTTTGCGCTGCAGCCTTCGCAAAGTCCCGCGGCGTTCACTCCGCCGCAAAGGCACAAAAGGCATTGGTCCGCAATCCTTGCGCGGCGCACGATTTCAGGTTTTTGCAGAGACTTGATCAGGTCGGCGCGGTCAACCGCTCTGCTGTTGAACCTCCTCACGCCGTTGATTATCCTCTATTCGAACCGTGTATACTTTCTGCCGAAAGTTTATGAGAATTCGAAACAAAGAGATCCGCCGTCGGCGCCATCGAAAAGAGCAGCGCGTCAAGGCGCTGTTGGCCGAAGCCAAATCGGCACCCAAAGACGGCAGAAAGCGCGCACCGAAGACCGCCGAGCCGAAGCCCGTTCCTGCGCCGAAGGCTGAGCCGAAAGAGAAGGCAGCCGCCAAGCCGAGAACGCCCCGCGCCAAGAAAACTGACGACGAAAGCGCCGCACCAAAAAAGCGAACCCGCGCGAAAAAAGCCGAGGATTAGCCGCCCGAAGGCATCGTGTAAACCGCCGGGCGTCCGCTCGGCACAATCGGCTGCGCGCTCACCGATTTTCCGGCGAACCTGATGACCGCTGGAATATTCACCGGGATGAGCAGGCGCGACTTGCACGATTCATTGTCAGCAGTCCACGTCATCGTCAGCGGCTGACCCGTCAAAAACTGTCGAATCGGCGGCCCGCCTTCGCCTTTCTCCACCAGCTGCGCGATCCGCTCCGGATCAATCTGCAGCACAAACTTCATATTCTTGTTGTCGTTCAAGTTCTTGAACGCGTCCGAATTCATGATCGAAGGCGTGTCGGATTTTGTGGTCTGCCTGAGCATGGAAGGCGAAGAGGACACGATCACTCTGTCTTCTCCGATCGCCACAGACATCTTGTCGTCTGCAGAGCGATAGATTGTCCACGAACCTTCAGACTGTTTGGAGAATTTCGGACTGCCTTCGATTCTGCCGCTCATCAAGGCTTCCATCAGTTTCGTTCCGAGCGTTGTGGCAGTTGCGGCATTCTGGTTGTCGAGCGTAAGAACGAACGTGGGTTCGCCTTTCGGATCGGCGGGCGGATACATCGCGCAGTCGAGTTCGCCGCTGATTCCCGGCAGAAACTCGGCATCGAAAGAGATTCCTGTCTTTTTCTCTGCTTCTGCGATCCCTTTGGCCATCTGCTCTTTGGCTTTCGGGTCGGCTTCCAGCGCCTTCACGATCATCCGCACCAGGCTCGAAGGCGAGCTCACGGCGGCGATTCCGATCGCGCCTTCAGGAAAATGCTCCAACCCCGCAAAGTTTACGCCGCTCATCTTGTTCAAAACGGCGGGAAGACCGCCGCTGCCAACGGGCGACGAACTGTCAATATAAATCCCTTCGTCTTGCAGGGTTACACTCAGCGCAAACCAGCCGCTCTTGTCAATTCCAAACGCCTGAAAGCCGGACTGCGCATTCTTGTCTAAACTCGAAAGCGCGCTGCCGTTGAAGAAAACCATCAGCCCCGCATCGTTCGGGAGCGCTTCGCGCGCCCTCTGGAAACTCGCCTCTTGATACACGCTCGACGATCTTCCTTCGGCCACATCAATCGCGCGCAATGCCGATTCCGGCTTGTTGCTGATCAGCGCATAATCTTTATAAAACGTGAGCACCGCCGGCGCGCCGTTCGCACTGTAATACATTCTTCCGCCCCGGTTCTCGGCGCGAATCCCTGCCGCTCCGGCCACCAAGGTTTCGGCCTTGCCCGGATCGTTCAGCGCAACCGCCCCCACCCAGTCGGGATTCCCTTTGGAAAGATCACCCCATGCTCCCGCGGCAAAAGAGCCTTTCACATTCGCGCGCAGCGATTTGAAAGCGCCCTTTCCTCCGTCGGCCTGCTCCAGAATCTTGTCTATGAAATCGTTCGCGCCGCTGTCGCTCATCGAACGGGAAATCTCGTTGTACAGTTGGACTTGAGCGGGCGAGGGCGAGGTATCTAAGCTGATCACGACGGCCGCATCCGAAGGGATCATTCGAATCGCCATCTCCCCCGACCGATCCAAAAGCCGATACACCGCGATCGTTCCGATTCCGACTCCTGCAAATGCAGCCAGTCCGATCGCCGCTTTGGGGCTGAAAACTCCCATGATTCGCTTGTTCATCTGCACCTCACTGTTTCTTACGGGCAGTTTCTATTATCCGCCTGTTATCTTATTCCCCTTCAACGACCATTTTGGCTCAAGGGGATTCGACTTGGGGTCTTTCGTCCCAAGAAAGCCTGGCAAAATCACCGAATACCCGCTTGCTCTGCTCGGTTTGAAGCAGACCCGAGGGGTCGAGCCGCCTTTTCAGTTCGACAAACTTCTCGACCGTCTCCTGCGGCCAGATGCGGCTCGCCGACCCTGGGGTCAGCGTGCTGTCTTTCGCCAGATAGAACCGCCCGCCGCTTTCGAGCACCACGTCGTCCAAAACCCGGATGAGGGCAGCCAGATCTTCCGCATTGCTTCGCGTTTTGCGATAGTCCAATGCCAGTGAATAGCCGTCAACGGCGTGCGATAGCAAAAAACGATCCGGCCGATGTCTTTTTAGAACCCCCAAAAACGGTACAAGCCCTCGGCCTTGCGAAAGCGAAATGATCTTTTCAAACACGGTCATCGCTTCGTTTTTCGGTATGAACGACTGATGCTGAATGAGACTCCCCGGCTGATAGGCCAACTTCCAATTGGGAGCAGAATCCAAAAGAAAGTTGAATTTGGCAAGCGGCTGTCGAACGCGCGTTCCATGTTCGCGCCGCGACATAGCGTATTTCATTGCGTTCACCAACCGCATTCCGAGCGGCCTTACGAACGGCCTCATCAGTTTATGCATTCGCGAACGCGCGACCCAGCCCATCACCGTGTCCGGCAAAGCCTGCGCCGACACACGCAAACTCTCCTCAGGATGCGCATCTTCGCCGGGTTTCAAATACCTTGCAGAATGGATCAGCGACCTTCCGGCAGATCGGCCGCCCGCAAAGCAGTCCACCCAGCCCACCAGATAATCCGCCATCTTTTCATAGTTTTCAAACACCTGAAACGTGCTCTGCCAGTTGCGGGTTCGAAACGCTTCGACCTCTAACAATCCCGAATGAACTTTGTGCATCTGAATCGCAATCCGCACAATCGCCCCCAGCAACCCAAACCCGCCGATCGCGGCGAAGAAAACATCGGAGTTTTCGGTGGGCGAACATCGAAGCAGTTCCCGCGTTACCGTGAGCAGATCGAATTCCAGCACATGCTCGCCGATCGGCCCTGCGTGAAAACTGCTTTTGCCATGAATGTTTGCCGAAAGCGCGCCTCCCAGCGTCGTGAAACTTGTTCCGCTCACCACAGGAGGCCACCAGCCGTCAGGAAGCGTGTGCTGCCAAGCCGCGCGAATCGTTACTCCCGGCTCGCATTCCAAAACTCCGGTCGCGGGATCCCAGGACAAAATGCGCGTCATCCGGCTTAGGTCAATCACCACCCCTTCTGCGCACTGAAACGCATCGCCGTAGCTGTTGCCGCCGCCTTTGAATGCGGCATGAATGCTGCACTCTTCCGCCTCTTTCAATGCCTCCAAAATCCCTTCGATCGAAGTCGGACGATAAACGTAGGCCGCGCTCGCCGACGACATCCCCCACGCTTCAACCCGCTCGAGCCTGGAAGCAGGCGGCCTCAAAACTTCAGTCTCCGGAAGATGAACGAAGGGATCGTTTGCACAACCTTCGAAACAAGCCACCATTTCGCGGGAATGTATGCGGTCTTGCCAAACCGCCTGCTTGCCCGCAGAATCAGTTCTGCTGCCCGATCCGCATCAATCATCCCCGACATGGTTCCTAAATCCTGCGTCATTTCGGTTGCGATGCGCCCGGGCTTGATCGTAACCACACTCACACCGTTTTGCGAAAGCCGATTTCTCAGCGATTCCAAAAAACATTCCAATCCCGCTTTGCTTGCCGCATACGCAGGGTTGCCTCTTCGACCGCGATCTCCCGCAACCGATCCGATTCCGACGATGGTTCCAGCCTTCAGCCTTTCGAACCTTTTTGCGGCGGCATCCAGCCATGCCATCGCACCGATCAGATTCACGCGGACGATGTCGGCATCTTTTTCAGGATCATATTCCGTCTCTCCGATCTTCGGCATGATTCCCGCGGCATAAATGATCAGATCGAGTCCGCCGAGTTTCGCAACGATCTGTTCAAACAGTTCGGATGCCGCTGCGAAATCACGCACATCGTGTACAAAAGGCAGAGCCAGTTCGAGCGTGGATCCGTTGATATCGGCGGCGATTGCAGAAAGCCGCTCTTCACGCCGCGCAACCAACGCGGTTTTGCATCCCATGCTCGTGAGTCTTCGCGCCAGTTGTTCACCAATTCCCGATGACGCGCCCACCACAATCGCTTTCTTGAACTCCGTTTCCATCAGCGTGCTGTTTGAAAGCTACTTCGCAACGGTCACGTGGGATTCCACGCGATCCCAATTCCCGGTGATGCCATACGCCACGCCGATCACTTTCAACCTGTCAGTTTCGGTGGGCACGGTGCCGTTCAAAATCACCTTGCCGTTTTGGGCCTCGACAGTTACCTTCGAGGTGTCCAGTCCATCCATCAGTTTGAATCCCGCGAGCACCTTCGCCTTGAGCATCGCGTCGTCCATTTTTTCGCTCGCGCCCTTCACCAGGTCCTTCGCCTTGTCCGATGCGGCCTGGAACGCTTCCTTCCCTTTTTCCGAAGCCCCTTCCAGCAGGTGTTTGGAGCCCACCGCAACGTCGCCTGCCCGCTGCCGCACCTCCGAATCGGACATGCCGCAGCCTGCCATCATCGCTCCAACAGCAAGAATCGCCAAAACTCTCATGGTTCAAAGGATAGCCCACAAGCCCGGGTGAAACCTGACCCAATTGGGCTGAACGACCGATACAAACCTCAAGGTATGTGGGAGTTTCTGGTTCGTTTGGCTTTTTCCGCGGGTGTTCTCGGCGCCTCAGCCGCAAACGCGGTTCCTTTTGGCTGGGCATCTAAAATCGCCGCACTCACGGCGGCCTATGCCCTCACCGCGCTGGTCATCGAACGCCGCAAACTCACGAATCCTGGCATTGCAGGGCTGTTCGCGGGTCTGGACTGCCTGGCCCTTTCCGCCGTGCTTGCGATCGCGGGAGTGCTGCCCACGTTCGGCCTGGCGGTTGTCGGGCCGGTGGTGTATGCCGTTACTAAACGAGGCAGCAACCCGTTGGCGTTGGGGCCGATCGCGGCGGCATCGGTGATCGCAGCCGAAGGTCTGGTGAGCAATTCGGGGATGCCGAGCCCGGCGGTCATCGGCCAGGCAGGGGTCGTTCTGGCGGTTTCGCTCCTTTCGAACCACCGCAGGGTTGTCATCCGGCCCCAAACCATTCAGCAGATGATCGCCGAGCTGGCCGTAAGCGAAAAGGCCGAAGAGCGGGAAGAGACCAGCACGCAAGCCTTGATCGAACTCCGGGAAAAGTACCGCCGCCTGAACAGTTCATTCAAAGAGCTCGAGCGGCGGTCTCGCATATCGCGTCTTGCATCGAAACTTCTGCTTGCGCGCAAAAGATACGGCAGAAACCTTGCGGCGATTGCAGATCAACTGCGCGAACTGCTCGAAGTGCAGGCGGTGATCATTTACACGATTAACCAGGTGGGAGATCGGATGATCGTTCAAGCCTCATCCGGCAGGCTTTCGGAAAACGTTGACGAACTTTCCTTTCCGATAGACGGCCGGGAAGCCGCTCATCAACTGCGGCTCCGCGCCGCCGACGCGCTGAATCGGCTGCATGGGGGAGCAGCACCGAACACGCACAACATTCTCCTTAAAATCCGAGGCACCTTGATCGGCGTTGTGACCATTGTCGGATCAAGCCGCGCGCAGATCGAAGAAGTCGAGCCGCGCGCCGAAGAACTCTCAGAACTCCTTGCATTCATCGTGAACGACGAAAGGGAGCGCGCGTCGCTGCTTCGCCGCGTGCAGGAAGCCGAACTGCTTTACCAAACGGTATGCAGCTTGGATGGAGTTGCCAACGAAGCCGACCTCGGCCGCCGAGCCGCGAAAGAGCTCGCCGAGATTTTGCAGGCCGATCATGTCGGCATTTACCTTTTGGATGGATCATCCCAAGTTGCTGTGGGCAGATCGGGAAAGCCGGCGCCGCTGCTCGATGGCTACAAACAGTCAGGAATCGAAACGTGGATCGAAGACGGCGCACCTGCTGTGCTGGCATATGCCGCATCCGATTCGCACATGATTGATCCCCGCGCTGCGCTTCGATATCGAATCGGAAGCTACATCGCCGTTCCGATCTCTGCCGGAGATCAGATTCTTGGATATGTTTCGGCCGGCAGATCGGCGGAAGGCAGTTTGCAAAGCGACGATGCGAAAACGATTCAAGACGTGGCCGCCGAACTCGCGCACGCGTTCATCGCGATCCGCGACCGCGCCGAGGCCCTCCAAGATGCGCGTCCTCACGGAATTCTGAGCGTGCAGGAGTTTCAGCGCGAAGTAACCTCGCTGGAGGCTGAAAACGCCTGCTTGGTGTATCTGGAGCCGATTTCGGTGGAAGAGCAGGCCGAGGACGCTGGTGCGGCGGCGATCGAACAGACGATCAGGCAGATCGGGTTTTTGGCAAGGCGTCACGCCCCAAAGGGAGCGCGCCTCTGCCGCAAACAGAACGGCGGAATTGTGGTGCTTCTGCCCGATCACGATATCAGCCGAGCGGAAAAATGGGCGAACGAAATGGCCGCAATCACGATGGACCGGAAATATCAATCCCCTGACGGCAGGATTGTGATTCCGTTGGCGAGCAAGGCGAGAGTGGCCGATCTGCACGCCCGCCCCGAAATCTCCAAAACCGCAGATTCCGAGTCCGAAAGTGACGATTCCCGCAGAGTTGCGGGTTGACGAATCGCAAAACAGGTTCTATAGTGTCAGCGTCGAAAACAAACAGCAGGCTGGGCCGTCGAGACAAAGGGTGGGTGTCGAAGGCTGAATTGCTGAAATTCAACTCCGAAAATGAATTCGGAAAGCAGGGAACCATGATCGTCGGGGGAAAAGTCCGTGATAGCGCATCGTATCGAGTGTTCGACATGGAGGTCGCAATTCAGGCGAAATTGCGAGATGGTGATCTTGAGGGTGCACTGCAAGCGTTGCGGCGTGCATTGCGTGTGAATCCACAAGACGCATGCTTCCGCTATTTACGAGGAGTGCTGCATCACAGCGTGGGCATGCCGAATGAGGCGTTGCAGGACCTTGAAAGCGCGCTCGCATTAGCGCGTAAACCCGAACTCATCGTGCAGATTCAACAAGCGATTTTGGCCGTCGAGCAGGAACAACTCGAACTGTTGAACGTGCTGTTTTCGGAGGATCGCTATTTTCGGCTTGAGTTTGCAGTCAATCCCGCGAATGCGGCGAAAGCACGCGGCTTCAAACTTAGCAGACCCACCGAGCAGGCGCTGCCTTTGTTAGTGGGAAAGCAAAAGCCGGTTGCAATCCCACTAAACCCAGGCGTCAGTTGACCAACGGAGTTTGAGCGCTTCGCTTGCGCCAATTAGTTGTTTTCGCTCATGTGATCGGACGCAACCGGAACGCGTTCTCTCCATGTGCGGCGCTTCATGCTGATGATCGGCTTATCGCCGGGCATTCCGGGTGGCAGATTCCGCGCCAGCGCGGGTACCTGATAGATGTTGGGAACGTTGGTGCCCATGTCGTAGTAGTTGGCGACAAACGTGCCGGCTATCTGATTCTGCTTCGCGCTCACAATCGAGCCTTGTGCATAGAACGCGCCCATCATGGAAAGCTGCGCATCGCCAGGCCCAGTGGCGAGCCGAATGTTGTTTAGAGCGACCATTCCCAACGCGGTATTGAGCGGAAATGTTTTGCCTGCAACCGGAAGGATGTTGGAGTGGACGTCAATGCTGCCAGTCGAGTAGATCGTGCCGCGGCCGTCGGTTCTGACGGTTGTGTTCTTCTTGCCGAGCGTGAAATCGCCCACGCGGACGATGCCGTTGATCGTCAATGTTCCAGTGGCTTGGTTCCATGTGATCTTATTGCCTCGTGCGTCGGACCCGATGGTAAAGCTTGCGACGTCGGAACTGATCGTAAGCTGAGGAATCGTCATGCTGACTGTGTCAAGATACACCTTGAACGACGAGTACGTGATGCCATCACGCGTGTACGGTTGTGCGCCGATGCCGTTAATGATCGGAAATTCGACGAGGTCGCCCAAATCGTACTTTTCTTTCGTGCCGTTGTCGGACCAAACGTGCGAGTCGCCTTGGTTTCCTGTCCAGCCGTCGTTCACGAAGACACCGTCCACAGTGCCTTTCTGGTCGAGAATGTTGTACTGACTGCCAATCGCCGCGTTGCCGCTGATTCCGATCATCCCGTTCTTGCATCGAACCTCAGCGCTCAGAGTCTTATAGCCGTTCAACATAGGGATTGTCGGAATCTGCGCTGACAACGTAAGCGGCATGTTGTTGTAATTGTTGCCGACAAAGGCGGTACCGTTGAAGCTTGAATTGAGATCGGTAACCGTCAGCGGCGGATCGTAACGGCCGTTGCCGTTCGTGTCGTTGTATGGTTCTGCGCTGCTCCACGATCCGTTTCCGTCGCTGTCAACATACGGTTCGCCCGGATCATAAACGCCGTTATGATTCAAGTCGGTAAATGGTTCGGCATCGTCGCGCTTGCCATTGCCATTCAGGTCGGTGTACGCCTCGCCGTCACCCAAAAGGTGTACCGATCCGCGAATGTCCACGTTGCCGTTGATGGATTGTCCAGAAGCGCCGGTACCGGCGAAAATCGCGTTGTTCCAAATGCCTACATCTTTGCTCGAGATCAACACGCGGACGCTGCGCCCAATGCCCCCGACTTTGACGCTTGCGGTCAGCCAGGCTGTCTCGCCGGTGCCGACTGGAGCCACGACCACGGAGCCTTCTCCGCCCGGCGGCAAGCTCACCGAGAGTTGGTCATAAGTGTAAAACTCGTTTTGAAACACGCCATACGTGTTGTCGAGCGATGTGATCAGTTTCTGATACACTTCGTCGCACCCTGCCTGGGCCAATTGAAACGCCTGGGCAGCGCTCACTTCACGCCTGGATCTAACGATGCCAGAAATGCCCAGTTGCGACATCGAGACGATCATAAACACAGTGACGGTCATCACAAACAGTATCATCGCGGTCGTGCCGCCGCGTTGTCGTTTTATTTGTTTCATCGGTAGTTCCTCAATAGTACGGTCAGGGTTTGTCGGTTAAATACGTTCCCGTTCGCAACCGGGCTCTGAGTAATCAGCATAATCTTCAGCCCGTTAGCCGCCCCGATGTTGGCGAATGCGAACATCGGATACGCTTGCTTGTAATAACTCGAACCGGGATCGGGGTCAATATCAATAACGTCTTCGGCAAGAATGGTTGGGGCTGCGCTGCCCACCTTTTCATATATCTTTCCGTTGGAATAGTAGATCGAGCGATCAATTCCGTCTCCAACCATTGGATAGGAGTACTCGTACTCGCCCGTATTGGGGTCAATCGTTCCGGAAACCTTGGGAAGTTCAAAGTAAATCGCTTGGCCCGATTCGTCAACATCAAGACTGTACACCGACCTGATCTCCTCTGAAATCTTTCTGAGAGCGAGTGCGTTCGTCTGCGTCAGCGTCAGCTTCGTGTCGGTTCTGCGCAACGATCGCAGCGACGTCGAAAACAGACTCATACAGCTGATGAAAAGCAGCGCCATGAGGGCAAGTCCAGTAAGGACTTCAACTAACGTGTATCCGTTCTTCTTCATTCTAAAGGGTTCGCAACTGCCTAATACCTGCCGACCGCAGTTTCCAGTTCGACAATCCGGCTTGCGCGCGAAGCCGCAGTCCATCGAATGCGAACTACGACTGTTTTCAAGTTCACATTGACATCGCGGATCTCGATCTCCCCCTTGCCATTCTTGAGCGCCTTGGCAGGAGAAAAACCGATCGAGCCGTCAACTGCTATGTTGGTGAACGTGTAAGGCCCGCTGCCCGACCACTCGTCAACCAATCCCAAACCTCGCAAAGTCGAATAGTTCAGATTTTCGAAGCGCGCCAGGCGAAGCTGCTCGATCATTCTGGCGGCCAGCTGAGTGGCTTTTGAGTTTTCGTCGGCCATGGCCGCCGACCGGGCAAGCGTCGGCAGCGAAGCCGCCAAAGAAATCCCACCAATTGAGAGCACCAGAAAGGCGATGAGAGCATCAACGACCGTAAAGGCTCGACTCCGCGGGGAAAAGGATCGCGAACACATAGGGCCATATCTGGTATTCCACCATTCGCCGCCAACCAGTTGACTCGGCGCAAAACCAGGAGTTAATTGGAGGGCGTTTCGGCGGCCGAGTCTAATTTCCGCACAGCTTCTTATACCAGGCCAAAACTTTCGCCACGTAGCCTTGCGTCTTCGGAAACGGCGGCATGCCGCCATACTTCGCCACGTTGCCCGGCCCCGCGTTATAGGCGGCGATTGCCAGCGTCAAGTTCGGAACCTCGTTGCCATTGGCGTCTTTGGTCAGATACTTGTCATAAAACTCGCGAAAATGGCGGACGGTGCAGTAGATGTTGGAAACGATGTCATAAGCATCGCGCACTTTCATCTCATCGCGCGTGAACGGCATGATTTGGCCGAGCCCCATCGCGCCCGCATATGAAGTAGAACCCGGATCGAAATCGCTTTCGCAAATGATGAGCGCGACGATCAGCCGCGGGTCGAGTTTAAAATCGCGGCAGAACGCGATGATCGCAAGCGCCGCGTTCCTCGCTTCGCTCGGAGTGATTTTGTTCGATTGACTCAAAATAAAATCCGCATACTGCTGTGCGGCCGGATGATCGCTGATTCCCCACTGTTCGGGTGTGGTTTGCGAATATCGTTCGCGTCCGGACACTGGTGCGGAACTTCCGGTCGAAGTGCGCTGCATCGGCGCTAATCGTCCGCTTTCGCCGCGCGTGGGGCCGGGCGCCGGATTGGGCCGGTAAAAACTTTCGGAACGTTTCGGGCCCGCGGCAGATGTTTTGGGCGCCTGCTTGTCTTCCCACTCTTTGATCGCGCTTTCGGGCACGGCTTCAACAATGGTTGCCTGCCAGCCCGCAAACTTGGTAGGTCGGGTGATTTTGAGGATCAGCCGCGCCTGCGTGTTGGATGTGCCAAGCCACGGTTCATCTTCGGGAAGGTCCACGCACAGCGTTTGCGGAGCGCACTCGATGAGAAGTTTGGTTTCGTTTCCGGCGACCATGGAACCTTTAGTGGTTCCTTTAACTTCGATCAGCGCGTCGCCTGCTTTCGAGTCGTAGTCGGCCAGCGACCCCGGACCGGTGATTCCAGCCTTTTTCCGCGCGGCCAGGAACGATTTCAGGTCGGCCGAATATGCCGCCGGCAGGAGCGCAAGAGCGATCCCCGAAACGGCCGCTATTTGCAGATGGTTCATAAAACTTCTGGCGGAGAGATCGGGATTCGAACCCGAGAAGCCGGTTTCCCGACTTACCCACTTAGCAGGCGGGCGCTTTCGACCACTCAGCCATCTCTCCGAGCCCGCCGGCCATTATACTAAGGATCGGCTTTTTGGCCTCATCCGTTCACCCGGCAGGGCCTGAAACCGACCCCCCATCAAAATTTGCAAATTACTGTTTCGCTGCGTTTTATATCCGGCTTTTCCCCGAACGCCTCTCCTAACGAATTCGTCGGAGTGTTCGGACATCGCGCTTCAAGATAAGGAGGTTACGATGTCGAGAAATTCGAACATCAGGCTGTTGGGTTTGTCGAGCGCTGTTGCTCTGTGCATCTCCGCTTCAGCCGCATTTGAAGTCATCAATCTCGCTTCGAATGAAATCACCGCAGGAGTTCATTTCGACCCGAATCTGATCAACCCGTGGGGAATGACATCGAGTCCCACCGGACCGTTTTGGGTCGCAAACAACGGCACTGACACTTCCACACTCTATGACGGCAACGGCGTTCCGCAGCCCGTCGGCGATCCACTCATCGTCGCCTTGAGCCCTGGGTTTGCACCCACGGGCATCGTCTATAACGCAGGCGATGCGTTTCTGATCAGCAAAAACGGAATGAGCGCTCCTGCACGTTACATTTTTGTTGGGGAACGCGGCTTTGTGGCAGGTTGGAACCCCGACCTCTCGATGGAACAAACCGTTCTGGCTGCGGGCTGGGCTTTTGCAGGGCCCGTGTATAAAGGGGCTGCGATCGCCCCCGTCGGCCAGCGCGACTATCTGTACGTAACAAACTTTAGATCGGGACGAGTCGAAATCTACAACGATCACTTTCAGTTCGTTGGATCCATGCGGCCCGACGGCATTCCCAAACAGTTCTCGCCATTCGGCATTCAAATGATCAACGGAAACCTTTACATAACTTTCGCCCTGCGGGATGCCATGGGCGAAGACGACGTTCCCGGCCCAGGCAACGGATACGTGGCGGTGATGACTCCCGATGGTTCGAGTTCGCGCGTGCTAATTTCGCAAGGCTTGCTGGACTCGCCTTGGGGATTGGCGGTTGCGCCTGAAGGGTTCGGCGAATTTGGCGGCGCGCTCCTCGTCGGCAACTTCGGCGACGGAATCGTTCACGCTTACGATCTTTCAACCGGAATGTTTCTCGGCACTCTCACCGACTCTGACAACCAGGCGTTGGTCATTGACGGTTTGTGGGCGCTGAGTTTTGGGAACGGCGTCATGAGCGATGAGCACAGCCTGTACTTCACAGCCGGGCCCGACGACGAAACCAGCGGTGCATTCGGAGAGATCGAATTCACCCCATGAACCGCGCTTAGCATAAAGGAGCAGGGGGACGGCAGATCGCCGTCCCCCTTTTTTGGCGAACCTTTTCACCTGGTAATCGTCAGAGGTAAGTGGGGGTGCCTGATGGCAGCAATCCTGATCTTTCCAGGGTATCTCATCGTTCTGGTTCTGTTGTGGATGTCCTATTCGCGGCAGTTGGCGGCAGCGCGCACGAGGCCGTCGCACCTTGTGCCTTTTGCCGGCGCGGTGTTGGGAGCGGTGGTAGGTTATCTTGCGTTTCAAAATGTGAACTTCGGAGTTGCGGATGTCGAGTCGTTCGGAAGCATCGCCGGGGTGGTGATTTCGGCTCCGCTGGCGGCGGTGATCTCCGGCAAGATCGCTTTGTGGCTCATGGAACGCACCGCCCGGTAAAAACTCCAGAAACCGCCAAAAGCGAGACAAAAACACCGGATTTGGAACGCGCGCGGCGGCGATAGGGAACTTCGCCCTAAGGCGGAGCGTTAGGCCGTACTGACAGGTACACTCGCCCGGCGGATGCTCTGGCGAAATCGCGCAAAGCGCGAGGAGTTTGATAGAGCGGCAAGGGAAGTGTTTCCGTCAGTATTCAGCACCGCACTCAGGCTAACGCGAAGCCGGGAAGAGGCGGAGGATTTATCGCAGGAGGCCTTGGTCCGCGCATTCGAAGCGTTCGACCGCTTCGATGGCCGGAACTTCAAGGCGTGGCTGCTTCGAATCCTCACCAACCTCTACATCAACCGGTATCGAAAACACAAACGGGAGCCTGGTCAGGAATCTCTGGATGCTGATCAAGGGATTGAACCTGTTGCTGCGGCGGATGGAAACCCTGTAGCGGAACTGTTCGACGATCTGCTCGGCGAACAGGTCGAGGAAGCGTTGAAATCGCTTCCTGAAGAATATAGGGTTGCCGTGCTGCTTTGCGACGTAGAAGGCATGAGTTACGAAGAGATTGCACAAACGCTGAAAGTTCCGATTGGAACCGTCCGTTCCCGGTTGGCCCGCGGGCGCGCACTGCTTCGACAAAAACTCGGCCAGTACGCCCTGAGCGAAGGGATCATCAAGCAGGCGGACGCTGAATGAACAACTGGCTCGAAAAAGTGCACGCCCTTGCCGACGGCGAACTTTCTGCCCAGGAGACCGCCGAGGTCGAAGCGTTCATCGCATCTTCAAGCGAAGCCAAACGCGAATACGAAGCGGTTCTCTATTTGAAGCGCACACTGAAAGCAAAGCTGCCTGTGCACGATTCAGCTCAACTGTTCGATGCATGCAGGCTGCGCCTCGATGAAATTCAAGCCGCCCAATCAACCGGAGCCGACCTGATCATCGGCAAGTTCCGATACGCATTCGTCACCGCTGTTGCCGCGGTGATTCTTTTCGGCGGTGTGATCGCGCGGCTGCATCCAGCGACGGAAGCCGCCCTCGACAGCGTTTCCCGCACCCTCACCGCGTCGGCGGCCGATACGTTCGGGTTTCGAAACCCGAGCGAAGACATTTCCACGCGCTGGGCAAGCGAACAGATCGGGTCTTCGGTGACCGCTCCGAGCGTAACCTCGTACGGCTTGCAGCTGCTTAGGGTTGACATCGTGCAGACCCCCGATTCCCGCGTGATCCGTTACATTTACACCGATGGAAGGGCCCGGTATGCGCTGTGCGTTTTCCCCCGCACCTGCCCCGAAGCCCGCGAACTGATTCCCGAAAACGGCTGGATGCATGGAACCAACGGGCAGCTGAATTTTGTTGGAAAGATCGTGGGAGATTACGTTTTCATTCTTGCCGCTCCCCGGCCGTTCGGCGAGCTGGAGGCGATGCTGCCGCAATAAGCTTCTCTCTCCTCCCTTCCCCCCAAAGGCCCTCGACGCAAGTCGGGGGTCTTTTTTTGTCTGATGGGCTCGGATGAAACGCTGCTGGCGAACGCCGCGTTTGAAAGAATGGGCTTTCCGGAACGAGGAGACCAACATGGCTGGTGAAGGCGGGAAACGGAGTTGGCGGCGGTTCGAGCAGGGTGGGAACACGACGACATACAACTGGGATTACGAGTCGCATCTTGTGAGCATTGACTATCCTGGAACGTCGAATGACGACACGCACGAATACGATGGCGACGGCAGGCGAATGCGAAGCAAACTTTCCGGTGCAACCGATTGGACGAATTTCGTGCACGACGAAGTCGGCGGCGCGTTGCTGGCGGAGTACACTTTGATTTCCGGGACGTTCACGATTAAGTGTTTGTACACGAGCGGTTTGGGTTTGATATCAACGAACCGCGAAGGGACGAAACGGTATTTCCACTTTGATGGATTTGGTTCGACGTGGGCACTTACCGATGAAAACGAGAATGTGACGGATAACTATTCGTATTCCGCTTTTGGAGTCACCGTAAGCGCAACCTCCACCAACGGCCCATCCACCAATCCAAACCGCTTCGGAGGAAGATGGGGATATTACGACGACGGTGCGATGGGTGGGAGCAGCGGACTACTTCTCGCGGGAAACAGCCAGTACGCAGTTTCTTACGGAGTTACATTCGATTCGGATCATAATGGACAACCGTCATCCGCCGGCGGAGGCTCTTGGGGCGATCCGATTGAGCAGCCGATGCCAAAAGTTGACTGTCAGCAGGCATGCTACGAGCGATACCGCGACGACCTTGACAAATGCATTAAAGAAGGCAAGGAGTGTCAAAGAAAATATTGGTGGGCTCCGCCCATTCAGTTTTACAAATGCGCACGCGAGCTCGTCATTTGTCTTCAGAGGTCCCTCGCCGACTATGAGTTGTGCCTTGCTTGTTGCATCGACTCGGATGATGCGGAAGAATGCACCCATCGACGGAATGCAAATCCTCCCGTAGGATACGTCATCGAAAAGCTGATTAAGAGATTTCCACCAGGATTGCGAATTAGTCCGCTGGAATAGGGCGGGATATAAATCTAACTGCAAGGAGAATTGCCAATGAAGGTAACATCGAACTTAGGAACCGGATCGAGTTTTGCGTGTGCCCTGCTTTTTGTGTGTATTATTCTTGTCGTTGGAGCATGTAGGTGCGGCGCTTCCGACGAGTTGAAGGGAAAGGCTCTGAAACTGAAAGTTGGGATGACTGAGCAGGATGTAACGGACATCTTGGGTGAGCCAACGACAAGCGGCGGGAGCCCACCGAAAGCATACGTTCTCGAGTTCGTTCAGAAGGATGACATTACAAAACGGTTGACTGTCCAGTTTTCAGACGGCAAGGTTAAGCACTGGGTGTATGTCTCGATGGAGGGCACAATAGATGACACCGGAAAGTCGGAGAGGTGATCGCACATTCTGGGTCCTGCAAAATCTTCAGGGGGCTCGCCGCGAACGTCTTCATCGAAAGTACGGTCTGGCGGCGCTGACAGGCGCGAAGATTTGTCCGCGAATTGAAAAACGATGGAGCCAAATGAGATGGACGAACGGACTCAGTTTGACAAGCACGAACCGCGACGGGTGGCACGGTCGAGGCGAAGGCTCGGCCGTGATGCAACAAGAGGATGTATGAGATGATTGCGAGTTCTTCGCGCAGCGTAAATAGTGGCCCACTGGCGCATTCGAAGCTGA
>JAJPJR010000016.1 GCA_021324165.1 Armatimonadota bacterium
TACGATGCCAACGGCAATCGGCTGACGAAAACGTTGAACGGCGCAACGGACTCGTACGCTTACGACGCGGCAGATAAGCTGCTTTCGATAACGGGTGCAAACAACAGAAGTTTTGCCTATGATGCGGCGGGGCGGACGGCTTCGATAACGCAGGCGGGTGTAACCACCAGTTTCGCATACGATTACGATGATCGAATCGTTCAGGTTTCCCGTTCGGGAATGACGACCAACGCATCGGTTTATAACGCGTTCGGCGCGCGAGTGGGATTGAGCGATTCGCACGGCAGCCGCTCATTCGTGCGCAACGGAGCCGATGTTTGCGCGCCGATTCTTTCGGACGGATCGGCGGTTTACACACCCGGCGTTTCTGAGCGAAGAAACGGCGTGTCAACGTTCACCGCCTGCGGCGTGAAAGACGGCTATGCGCAGACGAACGGTTCGCAAACCGTTGTCGCTGCGAATCAGTACGATGCGTTTGGAAACCTGATCGGTGCGGCGGGAAGTTGGAGCGGGCCGTTTGGATATGGCAGCGCGTTTGGTTACGAATCGGATTCGGACACTGGGCTTCAGCATCTTGGATATCGGTTTTATGATCCTTCGATTGGACGGTTCATTACGCGCGACCCGGCGCAGATGGGCGGGAACTGGTATGCGTATTGCGGAAACAACCCGCTGCTTTCCGCCGATCCGCTTGGATTGTGGGATTTTCCTGGCTGGTGGATTTCGCTTGGCGAGTGGGTGGATGAGCACATCTTCAGCGGCGCGACTGAGAATTTTGGACGCGTAGCGGGCGAATACGACTGCGGAACCGCCAACGGTTTCCAATACTTCTGCGCGGCATCGTGGTTCGCGTTCGAATTGGGATCGAACGGAGTTTCGATGGGCACGGTCGGCGCGGTGCGCGGCGGACTGAAGAGCATCACGATGGACACGGTCAAAAACATGATCGTGCGCCGCGGAGGCGAGACCGCGCATACCATCGCCGGACGCGCGATTCATAAGGCGCTGGAAAAGATTTGCGAATCGAAAGGCTGGAAGGTGGGCAAGGACGCTCATATCCGCGACAAGAACGGGAGGCTGCTGAAGCCAGACGCAATCGTGAACGGGCATCCGGTAGAGTTCAAGCCGAACACTCCGAGCGGCCGCGCAAAGGGAAAAGCACAGCTGAAGAAATACGAAGAAGCAACACGCAAGAAAGGTAGATTGGTGCTCTATGACAAATAGGTCGCTTGGGCCTCAGAGTCCGAAGCAGGTGAAACAGCGCACGAAAAACCGAATACTGCGCGCGATTCGAGACGGCGCGCTTTTTGGACGGAAGTTTGTCGCAAAACCGGGCCGGCTGATCTGCCACGTAGGAAACGTCAAGCATGTGATCGAACTCCGAACCTTTCAGTGGGAGGGCACAGAGTACTTGTCATTGGGGTTGGGTGCGGGGGTGTCAGCGGACGGGTTCGAAACCGCTTTCGGAAGACCCGAGATCGCGTTCCCGCACGGCTGGGACTGTTTGGTTTACATCATCGAACGTGAAAACCCCAAGGGCGGAATGATTTGGAAGGGCCAGCTGCCCTGGCCGGAAGAGACGTTCGAACGAATCACCGATGAGATGAATGCGGTTTGCGAGGCAAGACTGCTGCCGTTCTTAGACGGTTTCAAGTCGCGGAGCGATTTGAGCGCGCTGCTGCTGAGCGCGCCCGCCGATAAGCTGCCCCTGCGCCTGCCGACCGAAGCCCATCGCTGGCAGCTTCTGGCTGTTCTTGCGAAGCTCGACGGCGATTTGGAAACGATGAACGACTATCTGGATCGCGCCGGCGCGTGCGTTTCGAAACAGGGATTGGATTACCACGAAGCGATCTGCGCGCGCCTGCGCGGGACGGCGTAGATCCTCCCCCTGTGAGCGAAAGCGAACGGTGAAGGGGGTGTTCCGGGAAGCACCGACCCCCTTCCGGCGCTGCGCGCCACCTTCCCCCTAAATGCAGGGGGAAGGGTGGAGTCTTTCAATCCACGCTGCCTCCCCGATTCCACGCTGCCCCCTGGAAACAGGGGGAAGCCCCGTGAGCGGAGCGAACGGTGAAGGGGGTGTGCCAAAAGATGAACCCCCTTCCGGCGCTTCGCGCCACCTTCCCCCTAATGCAGGGGGAAGGATGGAAATTCAACTCCGCACCAACCCCCTTCCGGCGCTGCGCGCCACCTTCCCCCTAAATGCAGGGGGAAGGACGGGCAGTTTATTTTTTGACGATGTCTTTCTTCGTGGAACCCACAATCGCGAACAACTCTTTCTGCTCGCGCTCGGGAACGTTGAACTTGTTCAGCACGTTCGCAAGGATTTTGGCCGCCGATTCCCACTCCTTTTCGGTGATCCCGAGGTCTTTGTGAGCAACGGCCATTTTGCGGCCGGAATATTTTTGCGGACCGCCTGCCGCCTGGCACAGCTGCTCCGTAACCAGATACTTCAACCCTGCGGCGGTGATTTTGCCGGTCTGCAGCGATTTGACCGTGTTCGGGTTGGAAAGGAGCACCGGGTCTTGCGCAAGCTCATTCACGAACTCATCCACAACCGCGGCGATTGCGTCTACACCGCCCAACCGCGCATACAACGATTCCGGTTTGACATTCGGAACGTTCGACTTCCCTTTCCGGTTTGGATCCACGTTCACCACGTCTTTCTTCGTGCCTGCGACGAACGCGAGCAGTTCATTCTGCTCGGGCTTGGGAACGTTCATCGCGTCCATCGAGGCAATAAAGTCGGCCGCCGAAGCGTTCCACTCTTCCTCGGTGATCCCAAGATCCTTGTGGGCGGCCACCAGGTCTTTGCCGACATATTTCTGCGGCCCGCCGGTCATTTGACACACGAACGCGGTTACCTGAAACTTGAGCGCGGGCGCGCCATGTTTTTTGACCGCTTCCATCACCTTTGGGTTGCCGGCCACGGCCTCGTCGCCCGCCACGCGGTTCACGAAATCGTCAATCAGCGCCGCAATCTTGTGCACGCCGCCAAGCCTTTCGTACAGCGGCTTCTGCTTCGGTTTGGGCTTATCGTAATCGTATTGAGCGAACGCTCCCACCGCGCAGACGATCAGCGCGGCCGCAACTAAAGTTTTCTTCATTTTCGGGTTCTCCTTTCCAGGGGTAGATGTCGCAGCGATAAAACTGCGATAAGTTCGATGAATTTACCGCCAATCACGTGCGAATCTCCGGGCGGGTGTGCCAAGATTCCGTGAACGCCAAACCAGGGAGGAATTGCGACACCATGACAACCAAACAGCGGCTGGACGCCATCATTTCGAGATACGACCTGTTGAATCACCCTTTCTATAAGGCTTGGAACGAAGGCACTCTTCCTGTCGAAGCCCTGAAGATTTACGCCGAGGAGTACGGCGCGTTTGTGGGGATCATCGCCGACGGATGGGAGACGCTGGGCAGCAAGCAGTACGCCGACGAAGAGCGGTACCACGTGAGTTTGTGGTCGAAATTTGCCGAAAGTTTGGGAACCGAAGCGGCCGATGGAAGGCTGCCGGAGACGCAGCACCTTTTGACCGAGTGCAGGCAGAACTTCGCGACGCCTGAGACGGCGGCGGGGGCGATGTACGCCTTCGAGGTTCAGCAGCCGGAGACTTCAAAATCGAAGATCGCGGGTTTGCGGGAGCATTACAGTTTGGGTGAAGAGGCTGAGGTTTACTTTCACGAGCACACCGCGAATCAGCACGAAACGCGGGCGCTGTTGAACCGGATGGCAGCGATGAACGCCGACGCGCAAGACAAGGCGGTGGAGGCTTGCGAAAGGACGGCGAAAGCGATGTGGGACGCCCTGTCGGGGATTCAGCGCACGGTTCCTGAGTCTGTGTGTTAGCCTTTCAGCGCATCGGCGCCGGCGACGATCTCGAGAATCTCTTTGGTGATCGCGGCTTGGCGCGTGCGGTTGGCTTGAAGGGTTAGGGTTTTCACGAGTTCGGCGGCGCTGTCGGTGGCGTTGGTCATCGCGGTCATGCGGGCTCCGTGTTCGCTTGCGGTGGATTCGAGCAGCGCCTGCTGGATGAGCGTGAGCGCGTAGCGCGGAAGAAGTTCGGCAAGAAGCTCGGTGGAATCGGGCTCGAAGGTGTACGCTTTGGTCTGCACTTCGTCAGTTTGGGCGGGCGGTTCGATCGGCAGAAGCTGCACGACCTGCGGCACCTGTCTTATGGCAGAGATGAATTTGCTGTAAATGAGATAGACGGCGTCGAGTTCACCCGATAGGAACAGTTTTTCGGCAGCATCCATGACGTCGGTTGCGTGGGCCTTTGTGGGTCCTGCCGTGGGGAGATTCAGTTGGTACGCGACGTTGTATCCGCGCTTTTCGAAAAACTGTTGTCCTTTGCGGCCAACGCACAGGAACACCGGCTCACCCGATTCGGAGCGCACGAAATCGAACGCTTTTCGGTTGAGGGCGGAGTTGAACGACCCGCACAAGCCGCGTTCTGCGGTGACCAGAACCACGCCGTACCGTTTGATCTCTCTGCGGGCTAAGAGCGGGTGGTCGGGCAGGTCGCCCGCATTGGCGAGGCTTTGCACGAGTTCGCGCATTTTGTCGGAATACGGTCTGGCTTCGAGCACGCGGTCTTGTGCGCGGCGCAATCGGGCCGCGGCCACGAGTTTCATAGCCCGCGTTATTTGGCCGATGGTTTTTGCCGTTCGGATTCGGCCCCTAAGCTGTTTGAGGCTTGCCATGCGCTAAACCGCGGCGGGCTCCTTTTGTGCATTTTTTGAAGCGAGGAACTGCTTTTGGAACTCGTCCATCGCCTTGCGCGCGGTTTCTTCGATGTCGGGAGTCCACTCTCTGGTCGTTCGCACTTTTTCAACCATTTCGGGATATTTCTGCTTGATGAATTCGAGCATCCCTTTTTCGAACGGCGCGACGTCGGCGACTTCGAGCGGGTCGAGGAAGCCTCCGGTTCCTGCAAACACCGAAAAGATCTGATCTACGACGTCGTAGGGCGTGTAGATATCCTGTTTGAGAAGTTCGGTGAGGCGCTGGCCCCGCGCGAGCTGCATTTGGGTGGCTTTGTCGAGATCGCTTGCGAACTGCGCGAACGCCTGCACTTCGCGGTATTGGGCCATTTCGAGTTTGAGTTTGCCTGCGACCGATTTCATCGCTTTGATCTGCGCGGAGCCGCCGACACGCGACACCGAGATGCCGACGTTGATTGCGGGCCGCACACCTGCGAAGAACAGATCGGGCTCAAGATAGATCTGGCCGTCGGTGATCGAGATGACGTTGGTTGGAATGTAGGCCGAAACGTCGCCGGCTTGGGTTTCGATGATGGGAAGCGCGGTGAGCGATCCGCCGCCTTTTTCGTCGCTGAGTTTGGCGGAGCGTTCCAAAAGTCTGCTGTGAAGGTAGAAAACGTCGCCTGGATACGCTTCGCGTCCGGGCGGTCTTCGCAGAAGGAGCGACATGGTGCGATAGGCTTGCGCGTGTTTGGAAAGGTCGTCGTAAATGACGAGCGCGTGCATTCCGTTGTCGCGGAAATACTCGCCCATGGCGCATCCGGTGAACGGCGCCATGTACTGTTCGGCGCTGGAATCGGAAGAGGAAGCGGCCACGACGATGGTGTAATCCATTGCGCCGAGTTTGGTGAGGGTTTCGACCACGCGGCGGACGGAGCCCATGCGCTGACCGATGGCGACGTAGATGCAGAAGACGGGCGAGCCGCCCGGTTCGTGGGTTTTCTTTTGGTTGATGATGGTGTCAATGCAGATGGCGGTTTTTCCGGTCTGCCTGTCGCCGATGATGAGTTCGCGTTGTCCTCTGCCGATCGGGATCATGGCGTCCACGGCTTTGATTCCGGTTTGGAGCGGTTCTTTTACGGGCTGCCGCTGCACGACGCCGGGCGCGACGATGTCGAGAAGCGCGAGGTTTTCGGACGGAACGGGACCGCCGTCGTCAATCGGTTGTCCGAGCGCGTTGACGACCCTTCCAAGAAGGCCTTTGCCGACGGGGACTGAGATGATGCGTCCGGTTTCTCGCACCGCATCACCTTCTTTGATGCCTTCGTCGCTTCCGATGATGACCGCGCCGATGGTGTTTTCTTCCAGGTTGAGGGCGAGGCCGAACACGTTGCCGGGGAATTCGAGGAGTTCGCCCATTTGGCAGTTGGGAAGGCCGTAGACACGGGCGATTCCGTCGCCGACTTGCAGCACGGTTCCCACGTGTTCGGTTTTGGCTTTTGTCTCGAAGGTCGAGAGTTCTTGGGTTAGGATGCTTGTAATTTCTTCGGGTCGAATTGGCATTGATGGATTCTCCAACTTAGGTTTGCTTCAAAACGTCGAGATAGAATTTCTCTTTGAGGCGCCTGAGGCCGGCTTTGACGGTTCCGTCGAGCAGATTGTCGCCATATTTGACGGCGATTCCGCCAATGAGCGAAGGATCAACGGTGGTTTTGGTTTCGATTCTTTTGCGGGTTTGCGCTTCGAGTTTTGCGACGATCGCGCGGAGTTCGTTATCGGTGAGCGGAACTGCCGACAGGACGTCAACTTTGAGCACGCCTTCCATTTCGTTTTTGAGTCTTAGAAACTCGGCGTAGATGAACTGGAGTGTGTCGGCTCTTCCTTTTTCGATGAGCAGGCGGAGGAGGCGCAGGGTTACGGGACGCGCGCGGTCGGCGAAGAGCCGATCAATGAGCGACAGTTTTTGTTCGCGCGGGATGCGGGGACTTTCGAGAAGCTCTTTGAAATCGGCTCGAGACTGAAGGATATCGCAGATGATGCGAAGGTCTTGTTCGGCTTCGGCGACTGCGCCCACCTGTTTCGAGGCGTTGATAAACGCTCGCGCGTAGCGGGTTGCGACGCGTGTTTCCACGGTTTACGATCCGACCTCGGCGGTTTCGATGAACTGTTGTGCGAGTTTGCGCTGCCGCTCTTCATCCATCGAGGCGCCGATCAGTTTTTCGGTTGCCGTGAGGGTGAGGTTGACGGCTTGCGCACGCAGATCAACGAGCATTTTGGCTCTTTCGCGGTTGAGGTCGGCCTCGCCTTTGGCGCGGATTTCTTCGGCCTGGGTGCGGGCTTCGGCGATCATGTTCTGTTTGAGTTGTTCGGCTTCGTGAATGGCGGATTGGATTTTGGTTCTTGCTTCCGATTCGGCGTCTTGCAGCCGTTTTTCGTAAGAAGATTTGAGTTCTTCCATCCGCGCTTTCAGCGAGTCGGCTTCGGAGTAGGTGTCCTCGATATATTTGGTTCTTTCATCGAGCGCCTGCTTGAGGGGCTTCAGGAAGATCATGTCCACGATGGGAAACATGATCGAGATGACTCCCATTTGCACGAGCACGGTGTGAAAGTTGAGGCCAAGCTGCTGCACGAGGCCGACTTCGTTGATCTGGTCCACAAACCCCAATGTGGAGAGGAACCAGAACAGCGCTGCGAGAACGATACCGATGACCCAATTCATGATTCGGGCTCCTGCCTGTTATTGCGAGTCGTTTTCTCCGAACGCGAGTTTCGAGCCGTGATTGGGCGCGGGTTGAACCATCGCCGATCCGGCTCCGCCGCTTGCTTCGACCTTGCCGGGGAGTTTGCCCGACAGCATGAAGCAGATGATCATTGTGAAAATGATGAGCGATTCGATGAATGCAAGGCCGATGATCATTCCTGTTTGAATTTTGCCGGCGAATTCGGGCTGACGAGCCATGCCGTTGAGCGCGCCGTTCGCCGCGAGTCCTTGACCGATTCCTCCGCCAAGAACGGCAAGGCCCATGGCCAAGCCGATTCCGAGCGCTATTCCGTATACGTCCATTTGTTCATGTCCTCCATGAGTGATTTAGATTTTAGTGTGCATGAGCCGCCGTGTGAGAGCCCTGCTCTTCGTGGTCGTGCGATGTGAAGAGCGAGATGTAAACACAGGTCAGCATGGTGAAAACGAGCGCCTGCACAATGCAGACGAAAACGCTGAGGGGAAACAGAAATCCGTGCAGCGGCACGGAGAAGTTGCCGATTTTGACGAGACCACCGATCACCTCGCCCACTCGATGCTCGCCCGACATGTTGCCTTGCAGCCGCAAAGAGAGCGAAAGCATTTTGGCGGCTTCCGAAATCAGTTCGATGAAAAACAGCAGAAACGAAATCGGGACAAGCCAGATGCTTCCAAGCGGCGGGCCGAAGAAATGTTTGACGTAGCCGCCGAGGCCGTGGGTTTTGATTCCTTGGCCCTGAACGTACATCACCACAATCACCGCCATGCCGAAGGTAACACCCAGCTGGCTGGTCGGCGCCATCAGTCCGGTGAGGCCCAGAAGGTTGGAACACAAAACGAACAGATACACAGTGAACACCAACGGGATGTACTTTCTGCCGTGGGGCCCGATGACTCCGATGCACATGTTCTCGATGAACAGGAACAAGTGCTCATAGAGCCTGCTGAAGATGCTGCGGGGCACTTTGGCCTTCAGTCCGAGGATCGCGATTCTGCCCGTAATGACGATGAACAGGCAGATGAGAACAGAAAAAACAATAGGCGCCCACCAAGCGCCATGTTCACCTGCTGATTCTGTTTCTGCAACCAGCAAACTCAGTCTTTCCATTCCCCGGATCGCTCACGAATCACCAACGACGCGAGCAGGGCCGAGTATACCAAAAAGAACCCCAGAATGAACCCAAAAACCGCGGCGCGGCCAAGGGAATTTGTGAAAAAAATCACGAGCGCCAACAGCGGAATCTTCGTGAGAAACGCCAGTTGCAGACGGGATACCGCCGCGGGCTTCGAGGCGCCAGGCACAACCGATCCCCTGACCATGAACCTGAGAAGCCCGAACGAACCCCAGCCGCTGGCCAGCCCGATCAATCCACCCGCCGTTCCGAGGAGCCCCCACAAGGCAGTCGAGGCCGCGAGTGTTACCAAACACGCCGCGATCCACCCGGCTTTATCGCGAATTGTCATTCAGCCTGTTCACCATGCGGATAAGGAGCACGAAGCCGAGGATCGTTCCAAGCAGCACGCCCACCGCCATGCCGACGGGGGCCGATGCGAACCGGCTGTCAAACAGCATCCCGATTCCTGCGAAGATCAGCACGGGCACGACCAGCGCAAACCCGATTCCCATGGCAAGGCCCATGCCCCGGAACGCACGTTCGTCCATCGCGTTTCTGGCAGATGACGGAGGGCGCCGGGACGGGCGTTTCCAATCCCAGTGGGGCGGATCGGGCAAGCCCGGCTGGGATTTGTCGGTGTGGTCATCGAGGGGGTTTTCGTCGGGCACTAACCGATTGTACGCCAAGTTGGTTCGGCAGTAGACTCGAAGGATGCTGGTTTGCGCGGCGGCGGTTTTTGTGAGCGGATGGCAGTCATCGGAGGTCAGGCTGGAAACCTCGCCAGGGCTTGCGACATTGAGCATGCGTCTTTCGGCTTCTCCGCTGAATCCGCCGCATTTTCCGCCGGGAGTACCGGAAGGTTATGCGTTTGCTGCGGAGGGGTTTCAGAATGGGGAGAAAAGATTTGAGGTGTATGCGCAGACCGCCGAAAGGCTGCCCCTTTGCGCGAAAGTGTGCCGGACGCTGCTTCGGCTTTGGTCGCTGGCGCACGAAAAGATGGGCCTCGACCACTCCCGCATCCATTCCTATCTTGTGGAGGTGTACCTGACGGAATCGGGATTGGCGGGAGGTGAGCAGAAGTCTGTGACTCAGCTGACCGAGGGCGGAGTCCCCCGCCAGCACAACTGCATTTTCGTTTATCGGATGGAAAGTTTCACCAAGCCGATGGAGATGCTTCGGGAGATCGCGCACGAATACGGGCACGCGATCATGCCTCCGATCGGAGGGTTTTCGAAGCCGGAGGAGTGGGGCAACGGATATTTGGGGGAGAATCTGTTTGTGCAGATGCTTTGCGACACCCCCGATCCGGCGATGGCGTGGGGCGAAGACACCTTGGGGGTTTCAAAAGAGATGGCAGAGCGGTGGCGGGCGCAGAACGGACTGCCGAAATCCGACGCGGTGTGGATTCACGGCGCGGATGAGAAACTGTTGGAAGGGAGCGGCATCGAGGCGATGAACGCATACATCGGCCTGATGCTTTTTGCTCAAGAAGCGTTTCCGAGCCTGTTTGCGCGCATGCTTGCGCTTGCGGGAGGTCAGCGCGCGAGCGATGCGCTGAGCGGAGTGATTGCGGCGATCGGCGAACAGGACCGGGTTGTGGTGAGGATTCCCGAGCGGCTGAAGGGGAGGCCGATCTGGCTGCCGCTTCGCGGCGCATGGGATTTTTCGGGTGCGAAACAGACGGCCCGCAAGCGCAACTGGATCAAGATCGCGCCCACATCGAACGTGGTGACATTGACGAATCATCATGAGCAGGCGGGAGGGCAGCAACCGTTTTTGCCATGAACGAGGTTCCAACACGCACGGAGTTTCTGTTTTTGCCCGCGTGGCAGATTGCCGCGTTTTATCTGTTGATGGCGGCAAGCGTGCTCATTTTGGGAATTCAGATCGCCCAGCGCATTAGGGTTTGGATGCGCGGCGAAAAAGTTTCGTGGACGCCGGACTATTTGGGCGGCATCGCAAAGTTTGTTCTTGCGCAACGAAAAGTGAAGAGCTCGCGACCGAAAAGCGGGGCTCCGATGCATCTTCTGATTTTTTACGGATTTTTGACGCTGTTTTTGGCGACGACTCTGCTTGCGATCAACACGTATTCGCCGTGGAAGTTTCACAAGGGCGCATATTATTTAACTTATGAATGGATCGCCGACGTGATGGGTTTGGGTTTTGTGATCGGAGTTGTGTGGGCGCTGTTTCGCAGACTGTTTTGGAGGCCGCGCGCGCTCACCCAAGCCCCGCCCGATTATTGGACGTTGATTCTGCTTCTGGCGCTTGGAGTTTCCGGCTTCGTTTTGGAAGCGTTTCGGATGAGCGCGAATCCGCACTGGTTTGACACGTCGGCGCCGATCGGATATGCGATTTCGCGTTGGATCGGAACGATTTCGCCGCAGGCGTATGTGGCGTTTTGGTGGTTTCACGTGTTTTTGGTCGCCGGTTTTTTGATGGTGATTCCGCGATTGCGTTTGCGGCACATTCTGTTTGCGATTTTTTCGACTGCGGGAGCCGATCCGAACGCGAAAATGGGTGCGCTGGCACCGCTGAGCATCGAAGATGTGGAGAGGACAGGACGGATCGGAGTGAGCGTGAAGAACGACTATTCGCGCTGGCATTTGATGTCGCTGGATGCGTGCATGGAGTGCGGAAGGTGCACCGAAGTTTGTCCGGCAAATTTGGCCGGAAAGATTTTAAACCCGAAAAAACTGGTGCAGGATATCCGCGGGATTCGGGATTCCGAAACCACCGTCGCTTCTGCCGTAAGCGAAGAGGCGCTGTGGGCATGCACAACGTGCAACGCGTGCGTCGAGGCGTGCCCTGTGCTGATTCGGCATGTGGATTTGATCGTTGATGCAAGGCGCAGCCTGGTTGCGGATAACAGGCTCGCAGGCAGCGCAGCGACGATGCTTCGTCAGCTGCAATCCACCGAAAGTTCGTGGGGGACTCCTTCGGCGGAACGCGAAAAATGGATGGAAGGATGCGACGTTCCTTTGGCGCGCGATTTGGCGGCAAGAGGCGAAACGTTTGAGGTTTTGGTGTGGGTGGGCTGCGCCGGAGCGATTGACGCAAACGCGATGAAAACCACGCGGGCGTTGGTATCGCTTCTGAAAAAAGCAGGCGTGAAGTTTGCGTGCCTTGGAATCGAGGAACGGTGCACTGGGGATTCGGCTCGGCGCATCGGCGATGAGTTTCTGTTTCAGCAGATGGCGCAGCAGAACATTGAAACGTTTGAAAAATACGGAGTGAAGAAGCTTCTAACGGCGTGCCCACACTGCTTTAATACGTTGAAGAACGAATATCCCCAGTTCCGCGGCGAATATGAGGTGATGCATCACACGCAGTTCATCGCGCGTTTGGTTGAAAGCGGCAGATTGCGCGCGCCGAAACTGCGCAATGGCGAAGTAACGATTCACGACCCGTGCTATTTGGCGCGGATCAACGGCGAAGTGGATGCTCAACGCATCGCGCTGGGGAGCGCATCGAGCGAAAACCGATATGAAACGCCGATGGGAAAATGGCTGAACGAACCGCTGGAGAATCCGGTTCGGATTGCAGAGCCCGAACACCGCGGAGTGAAAACGTTGTGCTGCGGAGCGGGCGGCGGACGAATGTGGATGGAAGAATCGGCCGATGAGCGCCCCAGCACGAACCGTTGGAACGAGCTGAAACAGACCGGCGCAGAAACGGTCGCCGTCGCGTGTCCTTTTTGCAGAATTATGCTGGATGCGGGCAAAGATGCCGAGAACCTGATTCGGTTGAAAGACATCGCCGAGATTGTTCACGAGGCGAACTGTGATTAAAGGTGTTGGGATTGATGTGGTTGAAGTGGTTCGAATCGAACGGGCGATGCAAAACCCGCGCTTTGTGGTGCGCGTTCTTACCGAAAGGGAGCGGGAGGGGCGTTTGGATGCCGCGTTCGTTGCCGGGCGGTGGGCCGCAAAGGAGGCGGTTGCAAAGGCCACGGGAGTGCCGATGAGCTGGCAGGATGTTGAGATCGTGAATCTTTCCGATGGAACGCCGAAAGTTGTTTTGCGGCAGAATCGAAAAATGGATGACAAGACGATGATCGCTCCATCGGCGCTGTTCCGCGCGGAGCAGATCGCCGAAGAGATTCATATTTCGATATCACACGAAAGAGGGATCGCTGCGGCGATTGCGATTTGGGAAGGATGAAGCGCGTGAGGATCGCCGTGTTCATCGGTCCGAAGGGGCGGGGATCGAACATGCGCGCGATTGTGGATGCGTGCAGGCATGGACGGCTGCATGCCGATGTTGCGGCCGTTTACTGTTCGAATCCGGATTCACCGGCGATACAGAACCTTGAAATACCCGTGCGCGATCCTTTGAACCCGAATCTGTTGGAGGATTTGCGGAATCTGCAAGTGGATTTGATCTGTTTGGCGGGATATCTGCGGCTGCTTCCCAGCGAAGTGGTCCACTCGTTTTCGGGAGCGATATTGAACATTCATCCGGCGTTGCTGCCGAAGTTCGGAGGCAAAGGGATGTACGGCGTTAGGGTTCATGAAGCGGTGCTGGCGGCGGGCGAAAAGGAGTCAGGCTGCACGGTGCATCTGGTAACCGAAAACTATGACGAGGGCCAGATTGTGCTGCAGAAAAAATGTCCGGTGCTGACCGGAGACACGCCTGAGAGTTTGGCTGAGCGGATTCTGCCGTTGGAGCACGAGGCGTATGTTGAAGCGATCCAGAACTGGATCGGCGCGCATCAGTCGGCGCGGAACGCATCTTTGTAATGCCGAACGTGCAGGCCTTCGATGGCCACAATGTCGAAGCGCGTGTTGAGTTTATCGGCTTCGGATTCTGCTAAAAACTGATCGGCGGTTTCCCAAAGCCTGTCCATCTTTGCGATATCTACCGACTCTTCGGCGGTTTGAAACCTGTTGGGCCGCCGCGATCGCACCTCGACAAACACCACGGTGCCGCCGTCCATGGCGATGATGTCAATTTCACTTCGTCCGCGTTTGTAGTTGCGCGTGATGATGGTGTAGCCGAGATTGCGAAGAAATTCGGCGGCACGTTTTTCGGCATCGGCGCCTAGTTTTCGAGGGCGAGGCATGGCTGCGTCAACATCTGTTGGATCGGGCTGAAAGTTCTGCGATGAATTTCGCATGGGCCGTGTTCGGCGATTGCAGAAAGATGCTCTGGAGTTGCATATCCGAAATGGCGGTCGAACCCGTAGACCGGATAATCGGCGTGCAAGGTTTTCATAATTGCGTCGCGGGTTGTTTTGGCGATGATGCCGGCGGCGGCGATCGCTACATAACAGCCGTCTCCGCGCACGACCGCTTCGCACGGGCGGCTTTCATCGGGCAGCGCGAGATTGCCGTCAATCAGAACTCCGTCGGCATCGCAGCGCAGATCATCCAACGCTCGGCGCATCGCAAGAAACGTCGCCTGCAGAATGTTCAGCGCGTCAATCTCTTGATGCGTTGCGATTCCCACGCCGATTGAACAATGTTTTCGTATGAGCAGGGCGGCGGCCTCGCGTTCATCGGGACTCATTGTTTTGGAATCTCGAATTCCTTTCGCGGGAAACTTCTTCGCCGAAAAAACCGCCGCCGCAACCACCGGACCTGCGAGCGGCCCGCGCCCCGCTTCGTCCACGCCGATCCAGCCGATTCGATGTCTAAGCCGCAAGCCGGGCCTCCAACTCATCGGTTTCCATGCGCGATAAAGTTATTGAGAAAACTTTTTCGAATGCAGCAACGGCCGCGGGCAGCGCTTGTTGAACAGTGATCTGTTTGTGAGATTCGATGCTGAGCGAAGTTACTCCGAAGCCGACGATTCCGCATGGAACGATCAGATCGAACGGCGAAAGATCGTTATCGCAGTTGACCGCGATGCCGTGAATGGAGATCCAGCGGCTGATTTTCACGCCGATTGCGGCGAGTTTTCTGTTTCCGGCCCAAACACCGGTGTGCGGTGGAAACCTCCTTGCCGCAATGCCGAACTGTTGACAAATCTCGATGGCGCACTGCTCAAGATCGCGCAGCCAGGTATGAACGTCGCGCCCCAACTCTTTTATGTCAAAAACCGGATACAGCACGAGCTGGTTGGGGCCGTGAAAAGTAACGTCGCCTCCGCGGTCGGTGCGGACAAGATCAATTCCCCGCTCGGCATACTGCTCTTTGGAAAGCAGCAGGTTGGATTCGTGAAATCCCGCGCCAAGTGTGAGGACGGGCGGATGTTGAAGCGCCAAAAGAATATCTGGGACGACGCCGGCGGCGCGTTTCTCTGCGATCGTGCGTTGAAGAGTCCAACATCGGTTGTACTCGATCAATCCAAGATCAACGAACGCTCCTTTCGTCACGGCGGATAGGATACCGGCGGGTGTTTCAATAGATGGCGGCGGCAAGGAAGTAGTTTGAGATGTAAATGAGCACCATGCTAATGACTACAGCGTTGGTGGTTGCTTTGCCGACACCCACGGCACCGCCGGTGGCGCTGAGCCCCTGCTGACAACTCACCAGCGCCACGATGAGACCGAACAGCACGGTTTTTTCCAAACCGCCGATGAAATCCTTCGGTTCGGCAAACACCTGAACCGATCGCCAAAACTGCGTGGGGGGAATTTTGTGCGCCCAAGCCACCAGCATGCCCCCGAGCACTCCCGAAGCGTCGGCAACCATTCCGAGCATCGGCAGCATCACGATGCCTGCAATCACTCGGGGAACCAGCAGATAGTTGTAAGGGTGCACGGCGAGAGATCGGAGCGCGTCAATCTGCTCGGTGACTTTCATCGAACCGATCTGCGCGGCCATCGCGCTTCCGCAGCGAGCGGCAACCATGATGCCGGCGATCACGGGGCCTACTTCCCTGCACACGGTGAGCGCGATCATCGCGCCCTGGAGTTCTGCGGCACCGGACTGACGAAGAAGCGGCGCAAGATACAGCGACAAAACCGCGCCGGAGGCGAACGTTGTGAGCAGCACAATCGGCACCGACGCCACTCCGATGAACGCCATCTGGCCGACCGTTTCATCCAGCTCGAACGGACGTTGAAACGTTCTCTTCAGGCTTTCGAAAAACAGAATCGTGATTTCGCCGATGAAGGCAAACGGCTTTCGAATCGAGTTTCCTAACTGATTTGCGCTCATCGAATCATCACAAGGGGGCGGATCTTTTCGAGTTTCTTCGGGCCGATGCCTTTCACACCCAACAGATCTTCAACCCTCTTGAATGGACCGACGTTGTTGCGATAATCAATGATTCTTTGAGCAGTGACGGGGCCGACTCCGGGCAGCGAATCCAACTGTTGGAGCGTTGCGTGGTTGATGTCAATCAGAGCGCCCGCCTGCGGCTCGGAATCGGAATCTTTTATATGTGTCGGAGCGGCGTGCGCGGCATACACACCGAGTCTCGACGGGTCGTAAACCTCGCCTTTGGACGGCACATACAGCTGCGAGTTCGGCTCCATGCGCGCCGCGAGGTTGACTTGCGAAAGATCGGCGTTTTCGGTTTCGCCGCCGGCCTGCCGCAGCGCCTCTTCGACAATCATGTCTGCGTTCGCGTAGATGACTCCGGGCCTTGCTACCGCTCCTGCCACGTGCACGGGAAACTCTCCGATTCCGGCGGCTGCCGAGCGTCCCGGCGCGATCGATTTGTAGCCCATCCAGGATGCTACTGCCGCGGTGATTCCTACCAGCGACAGGGCCATGAAGCGCGAACGTGCGTCGAGGCCGTGCAGCACGAATCACCTAATTCTTGACGGGCAGGGCGTTTCCTTCCGCGGTTTCGGTTCAAAAGAGTGATAAAATTGGCGCCGGTTCGGGGAGATGCCCGAGTGGCCAATGGGAGCAGACTGTAAATCTGCCGGCGAACGCCTACGTAGGTTCGAATCCTACTCTCCCCACCATTCTCCGACCGCTGTTCGAGCCTTTGTAGCTCAGGGGTAGAGCATCCCCTTGGTAAGGGGAAGGTCACGAGTTCGAATCTCGTCAAAGGCTCCAGTTCGTTGAGCGGGCGGATAAAATTGGGGCATGGCAGGCGAAATCGTTCAGTTTGCATCCAACGGTCATCTGGTCGAAGGTTATCTCGCGCGTTCGGCGAGCGGAACCGGCCCTGGCGTGATCGTTTTGCAGGAGTGGTGGGGGCTGGTGGGTCACATCAAATCGGTTGTTGATCGGTTCGCTGC
This sequence comes from Armatimonadota bacterium, assembly GCA_021324165.1. GTDB lineage: Bacteria > Armatimonadota > Fimbriimonadia > Fimbriimonadales > ATM1 > JAJPJR01. Next base: position 16,700 of record JAJPJR010000016.1, read on the forward strand.
GGCGGGCTTTACGGCTCTGGCGCCCGACCTGTATGAAGGGGAAAGCACCTCCGACCCCGATGAAGCCGGAAAACTGATGATGGCTTTGAACATGGAAGCGACCGAGAAGACGCTGCGAGGCGCCGTGGATCGCCTTTTGAATGATGAAGGCTGCAGCAGTTCGAAGGCGGGAATTGTGGGGTTTTGCATGGGCGGCCAACTCGCGTTGTTCGCGGCGTGCGCAAATTCAAAGATCGGCGCGTGCGTGGATTATTATGGCGTGCACCCAAGCGCGAAGCCGGATTTTGCGTCGCTGAAAGCGCCCGTTTTGGGGTTTTTTGCCGAACATGATGCGTTTGTGAACCGCGAGGTGGTGGCCAAACTGGACGCTGAGCTGACCGCTCACGGCGTCGAGCATGAGTTTCATACGTTTGCGGGAACCCAGCATGCGTTTTTCAACGACGACCGGCCCCAGGTTTACGACGCGGCCGCCGCGGAGACGGCTTGGGAGAAGATGACGGAGTTCTTCCGCGGGCGGCTGGGCGCTTAGTTAGCATAACTAACCACATTGGAAATCTCGACGCAACCCTTGCATTTTTGCCGTATATATAGTACCATTTGTCCAGATTATTAATCATGAAGAAGAGCCAGAAGCGCAAGGCGTCGCAGCGGGCGGTCGTTGAAGTGGGGGCGTATTCCGTTCTGCCTTCGATGGAGGAGGCGCTCCTGGGTGCGATCCGCGAGCCGGTGATCGAGCACGGGACGGACGGCAAGATTGAATGGTGCAACATCGCGGCGGAGCGGACGCTTGGGTACTCCTCGTCGGAACTTTGCGGCAAGCCGTTGACGGCGGTGCTCCCTGCCGACAGCGGGCTGGTGCATGCGAACACAAAGGCGGGCCAGCGCGCCTTACTCGACGTTCGGATTGCCGAGTATTCGGATCGCGGCAATCGGCGGATGCTGGCGGTTTGCGAAGATGTAACCGAACCGACGGAGCTGCGCGAACAGTTGACACAAGCGCGCAAAGAAGAAAGCATCGGCCGTCTTGCAAGCGGGATCGCGCACGATTTCAATAATCTGCTGACTGCGATTACCGGACACGCGGAGTTGGCGGCACGGCTGCTCCCCGAAAGCTCAAAGGAAAGAGTTCATGTGCAAAAAGTGATCGAAGCGGCGGAGCGTGCCGCTTCGTTGGTGAGTCAACTTCAGATGTTTGTTCGAAGGAGAGTGGCTGAACCAAAACTTGTGGACATCAACGAGGTGATTCGCAGAATGTGGGGACTGATGGAACGGCTGATGCGCGAAGACATTCGGTTTGAGTTTCATGCATCTGCAGAGCCGCTGTTTGTTGTGCTGGATGTGGTTCAGTTCGAACAGGTGATTATGAACCTGGTTTTGAATGCGCGCGACGCCGTGCTAAAAGACGGAGTGGTGGAAGTGAGAACCGAGCGGCGAGACAGCCGCGCCGTGCTGACCGTAAGCGATGACGGAATTGGAATGGACGAACAGACGCAGACTCAGATTTTCGAGCCGTTTTTTTCGACGAAGCAGGTTGGGCAGGGCACGGGTCTTGGCCTGGCGGTTTGCAAAGAGATTGTTTCGAAACTGCGAGGCACAATCGAGGTGGAATCGAAGTTAGGGACGGGCACCAAAGTCACCGTTTCGATTCCAGCCGAAGATGCGCGCGGCCCTTTGGCACAACAGGATTATGCGCCGGCCAACGAACGTCGGAATGCGGCTGTGTTGGTGGTGGATGACGATCCTTTCATGGTTGACGTGATTTCGGCGGGGCTGAGCGCAAACGGGTTCCGAGCGGCTGCGGCAAGATCGCCAGAATCGGCGCTCGAACAGATCAGCGATCATCGGCACCAGTTCAGCGCAGTTTTGATTGACGTTGTGATGCCCAAGATGAACGGTCCCGAACTTGCGAAGAGGATTTTGCAAATTCGACCGGAGACGCGGGTAATTCTTATGTCGGGCTACAACACGTCGGTTGTGGCGCTGGACGGGGTGTTGGAAACTTCGGTGGAGTTTTTGCAAAAGCCGTTTACGATCGGCGAACTTGTCCGCCGTTTGGAGACTCCAGGCAGCTGACTGCGAATTTGGTGGTGGGCAAGGGGGGAGTCGAACCCCCACGGGTTTCCCCACTGGAACCTAAATCCAGCGCGTCTGCCAATTTCGCCACTCGCCCATGTGCGGCATCAAGGTTACCGCGCGGGAACGGTGTATGAAAAACTGTCCATCGCGGCGTACTTGTTCGGCGCGACGCGGCCTTTGAACGTGATGGTTGCGCGGCGCCCGTCAATTTCGACCAGCATATAGCCGTAGGTATGGTCAATATGTTTCACGCGCTTAAGTTTCCATCCGCCGTTTTTGCCTGCGTATTCGCCGACGTTATAAAACGGCGCACCGGAAGTGCCCGCGACGATCTGGTGCATTTCGGGGCCGGGATTGGGTCCATCTCGAACCACAACCATGTGATCATACAGATGATCGTGCCCGGCAAAGAACACGCGCGAGCCTGACCGAATGAGACTTTCCCAAAACGCGTCGCGCGCTGCGGCGTTGGCATCCATCGTGTCTTTGTGCGATCCGTCCATAAATGCCGGCTCGTGACCCATGGCAAAGATGAACGGCTTTGGATAGGCTCTCAGCAGGCCGTCGAGCCACGGCTGATTGACCATCTCTTTGCCAAAAGTGTACTGATCTAATCCGATGACCAGCACGTTCGCTTTTCCATAGAAAAACGTGAGTCCTTTTTCGTTGGCGGGTCCGTTGTTGGGCATGGCGTAGCGTCCAGAAAAAACTTTGCGCCACACTTTGTCGCTGTCAACGGAGGCGGCCTCGTGGTTGCCTCGGCACGCGAGAATCGGGATGTGCGCATCGTAAACGGGCTGCATGATTTTTCGCCAGGTCATCAGCTGGGTTTCAAAAACTGCGGTATCGGATTCGTAGCCGGACACCAGGTCTCCTGTCCACATCAGAAACTTCGCCTTTTCTTTCAGCACGGCGTGCGCGATTTCGGCAGTGATGACGGTGTTCAGGCCGTTTATGTCTTCGGGTCTGTGGTTTCTCGGGTCGGCACGGCCATCGCCGGCGACCACAAAGCACCATTTTGCCGCGGCGGCGTGAGCAAAAACGGAAACGGTGAGCAGAATCGGTATCGTGCGCATCGAGCAGTATTTTGGCACGAACTGCTAAAAGGATCGCACCAACCGAAAGAGGTGGGAACGCAGCTACGCTGCGGCTTCGTCTCGGTTGGAAAGTGTGCGCACTCGATCGAGCGAAATCTCGCCAAAATCAAATAGAAGATTTGTTCCGTACATCGGAACATGCTGCACATCTACCAAAAACGCGATGGCCGAACATTCGTCTCCATGCCGATCGAAATAGTGAACTTCGACCTCTCGCCCCACAAAACTTTTTGCTTCTGAAACCGTCATCCTTGTTTTCCCCAGGCGGCACCTGCCCGGGGGAATGGTTCCACACCCCTTCATCTCTCCCCCTGGAATAATTGGCAGATCACCTGGAAAACCTAAGAGCGGCGGCGATGCGAACTTGAGAAACGGCTTTAGAGAATCTGCCTGAGCAGCGCTTCGTGTTCGGTTTGCACGAGAGCAACCAGCAGGTCTCCGGTTTGCAAAACGGTGTCGCCGTCCACCAGCATTCCTTCATCGTTGCGAAGAATCCACACGATGTTGCTTTTTGGCGGGAGTGCGAGGTCGCGCACTCGCTTGCCGACGCTTGGAGAACGGTGCGTGAGCGTGGCTTCCACCACCTCGATGTTGCCCATTTTTAGGGCGCCAAGCGGAATGACCTGACCGACGGAGATCTCCTGCTCGATCAGGTTATAAAGCACGTCGGTTGCGCTCACGGTTCCGGAGATTCCCACTTCGCGAAACAGCCACGTGTGCGAAGGATCGTTCACACGCGCGATGGTTCGCTGCACGCCCCAACTGTTTGCGGCCATTTGACACACCACCAGGTTGTCCTCGTCTTCTCCGGTTACGGCGGCGACCACATCGGCACGTTGGAAGCCTGCTTCTCGCTGGGTGGCCGCTTCGCAGCCGTCGCCCGTGAGCACGGCATCGCCGAACAGCTGCCGAAGTTCTCCTGCGGCAGATGCACTTTTTTCAATCAGCAGCGCCTCTCGACCCTCGGCCAACAGGCGCTTCATCAGATACTGACCAACTTTGCCGCCGCCTACGACGATGACGTACATTTAGAGTTCTCCGCCTTCGAGCACATTGTAAGTTTCGATGCTGGCGAACGGCTCTTCCACGATCCACGATTTCATCATGCCTGCGGTAAGAAGGTTGGGCGTGATGCAAAAAACGCCAAGTTTTTGATATTCGCGCGCACGCTCGGGGTCGTTAACTTTTGCGCAGATGCGCGGAACCGAATAACGCGCCCGCGCAATTTGAGCCGCCATGAGGTTCGAATTGTCGCCTCGGGTGGAGGCGATGAAGCAGTCGGCGGATCGAATTCCGGCTCGTTCTAAAATATCATCATCCAATCCGTTTCCCACGATGATTGTGCAGCCGTGATCTTGTCCCAATCGGCCAAGCATTTGCGGGTCGCGCTCGATCACAACCACTTCGTGCTTGAGCCGAGCAAGGCGCTTGGCGAGTGCTGCGCCCGTCCGCCCGCAGCCGAAAATGATGACGCGCATAGGTGAATCGTGAATATACCTATGACTGGGCGGCGGAGAGCGCCTGTGCAACTTCGGCGGCGGTGAGCGTTTGACCACCCGGCAGTTCCAGATAAAACCGGGCGATGGCGCGCCCCGCCCACAGACCGATGCGCGCAACCTGAACGTTCCACCCGTGGTCGGCGAGCATTTTAGAGATGCGATACGGCATTCCCCGCCCGGGTGGAGTTTCGATTTCAAGAACGGCCGGAGTTCCCTCTTGAAACGTATAGGTGAACATCGTCTGCACACGATCGGGATCTTTGCCGAGTTTTGTAATCAGTTCGTTCGTTTTTTGGAGATCGCGCGCGGACGATTTGATGTCGGAAGCGATGGAGGCGCAGATCGCGTCGGGCACGACCATGTTTTGATACGATACGAGCAGCGTATCGAGCGCGACAGGATCGTCACCCAGTGTGGAAGCGGCACGCACCGAATGAAGGTTGACATCGTGCGCATACAAAATGCCAAGAATTCGGCTCAGCAGCCCAGGTTCTTTCAAGTCTCGCATGCAAACGGTCAGTTCGCTCATTCTCATATCGAGCCGCGATTGAAAAACGATGATGCAATCGCCGTTTCTGGCTTTTTGCACATATTCGGCATGAAGCGGAAACAGTTCTACAGGAGTTGAAAGAACGTAGTGGGTTGGCATGGATTGCACGTGCGCCTCGGACGCGGCATCCAGCGGCCTTGAGCCTCGAAACCGCTGTTTCATTTTGAAGTCAACGCGATAGGCAGCGGGGTCATTGGCCCACTGCTGCGAGGTTTCGATGAGTGGAAGCGAGTTTCGATAAAGTTCGGCAAGCGATGAGCGCATGTGCGGGGTGAGAACGTCGTCGTTCACGGCAGAAATGTCGGCGAGTGTAAGCAGATAAAGCATCGCCATCCGATCTCGCCGTGCGCAAAACGCGGCAAATTCTGCGAGTGTCGGCAGATGCGCAAGATCGTGGGTCCGCGCGATTCGTCCCATGGTCTGATGGTTCTGAATGAGCCATTGCACGGTTTGAGTTTCATCTTGAGAAACGCCAAGCCGCTCGCAAACCTGGCTGCCGATCTCCGCTCCTGCCGATTCGTGATCGAACTTAGAAACCGTTTTTCCAACGTCGTGAAGCAGCGCGCTCAGATAAAGCGGGCGGTGATTGGTAATTTCGCTCCACACTTCCGCCATGCGTTCATCGTTTTTTGAACGATCCAGGAATTCAAGCAGGCGAAACGTATGTTCGCCGATCGTGTACCGATGCACGCTGTCGTCGGCAACTTTGGCGAATCCGCGTTCGAGTTCGGGAAGAATGAACCGAAGGAGGCCGGCCTTTCGGAGTGCTCGGCACACCTCGGCTCCGCCTGCAAGAATTTGCGTTAGGCGGGCAGGATCGCGCACTGCGCCGCCCGTTTCACACGGTTCGATGCGGATTCCAAGCCGAACGGCGCGCGCCACTGCTTGCGCAGCATCCTCGACCGTGCAGTTCTTTGCGATGATGCAAACGCCGTTTTCGGCGCGCGCGTTCTCGGCCAAGACGATTCTGCTTTTTAGTGTTGAGAATACTGTCTGCTCATAATGCGCGAAGATCGTTTGCGTTGAATGGAATAAACGCTCCAGCAGTTCATCGCGGGTGATTCCGAGAATTTCAGCAGTTTGTTCGCGCTTTGCGCCTACGAGTTGATCTTGTTTTTTGTGTGCGGCCAGGTGCAGGGCGTTGCGAACCTCGAGCAGGAATGTGTGTTCTTTTTCGGGCTGAGCGGGAACGCCTTGATTCGCGGCTTGCGAAATCCATCTTGCCGTTTGATAATCGCGCAATCCGCCCACTCCGTCGCGCAGATGCGGCTCGGCGACGTGCGGTGTTCCGTGCCATTTGGTGTGCAAACGGCTGCGTTCTTCGATTTTGTCAATCAAAAACTCCGCTTGCGGAAGCGTGCTCCAAAAACGCTCATGAAAGTTTTCCCACGCCTCGGTGGACCCGCACACCAGCCGCGCATCCATCAGCGCGGAGCGCGAAACCGAATCGAGAACGGGAAGATCGGCGAGCAGACGGTAGGCGTACCCAACCGGCCATTCCATTTGCGCGAACCGATCAATGATCAGCCGGAATAGGGTGCGGACGAACCGTTCTGTTGGTGCATCGTCTTGCAGCAGCGGAATGAACGCGATATCAATGTCGCTGTGGGGCGCCAGTTCGCGCCTGCCATATCCTCCGACTGCCACGAGCGCAAGTTCTCCGCTGCCATCTTCGCGGTTGGCGTGATACAGTTCGATCAGCTGTTGGTCGGCGAATTCGGATAGTTTTTCACACAAATCTGTTGTTGGAATCTGATCGGCGGCAGGCAGCGCTTTGGTGTTCATGGCTGATTGATTCTGTATACCACCGACTCGTTTTGAAAACGTTCGTTCACACCGGTTTGAAGAGTCTTATCCCAATACATGCAAACCGGGGTCGAAACGATGGTGCCGATCAGCCCAAGGATCGCGGCGATGAATCCAATGCGCGACATCGTTTCGCATGCGATGCTTACGGTCGGTTTTCTTTTCACTCGCGCCCACACGACCGCGCAAGGAATTGCAAGTGAGAACACCCCAGCGGCAAGTTCGAGCCAGGTTTGCGGGCGCGATGCGAGACGATCAACAACCGCCGCAACGTTTTCAAGCAGAAGTTTCGACGGGCTGATCGCGATAACCCACAGCATGAGGGTGATGAGCGAAAACAACGCGATGATCGCTTGCGCCGCATTGTTCAGGCCGTTCCATTCGGTGGGATTGGGATCGGCCACTTCGATCGGCCACGACAGTAGAACTCCCAAAAACAGGAACCAGACGGCCACAAGCCACGGACTTCCGGCAAACCAAAACAACGCAGCCGCCAAAACAAACACCAAAAAAACCCCGCCGCGGCTGGGATGCGGAATGGTTCGTGTGTGACTTGCCACAAGGTACATCGCCCCTGCAAGAAAAGCGAAGATGATGCCCGCCCACAAAAAAGCCGAGGGCATTGACGCGCACAACACCGCCTGCGACGAAAGTGTTCGAGATTGCGCTGCGATCTCTTCATCGGATTTGAGCAGCGCGATCCACGAATCGTTTCGGCGCATCAAAACCAGAGCCGAAGTGGACGCTTCTTGTCCGAGCGTGTTGCGCACCTGAGTTTGAAACTCGATGTACCTTCGTTCGCGGGAAACAGGCAGAGCCTGCGTTTGGTTTTCGATATTGAGCCCCGAGGTTCGAAGCGATTCTTCGCTGGCGCGCCTTGCTCCATACAGCGAACGCGTGCCTTCGCGCAAAAGGTCGAGATTTGCGAGCGAATAGTATCGGCCCTCGATTCCGAAATGTTTGGAAAGGATTCCTGCGGTTCGGCAGATCAGCTGCGCGATACTCGTCGGCCGATTTCGCAGAGCAAGCAGTCCCTGCCAAGCCAGTTTTCTGTTTTCAATTGTGCTGAGGCTTTCCCAAAGGTCTTTGACTTGCGATTGCGTTCCGCACGCCCAAGTTGTAAGCGCGGACGCTTTTTTCCAATCTTCGAATGCCGCATCGAAATTGCCGTTGCGCGCTTTGATAGTTGCGAGCATCTGCGGCCAAATCGCATTGTCGCGGTCGTTGTCCCAAGAAAGTTGAAAAAACTTTTCGGCGATTTTGTATTCCCGCTCTGCCAGCGGCTGCGCTGGGTTTGCGATGAGCAGGGTTGCGATCTGCGATGCGGTGAGTTCCCGAAGCGCAGGATCGCGGTACGCGTTCGGCTGCGGCTCTGGAAGCAAGGTTTTCGAATCGGCAATCGGGCTGGATTCGAGCGATTCGATGACCGCATTGGTGCGGATGGGGTGGAGCAGGAGTGATCGGGACGCTGGCGAGGCGATCAGTGCAAGAACGGCCCCAACGCCAATCCCCAACAGCAGGCGCTGAGAAGCGGTCATCAGGTGGCTATTATCCGGGTTTCTTGGAGGATTTTTCCGGGGTGGTTTTGGGTGCGGTGAACAGGATGTTCGGCTGCTGGCCGTTTCGTTCGGCGCTGCCTATCGCGCGGGATTGGGCGGTTTTAGGTTCCGAGGTGAGAATCTGCAAAAACGTTCCCATGGCGAGCGCGGCAGTGGTCGCTGCGATGAGCGCGGGTTTCCACGGCGCAAGCGGGCTGCTTCGGGCTTTCCGAATCGTTTCAACCACTTGATCGGTAAATTCGGTGGAGTTTCTGAACGAATCAAGCGAACTGTTCAGCACCGCGTCGGCGCGGCGCACCTGCTCGTCGAACTCGCGGCATTTTTGACATTCGCGAATGTGCGAGGCACAGTAGCCATCTAAGCCCGTCCCGCTTTCACGAAGCCGCAGCTTTCTAAACTTTCTGCAAGCCCAATAAGATTTCATTTCATTCGTTGGCGGCGATCCAAAAGGCCCGAAACCGTTCTCGCGCGGTGTGGAGCCGAGATCGAACCGTGCCCACCGGCACGTTCATCGCCTTTGCCACCTCTTCATAACTCAACTGCTCGATCTCTCGCAACACTAATGTTGTACGCAATTCGATGGGAAGTTTTTGCAGAAGCCTTTCAACCAGGACTTTGGTCTCAATGGATGTGGGCGCGACCTTGATGCTCGCCTCGAGCGGCGAAATCTCTGGTTTTTTCAGGCGGAGCCTGTCCACGCACAGCCTCACACAAATGCGATAAAGGAACGAACTGAACGCGCGGTTGTCGCGAAGGCGGTGCAGTTCGCGGAAAGCCTTCAAAAACGACTCCTGCGCAACATCTTCGGCTTCCACCGCATCGCGCAGAATGTTCGCGGCGGTTCGGATCAGCCGCACTCTGTGGCGGTCTACCAGTTCTCGAAGCGAGTTCTCGTCTCCCTGCCGACATTTGAGAACTAATACAGCCTCATCGTCTCGAACTTGCGCCGCTGCCGCGCTTGTGATTCCCGATTGGATCATGGTTTTACGTCCCTGGGCCCAATGGCCCACTCCTATCTTACACGAAGATGACGAAAAATCGGTGCATAAAATTCAAGCCGGGTGCGAGGTTTGAGCCCGGCACCTGGCAATTTGCAGGGGGCGGGCCGGGGGGTATATTCCGTTCCCCGTGGACCTTCAGGCGAAAACCCTTATCCGCGATGTGCCTGATTTCCCGAAGCCGGGGATCATTTTCAAGGACATCACCCCGGTTTTGCAGTCGCCGGAAGCGTTCCGGCAGGTGGAATCGGAGATGATCGCCACGACCCAGCAGTTCGGGGCGACGAGCGTACTTGGGATCGAGTCCCGCGGGTTTATTTTTGCCGCTCCGATCGCCACCGCCCTGAACCTTCCGCTGATTCTTGCGCGCAAACTTGGGAAGCTGCCTTACAAAACGATGATTCAGGAGTATTCGCTGGAGTATGGAACCGCAACCATCGAAATGCACGAAGATTCGGTGAACCCGGGAGACAAGGTTGTGATTGTGGATGATCTGATCGCAACCGGAGGAACCGCACTCGCCTCGGCGCAGCTGGTGGAGAAACTGGGCGGAACGGTTGCGGGGTTCTGTTTTCTTGTCGAGCTGAGTTTTCTTCCCGGGCGCGAACTGCTGCGCAACTATCCGGTCAAATCTTTGATTAAATACTAAGGAGTAACAAGATGAGCCGAGCAACGACTTTGAGAGGTGAACCGCTTCCGGTCGAAGGAGCCGAACTGCACGCTGGCGACCCCGCTCCCGATTTCAAATTGCACATGATGGGAGAAGGCGGACTGAAAGACGTTTCCCTGAAAGATTTTCAAGGAAAGACGTTGATTCTTTCTGTCGTTTTGTCTTTGGATACCGGCGTATGCGCCGCTCAAAGCAGAAAGTTCAACGAAGCCGCTTCCAAACTTCCCGATGATGTGGAAGTGCTGACGGTGAGCACCGATCTTCCCTATGCTCAAAGACGGTTTTGCGGCGCGGAGCACCTGGACAAACTGAAAACCGCGAGCGATCATCGCGACGTGTCGTTCGGCAAAGCGTATGGCGTGCTGATTCCGAGCCTCAGGACGTTGATGCGGGCTGCGTTCGTCGTGGGGCCCGATGGCAGCATAAAATATGCCGAATATGTTCCCGAACTGACCAGCGAACCGAACTACGACGCAGTGCTTTCGGCGGCAAAAGCGTAAATCATTCGGTTCTCAGCGCGACGATCGGGTCGAGCCTCGCTGCGCTCCACGCCGGATATAACCCGAATACCATTCCCACCAGTGCAGAAAAGCCGACTGCGATCACCGCCGCATACAACGGAAACGTTACAACGATCCCGCTGTCACCCAACAGATGCGCCTGCTTCGTGATATATGACACACCGTGACCGATCACGAACGCAGTCACCATTCCAATCACTCCGCCCGCGATCGAAAGAACCGCCGCTTCGATGAGAAACTGCCCCAAGACCGCGCCTTTTTTTGCCCCTACTGCTTTGCGAAGTCCGATTTCGCGCGTGCGTTCGGTAACTGAAACAAGCATGATGTTCATGATGCCGATGCCGCCCACAAGAAGCGACAGTGCCGCAATCGCACCCAGCGCGATGCCGGCCACTCCGATCACTTTCCCGAACACTCCCAACAGCGATTCGCGCGAATCGAGCCGATAGAGCAGCCGGTTTCCCGATCGCTGCATCATCACTTCCCAAACTTCCTGCATTGTGGCTTCGACCTTTTTGCCCTCTTTTGGCCGAAACAGAATTGCGCCGAAATACTTGCCGCCGATCCATTTGTCCTGCGCCGTTGATCGGGGGACGAACATCACCACCGCCGTGCTTCGGGGTCCGATATCCAAGCGCTCGGTTACTCCGACAACTTCGAATGAGATGTCCTTCATCGAGATCCGTTTGCCTATCGGGCTGCCTTCGGGAAAGAGCGCTTTTCGAATGTCATCGCCGATCACGCACACATTGGTTCGGTTCACGATGTCGAAGTCCGTGATGAACCGCCCCTGAACGACCTTGAATCGGTTCAGATCGTGATAGTTCTGATCAACGGCCACGATCTGTCCTTCTTTGTACTCTTTGTCGCCGTTTCTCATCGGCATGCTGCCGAGATCGAGCATGGTGCTGATGAGTCCCACCGACGTGCAGCGATCGCGAATGAGCCTCACGTCGTCCTCGGTAAGCCCGGCGATTCCGCCGGTGGATTGACCTTGAAACCTTCGGCCTGGCGAATACACGATGAAAATCGTGTCCGATCCCAGTTTGTTGAACTGTTCGGTGATGTATCCGCGGAAACCTTCAGAAACCATCACGATGAGCGTTACGCTCATCACTCCGATGATGACGCCAAGCATGGTGAGAAACGCCCGCAGCTTGTGCAGGCGCAGCATGTTAATCGCGATGCCGAACGCTTGAAAGAACTGTCTCATCAGCCGCTCATCATTCCCTGCCTGGGCGGACCGGTGTATTCGGGTTTGGAGAGCACGTCGCCCTCTTTCAAACCGTCGGTCACTTGATAATCGGTTGTGGTGATGACGCCGACTTTGATCTGGCGGCGTTCGGGAGTTTTGCTGCCTTGTTGAATGACGTTGACCCAATACCCTTTGTCGTCTTTCGTAACGAACTCGACCGGCACTTTCAGTACGTTCGCAACTTTCTCTACGAAAATCGTGCATTTTGCGGACATGCCCGGCCGGATGCGGGGGTCGGCGTTCGCAAGCGTAACGATCACTTCGTATTTCACCACGGCATCAGTGGACGGCTGCGCACCCGGTGACGCAGCGGCAGTTTGGCTGGAAGGCGCGATTCGTTCAACAACTCCGTCGAATTTCACATTGGGAATGGCATCCACTTCGACCGAAGCGTGCGATTGCGGCTTCAACTTCGCAACGTCAATTTCGTTGATCAAAAGTTTGACTTGCAGCCGCTTCAGATCAGCGATCTGAACGATGGACGTACCGCCGGAAAAACTGTTGAGTGCGGAAACGAGTTCACCCACTTCCACGAACTTTTTCGTGACGGTTCCGCTCATCGGGGCTTTGATTTTGGTTTCGCGCAGAAGGCGGTTGCTGTCGGCGACGGTTGCGCGGATTTGAGCGGCTTGTGCCGCAGCCTGCTCATACGAAAACTTTTCGAGCTGCACGCGCCGCAAATCGGAGCGGGCCAAGTCTAAAGCGGCCTTCGCCTGATTCAGCGCATCGAGTTTGCCTTTGTCAATGTTTGCGCGCGCGAGCGCCTGGTCAAAGGCGGCCTTTGTTTCTGCAACCCGCTGCTCGGCGTTTTTGCGCTCCACGGACTGTTTGCTTTCCAGCCGGGTTTTGGACTCCTTGGCGTTTCGCAGCGCCGCTTCGCTCGCCGCAAACTGCGCCCGAGCGGCATCAACGTCACGCTGAGAGACGTACCCTTTTTCGAGCAGACCGGTGAGGCGGTCTACGTTCGCTCTGTCGCGGTCGAATTGCGCTTGTGCTTGCGAATGCGTCGCATCCACCAAAACCAGTTCCTGCGGGTGTGTAACTTGGGCCAAAAGGTCGCGCGCTCGCTGCGCCGATTCGTAGGCAAGACGCGACTGCTCCAGCGAAGTGCGCGTAAGCTCGGGCTGATTCTGCCAATCGCGAAGCGCCAGATTGTATCGCCCTTCGGCTTCGGTGAGCGAAGAGCGCAGCTGCTTTTCGGTGATGTCAATGTTTGCCCGGCTTCGCGCCGCCGAACTTTCGGCTCCTCGAAGCTGCGCCGTGCTTTGCTGCAACTGCAGATTCAACTCCTCGGGATCAATGGTCGCAATCTCCTGCCCTTTCTGCACGTTGTCGCCTTCTTCAACAAAAAGGTGCTGAAGCCTTCCCGAAACGCGGCTTTTGACCTCGACCGACTGCACGGCCTCGATCGAGCCGCTTTCGATGACCGAAGAACTCACCTCGCCGCGAACGACTGTGTAGGTGGGCCGCTCATTCTTATCGTCGTCGGCTGAGCCTTTGCGGCGGAGCGCCGAGAACGCGAAATAAAGCAGCACAATGCCGATGAGCAGAAGGATGATGTAGCGGAGTTTCATGCGCAGTCGGCGGCCAGTTTAGCAAATCTAACGGTGGATGTTTCGATTTTGTCGAAAATTGGGTCTAAAATCCCGCGCGATTTTTTGACGAACCGACCGCAAACCGGTCATACTTTGGATCGAGCGCGCCTGTAGCTCAGCGGATAGAGCACCACCCTCCGGAGGTGGGTGTCGGGGGTTCGAGTCCCTTCAGGCGCGCCAGATTCAATCGGCCAGAAGGGCTCGGGCGGCTGTCACGGATCGCGGCACGCCTGTGAAAGGGTCTTCCTCGGCTTCATATTCGATATTCACCCAGCCCGAGAACCCTGCCGTTTTCAAGGCGTGGATTGCGCCTTTCAGGTCGGCAGAGCCTTCGCCGATCGCCGTACCCCGGAACTTGGTTCCATCGGCCGCTTCGTAAACGTGACCTGATGCGCCTTCCGGCGCAGGCTCGAAATCTTTGAAGTGGCACATGCAGGCGTATTTGGCAACGGCTTGGGTTCCCTGCGACGATGTGTCGCCGCAAAGAAGGAAGTTTCCGGTATCGGGATTGGAGCCGAGCGTGTCGGTGCCGGTTTTTTGTCGAACCCGCTCGATGATTTCGGCGACTTGCGACCCCCGCCCGATCTGCAGTCCGTGGTTTTCGAGCGCAAGTTTGACGTTGTTGGCGTGGGCATATGCGCACGCTTCCGCAAGACCGTTTACCGATTCTTCGATGAGCGCCTCGATGGAATCGGCCCCGTGCCCGCTGAAAACGCGCACCACGTTTGCGCCAAAAACGACGGCCTGATCCACCCCTTTATGAATGACCGCAACCTGCTCGGCGCGTTTGGAAGGATCGCCGAACATGTTGGCAACCGAAAACACACCGCATGCGAGCCCGGTTTCGTGAAGCGCTGTTTGAATCTTTTCGGTTTCGGGCTTCCAGTCGGACTGGTTGCGATAAAAGAAATCCAGAAGTTCGACCCCGTCAACACCGTACTGTTTGGCTTGGTGGATGAATTCCCAAACTTCAAAGCCGCGTTTCCACGGCTGCACGAAACTCCACATACTCAAGCCGAGTTTCATGGTTTTTGCGCCACCGACCTTGAAGCCGATCCTGATTCGGCAGGCAGTGAAAGCCCCATGGTCTGCAAGACCGCACTTGTGAAAACTCCCATAGCAAGAACTGCAAGCGCGCACGCGCCAGCGGCAGTCAGCATGCCTGCATTCGGTTTGGCGAACTGTGATCGGCGTTCATCCGGTTCATCTACGCACACCGCGAAAACGATTCTCAGATAGTAAAACACACTAAGCACAGAGTTGATCCCCAAAGCGATTGCAAGCCAAGTGTAATCTTGATCCAACGCGTCTTTAAAGATTAGAAGTTTTCCGACGAACCCTCCTGTGGGTGGAACTCCTGCAAGGCTTGCCATGAACACGATCATCGCCGCGGCGGCAAACGGAGCGCGCTTCCAAAGGCCGTTGTAATCTTCGAGCTGAGTGCCCTCGCGGCCGGCCTTCGCCGTGAGCGACAACACCGCGAACGCTCCGATGGTTGTGATGCTGTACGCGCCAAGATAATAAACGACGGTATCGAGACCGATCGAACCGCGCGAATGTGCCCACGCCACAACCGCAACCAAAAGATATCCAGCGTGCGCGATGCTGGAATAGCCGATGATCCGCTTCGCGTCGCGCTGCGCCAAGGCGATCAGGTTTCCGACGGTCATTGTGAGCACCGCAACGATGGCGAGCGCAGGAAGCCACGCATCAATGAGTTCGGGCTGCGTGATCGCGCCGACGAACCGAACCAGCGCGCCGAACGCCGCAGCCTTCGACCCTGCCGCCATGAATGCGGTAACGGTGGTCGGAGCGCCCTGATACACGTCGGGAGTCCACATATGAAACGGCACAAGCGCGGCTTTGAATCCGAATCCGATGAGAACCATTGCGATGCCGCCGATGAGGATTTTGCCGGCGGTTGGATCGGCGGAAGCGTGGTTCATCAGCATCGGAATCCCCAAAATGTGCGTGGTGCCGGTCGCGCCATAAATCAACGCGATTCCGAACAGAAGGAAACTCGACGCGAATGCGCCGAGCAGAAAGTATTTCAAGGCCGCTTCCTGCGACCGTTTTTCTTTGCTGTTCAGCCCGGCGAGCACATACAGCGCGATGGACAGCGTTTCAAGCCCCAAAAAGAAGATCATGAGATCGCGCGTGGATGCCATGATCATGCCGCCGACCGCCGACCACAAAACGAGCGGATAGTATTCACCGAACGGAATGCGCCGCTCGCGAAGATAGCCTTCGCTGAAAAGGATGGTGATGAACGTGCTGGCAATGAGGATGAGTTGAACGGACTGCCCAAACCGGTCATGAATAAACAGCCCGCCTCCGGCTTCTTCCGGTGAACCGCCGAAACGCACACCGAAGAATTCGGACGGCGGCTGATGGAAAACGGCCGCGGTCCAATCCAAGACAATCAGCGCTCCAGCAACTGCAAGACCAGCGAGCGACAGCACCACGATTAAGTTGTTTGTCTGTTTGGGCCTGAGCATTTCCACGCACATGCACAAAACCCCTGTGACAAAAACGATGATCATGGGCAGCATCGGCTCCCAAACGATGGGGGCTGGAGTGAGAGGTGCGTCGCCAAGATTCATGCGTTCCCCCGAAGATGATCCGCCTCGATTTGAAACATGACGGCTCCATTTTGATCTGTGCCTGGAGCAAGAAGTGCGGATGTCGAGCGCCGCAATTCGGCATCGCTGATTTTCGATCTGACGGGATCATAGGCGAGCACCGTGCACGGAAGCGAAGCGATCACATCGAAATACGCATCTTCTCCGACGTCGGCAAAAACCACCACCAGACCGGTTGTACTCGCTGCGGAGATGAGATTCCAATCGTGCTCGAACAGCAGTCCGCCATATTGCATGGGCGAAAGTCGTGCGGGATCGGCGCCAGAAAGCCGGTAGAACACTCCATCGAATCCGTTTGCAGCGATGCTTTTGATGATGGATTCTGCTTCAAAAGCCAACTGGTTGATGAGCGCGGCGGCGGCAACCGAATCGGAGCGGATTTTGGCGGGAAGATCCATCCCGCGGGATTCGGCGATCGCAAAAGGCGAGGGCAGTTCGCGCAAAACGATCTGCTGAGGCGAGGCTTTTGTAACGGCCGCATCGGTGGCGACGATTAAATCGTCATCGTTCGAACTGGGCCACCGAAATCTTATCCCTTCAAGTCGGCGCACGTCGGGCTGATTTTGAATGGTCATCGCTTCTCCCTTTCTGCCGAGATTGCGGAATCGCGCTGGCGGAAATGGTTCGAAGGCGCAATCACGCGGCCCTGTTTCCAATCGCCGATGTTTTCGGGGTTGCGCGACGAGGCTTGCACGACATCGCCTTGATGGTTGATGTCCACTCCGTCGTCGTTCCAGCACGGCCTTTGTCCTGCGGGAAGCGTGGTTTGATGCCGAACCGCATTGATGCTGGTTTCCATTTTTTCGGTGAAGAATGTGGGGAACAGTCCGAGCCAGAAGATCAGTACGACGAACAGTCCGCACGCGGCCTGTTCCCAAGGTTTGATATCACGCAGGCGGCGGTTTTCGGGCTGATCCAGTTTGCCGTAAAAGCTTTTTTGATACATCCACAACAGATAGACCGCCGCCAGAACGACGCCGCCTCCGGCAAGCACCGGCATCCAAAACGGAATGTGCAGCGCGCCTTCGAACGCGGCTTGGAACGATCCGGCAAGACATAAGAACTCTCCGATGAAACCGTTCAGGCTGGGGAGGCCTACGCTGCTGAGCATAACGATAAGAAACAGCGCGGCGAAGATCGGCATTTGGCGCTTGAGTCCGCCATAATCTTTGAACAAACGCGTGTGCCTTCGTTCATAAATCATGCCCACGAGCAGAAACAGCGCGCCCGTGCTTACTCCGTGATTCACGCTTTGCAGCACGCTTCCCGTCAGGCCGTTGTGATTGATCGCGAACACGCCGAGCATGACGAAACCCAGATGGCTGACCGACGAATAGGCAACCAGCCGTTTCCAATCCACTTGCACCGCGGCCATGACGGCACCGTACAAAATTCCCACGACTGCCAAACCCATCATGAACGGCGCTGCCTGAATGCTCGCTTCGGGAAACAGCGGCAGGCAGAATCGGATGAATCCGTACGTGCCCATTTTCAGCATCACGGCAGCGAGCACGATCGAACCCGCGGTGGGCGCCTCGGTGTGCGCATCGGGCAGCCAGGTGTGCACGGGGAAAAACGGCACCTTGACCGCAAAGGCGAGCGCAAACGCGGCAAACAGCCAGATTTGCACCGAACCCGCTGCCAGGTTTCCTTGCGCCGCCAACACCTGAAGTTCCATCAAGTCGAACGTGCCTCTGCCGAGTTTCGATTTGGCGATGAAATACAGCGCGATGATAGCAATGAGCATGAAAATCGAACCCAAAAACGTGTAGAGAAAGAACTTGATGGCAGCATAGGTGCGATTGCCGCCTCCCCAAATTGCGATGAGGAAATACATCGGAATCAGGGTTGCTTCGAAGAACACATAAAACTGAATCAAATCGAGCGAGCAGAACACTCCGATCATCGCCGTTTCCAAAATGAGCAGATAAATCATGAACTCTTTTGCGCGGTGATTCACATAAAAGCTGAACCACACCGCAATGACACCGATGAATGTCGTGAGCAGTACCAGCCAAAGGCTGATACCGTCAATTCCCACTTTGAAAGAGATTCCCAGCTGGGGAATCCACCGCGCTGCTTCGTAATATTGAAAATGGAACGTGTTGCCGCTGAAATCGCGATACAACGTTAACGATGCGATGAACGTTACGACCGCCCCGCCAAGCGCCGCATAACGGTGAACGCGCACGAACTGCTGCGGAACCAGCATTAAAAAGACCGCAAACGCAAGCGGCAGAAAGATGACCGCCGTGAGCGGGCCGAGGGGAGTGGGCTGCATCACGGCATGGAACTCCGATATAAAATATACGAAACGAGAAGGAGGCTTCCCAACAGCATCACAAATGCATAGTTGCGCACATAGCCAGTTTGAGTTCGTCTTAGAAGTTTTCCAACCGCGCCGGCCATGAACGCTGAGCCGTTCACGAACAGACCGTCTATCACCACCATGTCGAACCATCGGTAAGCGCCGAAGGCAAACCTGCCTCCCCAGTTAACGAACAGCGTCAGCACGGTTTTGTCGAATCCCCATTGGTCGGCAGCGCGCAGCTGGATTCCCGAA
>JAJPJR010000043.1 GCA_021324165.1 Armatimonadota bacterium
CGGGTTTTCAAAATCACCGTCATCTTCGATTTTCTTTACTACCGCGCACTTGCAGTTAACCTCAGGCTTTTGGTCAACCCATTCGTCGGTTGGAATGAGCACCTCATACTCATTGTAATCAAAGTTTCTGACAGGCACGATTGTGACCGTGCCGTCTGCTGCAGTGACCTCCTTTGTAATTTTCACATGAACAATCGTTTGCCATCGGTTGAACTTTACGAGTCTTTTCTGATTGGTGCACGGATCTTTATTCCAGCACCGCATTTTGAAAGTGACATCATAGGCGGAAGGCTTTTCCCATCTGCTATACGAAGCGTTAAGTTTTGCCAGCACGTCGTAGAAGATCGCGTGATATTGGGAACTATTCATCCCCGTCCCTTTGACGGCTTCGTAATACCTGCCGAGGATTAGTTCCCATCCCGCTTCGCCGCCGGCGCGCGGTCCGACTCGATGGTCGAGGTGATTCATAGGACAGGGCTTGTCGCAAGAAGTGTCACATTCGGGATGCGCGAGGTGCTTTCTGCCCTGACACTCGTTGATGCACATCAGTCCCGCCCAGACTTCTTTGACTCCCAAGAATTTGTACTCGAGCTTATATTCGGCTCGCAGGCCGCCCCCTAAGTAAAGCGTGCCTGAGATGGGCGTCATGTCCTTCTGCGGCAGGGGTTCCTGGGCAAGGAGCCAAATCAGGGGGGCAGCCACGAGGGTGATCAACATTTTAGGCAAGATACCTTCGAACGGGCGCCGGTAAACTTGCCCGCATTCGCCCGGATGTTGGATACTTCAGGGCCGTTTTGTGTGTTGAATCTACCGATAAGTTTATGAGGATGCGCAGTTTTTGGGGATATCTTGCCGTCGGCGGTCTCGTTTGGGGTTGTGCGGGAGCGTTGCGAACCGACAAGCCGTCCACATTCACTCCGGAGACGGTGTTGGCAAGCACCATCTCGATCAGGCAGCCTGTTCACCCGCACCGCCCGAAGGCGGTGAACTACGGTCTGCCGCCGAACGAACTTTCGGCAAAACAGGCGATCGCCAAGCTGGAGGCCGACAACGATCCGATGTGGGTTCGCGCCAAGCAGGAGCATTATAAGACGATCAAAGAGTTGCGGGCGCTGGATCGGCAGATCTCTCAACAGGGCGGGCTTGAATCGGGCCGAATTGCGCACGGTGATCGTTCATCGAAGCGGGTGGCGCTGACTTTTGACGATGGTCCTCACACTGGATTCACCCCGCGTCTTTTGGAAATCCTGAAGCAGTACGATGTCAAGGCGACTTTTTTTGTGGTAGGAACTCAAGCCGAGAAGCATCCTGAACTGATTCGGCTGGAGGCAGGAGAGGGGCATCTTGTAGAAAACCACACGTATCACCACGTGAGTCTTACCAAGATTCCGGCAAAGTTCGTGGCGGAAGAGATCGCGGCTTGCAGCGATGTGCTCTCGCAGATTTTGGGGCGGCAGCCCGAATACTTCCGGCCGCCCGGCGGCGATTATGATCGAGACATTGCGCGGATCGCTTATGCCCTTGGCTGCAAGACGGTGTTGTGGACCGACGACCCGCTGGATTTCAAACATCCTAATGCCCAGGCGCTGCTTCAACGCACACTGCGCCGAGTTCGTCCCGGTGGAATTGTGCTGCTGCACGACGGGGTTGAAGAAACCGTGGACATGCTGCCCAAACTGATCGAAACGCTGCGCGCAAAAGGGTACGAGTTCGTTACGATTGACAAGTTCGATTCGTTCAGATGGTCAGGGAGTTAGCGATGCTTGTGTTGGGAATGTTGGCGGTGCTGCCAGCGATCGGCTGTCATCACACCGTTTATGCACGAGACGGGCATCCGGTACAGGAGCCGAGTTACGCCTATGGCACGAACAGTTTCAAACAGTTTGTGAAAGAGTCGTACAAGGTTTGCAATGCCGGCGATTGCGCGCAGTTCTTTTCGTCGTTCGAAGATTCGTTTCGAGCCGTTTCCGGAAAGACGCTTCACGCGTGGCTGGAAAGCGCCCGATTGGCAGTGAAAGGAGCGGCAGATGATGAGCCGGTTCTGAACGTCTGCGCCGACCTGCATCGCGTTATTAAGAAGACGATTCCAAAATTCAGCCTGGATCGCGGATACGAATTTGCGAACACCCAAAAACTGGGCGAACGGCAATGTTTGTTGCAGTCGGTGCTGATCGCCGGAATTTTGCAATCGGCGGGGCTGAAAGCGGGCATGGTGATGGTATGGGCGAATCCGACGGACGGAAGATCGAACCTTGGGCACGTTGTGTGCGTGGTTCACCTCCCAAGCAAAAACAGCGTGCTGGTGGACGCTTCCGATCCGACGCCGTTCATTCAGCACAAGGGTTTGTGGCTGCAAGACAAAGCGACGGGAAACTATCTGTTTGTGCGGCCTGCATATACCGATGCGGGCATCATCAGATCGTATCAGGCGATGGACGGCGGATCCGATCTAACGCCGGAAAACGGAGCGGCGCTGAGCATCCCGTTCATAAAATCGCAGTTCGATTTTTATCGCGGCGAGCGGACGCCCGGGGGTTTGCTGGCGGCGAATCCGACGCCGGAGGGGTTGAAACAGTCCGAGTTTTTCCTGGCGAGGGCTGTGCAGGAGTGTCCGAACAACTCGCTTGCGCTCTATTCGCTGGGAAAAGTGCACCTAAAGCAGAACAATCCCGCGGGCAAAGACGAGATTCGGCGCGCCTATGCCCAGTATCAGCGGGCGGGGTGGGTGCCTCAGGGCGTGGCGGACGCTTACTCGCAAATTGGGGGGTAAGCGGGGAACCATCTTTGCTCTGCGAAGGTATCGTAGTATTAAATAAGGGAGGTCCCTAAGCAGTGACGAAAATGATTCGCCTTGGAATGGCGGGGTTGGCCATGCTTTCGATGGTGTGCGCGTTCGCACAAACCAAAACCCCTGCCGAAATTCTGAAATCCATAAACGAGTTCCGCGCAAAGCAGTTTAACGAGGCGCGGAATTCGGGCAAGCAGATTGATTTTGAAAAGATTACGCTTGCTGTAACTCAAATGGCGCTGGATTCCGTGAAGGGGATTGACCCCAAAACGGTAGACGCTTCACAAGCGTTCGAATGGGCGCAGGTGTTTTCGCTTGCTGGAAAACACAAGGATGCGTGTGACCTTTGCGGTCGGTATTTGAGCACCAATCCGAGCTCCGAACAGAAGTTTCAGGCACAGATGCTGATGCTGCAAAGCTGCAACGCTCTTGGCGAGGGCGAGATGCTCGCCATGCACTTGGGCGAAGTTACGGCTCCGAGTTTGGCATCGAGCCAAGAACTTTTCCGATCCGTGGCGTATGAGTATTCGGGCACGATCGCAAAAGCGAAAGGCGTGGACGCTGGGATTGCAGCCATTGACAATGCGCTGAAACAGTTGAAGACCGAA
>JAJPJR010000050.1 GCA_021324165.1 Armatimonadota bacterium
CGTGGCGACGGAAGTTCGCCCACGTATCAGATTTTCACTCCTGGGACGGGTTCGATCATTCGAATCGTCACCGTCCAGCTTGTTACGGATAGGGTGATTCAGAATGGGCAGCATGCATACGGCCGCGTAAGAGAACAGATTCTTTTGCGCAACACGCCGCAAATCATTCAATAGGATCAGGTGCATTTATGGGACAAAGAACAACGATACGAAAGAAACGTCAGCGCGGGTTTGCGCTCATTTCGATCTTCGGCGTGCTCGCATTGGTCGCTGTCGCCACCACTGCCTATGTCAGCAGCGCCACGCAAACCATCATTTTGGCAAAGCAGAATGCGGCCGATGTGTCGCTTCAGCAAGTGTGCGAGGCAGGAGTGCAGGACTTGCTGGTTGCCAACTGGAAGCCGTTCAAAATCGCTCAGAAGTTCGATACGCTCGATGCCACCTACGTCGGCTCGAGCTCGGATAACCCAAAAGGCTCCATTTCCGGCTCGCTCGATGAAACCCATAAGTATTCGGTAGGCGTGGTCGGTTACGATCTGCCCGACACCTACAACCGTGTGGTTCGCATCCGGTCGGTCGCGTTCGATGATCACAACAAAAACGGTTCGATGGATTCGAACGAAGATCGAAAAATCGTGGATGTTACCGTCCTGTTTTCGCTATCCAGAAGCCAAGTGTTCGACTACACTTACTTCGTAAACAACTACGGCTGGATGACCGGCTTCGGCCAAAACGACCTGATTGTCAACGGCGATATGCGCGCAAACGGAAACTTCGACTTTTCCGGCGGCACGCCCACCATCAACGGATCGGTCTACGCCTGCGCCAACGACAAACTCGTCCCCGCCGCAGACGGCAAAGTCAACATTACGCCGTTTCAACAATCGAACATCACTTATAGTCTTGCCAATGACCCGCGCAGACGGCAAGCCTATGACGCTGCCAAACATGGAGCGAAAGGATCTGACACTTACGAAAAATGGCGCGACTTTTTGTATGACTATCAAGGCGGAACCCTCAACAACAGGTTCTATGGCTCGATCATCGGCGATTCCGACGGCTACAAAACGTATCAGGGTACGTGGCTCGACAACACGCCGACCAAAGAGATCGTCATGCCCGACCTTTCCGATCTTTCCCGATATACGTCGCTCAGCAACTCTTATGTTGATGATCGCGTTACCTTCGACAACGGCGCTCCCAACCCCGATTACAATCAGGGCGCCTATGTGAAAGTTTGGAACTCCAGCCTGAATGCGTATCAAAGATTGGATACCAACGGCGTTGTGAGCGGAAGCGGCGTGCTGATTGGAACATCATCGAAACCCGTTTTGATTCACGGCCCGGTCACGTTCACGCAGGATTGCGTGATCAAAGGCACCATTCAGGGTCAGGGCACGGTTTACACGGGGCGCAACGTGCACGTGGTAGGAAGCATCGTGTACAAGAACCCGCCCGATTTCCGCGGGTCTGATCCGCAGCTGATTGACAACAACAACAGCGCCAAGGATATGATCGCTCTCGCGGCACGCGGCAGCGTGATGATGGGCGACGTCAAAAAATACGCGTTCCCCTATCCGCTGTATTACATGACTCCGCCGTTCACCAAGGGCCGATACGATGAATACGGCAACTGGATTCCTGCCTTCGATGCGCTGCAAACCGATGGCACAGGAAGAAAACGGTATCAGAGCACCTATGACGACTCGTACATTGACAGCATTTCAGAAAACATTCACCAGATGGACTGCATCATCTACACGAACTATCTGGGCGGCGGCCGACTTGCCGAAGGCGGCGGAGGCTGCGTGTTCAACGGCTCGATCATTTCGAAAGACGAAGCGATGGTGCTCTACTCGCTGCCCATGGTCATGAACTACGATCACCGAATTCGTGAGCGTGCCATCACCAAAAAGCCGCTCATTGATCTCAACCTTCCGCGAACGCCGGTGCTCGTTCGAAGCACCTGGAAAGACAAAGGCACCCTCCGCGGAGGCAACGCAACAACCTGAGGAGTTCGTGAAATGAGATTCAAACTGATCGCAATCTGCTGCATCGCCGCTGCCGTACAGTCACTGCCCGCTCCGATCATCGAACGAGGAGGGCGGGCACCCGACATTCGGCACTTTTCCGAACAAGACGTGCTGAATCAAACGGCAACCGCAAAACCGATGGGTCCTGTCGGAGATGTTCCGACCAACACCAGCGAACAGCGCCCCGAAGATCTGAACGCCGATTCGAAAGGCGGATCAAACATCGCATCCGCTTCCGCCAAACTGCGTGAAGGAGCAGCCGATAGCGGCGCCGTTTTGAAAGCCGCAAACAAAGACCTGCAGGATTTGGCCAGCTACCGTTGGTGGAAAACCCCGATGTATGCGGCGGTTTTGTGCCTTGCGGCGTTCGCAGCGATGTTCGGGTTGAAAGTCTGGGCCGATAAAAAACTGCCCGCCCCTATCCCCGCTTCCGGCCAGCGAAAGAAACGTTAAAAACTTTGATCCGCCGCAGCATCCCTTTTACAAGAAAGGCTTGTGCGGCGGATCTTGTTTTTGCTGCTGCAAGCGCGCTACCAGTTCGGACTTTGATCTGCGGCTGCGTTGTTCGAAAGGTTCGTGGGATCGCTTCCATTAATCCCCATTGAATAAACTTCCAAGTTGCCGTCCCGATCAGTGGTGAACACGATCTTGCTGCCGCCAGGAGAAAAATCGGGAGCGTCATCCGCGAATCCCGAATCCTGCGAAATGTTCACCTGGTTCGATCCATCCACGTTCATCGTGTAAATCTCGTCGTCGCCATCCCGATCCGATACAAACGCGATGCGATCACCTTTTGGCGACCACGATGGCTGCGCATCCTTCACACCGTTGCTGGTGAGTTGCGTTACGCCCGTTCCATCGCTGTTCATCGAATAGATCTCCATGTCGCCGTCGCGGTCGCTCGCAAAAACGATCTTCTGACTGTTCGGCGACCACGAAGGATGCGAATCTTCTCCCGCATCGTTCGTGATGTTCACAACTCCAGTTCCGTCAGCGTTCATCGTATAAATCTCTTTGTTGCCGTCGCGATCAGTAACGAATGCGATCTTGCTTCCGTCGGGCGACCAGCATGCCTCGGTATCTTCAGCCGCATTGTTCGTAAGGTTGGTTTGGCCCGATCCGTCGGCGTTCATCACATAAATCTCGCTGTTGCCGTCGCGCGTGCTGGTAAACACGATCTTCTTTCCGTCGCGCGACCAGCACGGCTCAAAATCGTCACCGGGATCGTTGGTCAAATTGACCGGCGAATCGCCGTTGGCTTTCATCGCATAAATTTCGAAGTTGCCCGACCGGTCGGTCGAGAAAGCAACCAGGGTCGAAATCGGCTTGGTCTTTTCGGTGCAGCCGGAAAGAATGACAAGCGCGGCTGCCGCGCTCAGCGCAAAAACAGTTGGTCTCACAGTGATCCTCCATGCCCTGCCCCGGGGGCAGGTAATCCTAACAGGGTTTCTCAAGGATAGTTTCGGCAGGATCGGCGTTTAGGCACAGTCCCCCGGGCGGGTATCGGATCTCCCGCTTGCGCGAAAGTTTGACAATGACCTGACTTTGACCCCCTGCGCCGAATCCCATGCGCCGCACGCGTCATCGCCGCCGCGAAGCTCCCGCACCCAGGAAACTCAGTCCCCCAGTCGAAGGAGCCATTTCCCGGCAGAGGGTAAATTTCCCCCATTCGGAACGAGCGCCCCAACCCATGGAAGCAGGAAAACAAGCATGGCTAAAACCATTACCGACCGCGACGACCAGTTCGACACTTGGCCGACCCAATACGCCACCCACCTCGACGCGGACGTGACCGCCGTGAACGCCGGGCAGATCGGCTGCGAGCTTTGGATGAAGAGGATTCTCCCCTTCCCCTTGGAGCGAGCGCAGCGAGCGAGAGGGGGAAGGGGCAGGGGGATGGA
Organism: Armatimonadota bacterium; assembly: GCA_021324165.1. Lineage (GTDB taxonomy): Bacteria > Armatimonadota > Fimbriimonadia > Fimbriimonadales > ATM1 > JAJPJR01. Next base: position 3,935 of record JAJPJR010000050.1, read on the forward strand.
GGTCTGCGAAGCTGCCCACCGATTTGACCGAGTGCAGCTGCCTTGCGAGCGACACGCGCACAATTTATGTGGCGGTGGAAGGGTATCCTGAGCAAAGCCAAAGAAATGGGAGCGAGGGGAATGAAACGGCACACTTTCGCGATTCGCTCCGCTCATTTCCCTTCGGAGGGATCTTCAACATCGGAAGGTGGATGGGCACCCGCAACGAACCGGGGCCTATCAGCGAGACGGTAAGCCCGACGGTGACGGGGTAGAGCTTTCGGGAACACGATCAGACGGCAGAGAGAGGGCGCCAACCCAAAAGTTCGGGATCCAGTTCGTCAGAATGCCCATTGCGGATCGCGTTGACTAGGTGCCGACCCAGTTGCACTGCTCCCTGCTTAGGTACGCGCTCCTCCCCAGGGATGCGCTGAAGAGCTATACAACGCGGGCATCCGAATTCGCATGAACAGGCTTCGGCGATCTGCAATCCTTGCTCCAAGACCCTCACGGGGTCAAAGAACACTTTGCGCGCGATCCCAATGCCACCGGGCACGGTCTCGTAGATGTACACCTTTCGGTTCGGCACCGAAGTTAGGCTTGAAACTTCGTACCTGTCGCACGGCACAACAAACGGCACGGCGACCCGGATCATCTTCTCCAATAGTGGCAGCACCTTCGCAGGTTCGCATTCTGGGACGTCTCCAGGCACCTCAATCCAGACTGCGTGAGCGGTTTTCTGGTGGGCAATCGGCTCAGTATTTACCTCGTCCACAACTTCTCCAGATATCTCATCTTCCTCGCGATAGCCGCCAAAGTTGTTGTAGATCATGAGCTGTCCGTGATAGAGCGAGGCATCCTCCGAGAAGCGTCTCCCATCGAATAACTTAGTTTCCGTAGCGACGGACCAGGTTTTAGGGACAGTTCGGCGATTTGCCTCGGCACTGACCACATCAATCTCCCCCGCCCCGTGGCTCTTGACTCTGTATTGCCGCCCCAGATGAACATAGATCGCCCCAAGGTACGCCTCTCTCAACTTCTGTTCCTCGGAGACTGAACCGATCTCCTTGCCATCTGCGATCACCTTGTACTCGCCGCTGAAAACTGCCCTTATGGGGAGCTTCGCATGAGGGGCTGCCGCCGAGGTTGCAATCTTTTGATAGGTCTTCTCGGCAGCCTGGGCCTGGGCGTATAGCGCTTCTCCAAGAATCATTCGATCGTCGCTCTTGAGGGCAGTCTCTTTTTCAAATAGAAGGCAAGGTACGTGCCTCTTAACCAACTCCTCATTCTCATAGTTCACGACCAGGTCATCGAGGGGCTTGTTTAGGAATAGATCGACGTTCTCTGCCATGAAGATATCGAACGGATTCTTCATGGCAAAGTAGAGCACAAACGCCTCTGCATCCATGGAACGCCCGGCTCTGCCAATTCGCTGCCAGGCCGACATGATGCTGTCGGGAAAGCCGGCGAGAATGATCGCGTCGAGCAGGCCGACGTCTATACCTACCTCAAGTGCGTTCGTAGCAAATACAAGTTTGTAGTAGCCATCGCGCATCTTCTCTTCGATATCTCTTCGCTGGTCTGGCGTGTAGCCGCTGCGATACGGCACGATCCTCTCCGGATCCAGGTCAAAATCGGTTGCCTTTCGTTTAGCAATCCGAACAACGTCTTCGCAGAACTTCCTGGACGGCGTGAATACTATTGTTGAATGGCCCTGCTTGATGCAGGCAAGCGCCGCAAGGGCGATCCTTAGTTGATAAATCGTCGAGAATTGGCGGCTATCAATCGAAGGGGCAATGAAGAGGAAATGTCGTTTGGGACGCATCGGAGAAGTCTTAATCACCGCGCAAGTTCGTCCGGTCAACGCTCGAGCGTGCTCCTTTGGGTTGTTGCAAGTCGCCGAAGCTAAAACAACTCGCGGGTGCGCGCCGAGCTCTCCGAGTTTCCGCAGAAATCGGCGAAGTAGTAGAGCAACGTTCGAGCCGAAAAAGCCGCGATATTCGTGAATTTCGTCGATCACCACGAATCGAAGGTGCCGCAGGAAGTTTGTCCAGAGGTGTGCGCTTCCCAGAAACGACATATTGAGCATTTCTGGATTCGTGAAAACTACCTGTGGTGGAGCGTTTCGGACAATCGCCCGGTGATCTGCCGGCGTATCTCCATCGTAGACCCAAGAACGAAGGTGCGACGGAGCACATGAGCGCCAAAGCCGCTCAAGCTGGAAGCGTTGATCGTTGGTGAGGGCCTTCATCGGATGCAGCACGAGGGCGTGAGATTCAGGGTGCTTCAGGAGTTCGACAGTCATGGGGACATTGAAGCAAAGAGTCTTTCCGCTAGCTGTCGGAGTCGCGATCACGACATCGTTCCCGGCCAGGATCGATTCAATTGCCTGAGCCTGATGCTCGTAGAGGTGATCGATTCCCATCTTGGAAATTGCCTGCTGGAGTTGCTCTGGTAGACCACGCAGGGCAGTCTCGTCCGCGTAGCGCGCGGCGATCCTCTCGAGCGTTCTTACCTGAAAGGCGTCCGAGTCCCGTCGCAAGGCATCGTGGTGCACAAGTGTGTCAACCAGTTCGTTTAGGCTGCGCGGGGAGTCAATACCCATGTCGTCTCTGTCGCCCCTAAACCAAAGTTACCCGGCTCACGCACCTGGGGATCATCATGCCAGCAACCTCCTCAAATACCTCCCCGTCCAACTGTCCCCGTTGGCGGTGACTTGTTCGGGCGTGCCCATGGCGACGACCCTCCCGCCGCGATTCCCTCCCTCTGGCAACAGATCAGTCACCCAATCCGCCGTTTTGATCACATCCAGGTTGTGCTCGATGACAATCATCGTATTGCCCTGCTCCACCAGGCGGTGCGGCACGCCCAAGAGGCTCTTGACATCTTCGAAGAGCAAACCCGTCGTCGGCTCTTCCAAAATATACACGGTTTCCCCGTGGATCGCTTCGACAATTCCTCAGCCAATATGATGCGCTGAGCTTCCCCACCCGACAACGTGGCGGCGGGCTGTCCTATGTTTTATCTACCCAAGTCCGGCATCGAGCAAGGCGGCCATTTTTCGATGGATTCGAGGGATCGCGCCGAAGAACACCGCCCCCCCCCTCCACCGTCAACTGCAGCAGATCGGCGATGTTCATGCGCTTGCAGACCACCATGGGGCCCGAGCGGATTCTACTTGATGCGAAGCGGCTGAGAGATTCGGACTGCAGCCTCTTGCGCCGAATTCCAAAGCGAGCGTGCTCCACGTTCAAAGGTGGTTTCTTGCATCCATTCGCGTTTCCAACTGTCGCCGATTTTTTTGGCGTCGAACTCGTATCTGACAACGCATTCATAGCGGCCGGGCGCCAGCGGTATGGCTTTAGATTCCGCATAGGCCTGCTTGTCCCTCGACTGACTCCGAAACACGCGTTCGCCTTCAAACTTCACCCAATACAGCGTTACGGTTTGATTCGGCTGAAGCACCACGAACCGGCTTTTGTCCACACGATTGTCTACGATCACCTGCACGGCCGTGATGGAGGAATCGCCGAAAGTTTCAACTGGTTTGCCGTTTCGCATCAGGGTGGCGTTTGCCGTTGCTGCCGGAGCGCCGTCCCAAATCGCCTTCGCAAGAACCGCGGGCCTGTTGGAGATGTTCTTTGCGGTGAGTGAGGCAAGAATCGGCTGGCCGGCCGCGTAAACCTGCTGGTCGAGAACCAGGTCGAACTTTATGGGGCCGGAAACTGCGTTCGCGGCCAAGAGCGGACTCAAGAACGCAACCATCTTCCAAAATA
>JAJPJR010000018.1 GCA_021324165.1 Armatimonadota bacterium
GTTCGCGCCGTGGCTGCCCACCAACCTGTTCGTGCCGGATATCTCAAGCGGCGCGCTTTACAAGCTGTTCTTCCAGCCGTTTACTTTGAAAAACGACGGCAACGTGAACATGCTCGATCTTCGCGTCGCCACGCGCATCGGAACGCTTGTCGGAGGAAATCCCTCCTATTACCCGGTGGCATTTTCTTCGGAAGCGAACGATCCGCTCGCGTGGATTGACGGCAACGTGAACATCGTATCCAATATCAATCCGCCTTATGCGTTCAACAACGGCGCGTTCGATGCCAGCGGTAATCCGCGCGTTACGCTTCACAAAGCGCGCGTCGGCGACCGCGCTCCAACCCAGCTCACCGTTCCCGATGTACCGTATGGATTCACACCGCCCAACAACAGCAGACCCGTGATCGGCGTTGCCGTTCCGCTCGGATTCCCAGCCGGCGAATATTCGCAGCTTGTGAACGTCGTCGAAGACAGTTATCTCATCGGCGGTGGAAACGACCGTGCGGTGATGTTCGATTCAAACGGTCAGCCGCTCGAAGCGTTCACCGATCCAACCATGCGTGTGAAATTCATCAACCATGAAGCGCGGCTCACCGGCGGCACCGTTTCGGGTTCCGTAACGCACGTTGACGATCCGCTCGCGGGTCCATCCAACTTCACTTGGACCAACACCGGCCCCGCAGGCTTCCGCGATCCGTTCGGCGGATTGCATTTCACTTGGACAGCCAACCGCCCGTCCATTGTCAACACTCCAGGCGTGCCCCAGCCGCAAGACGATTGGAATCTGTTCTCGTCTTGGCTTTCCGGTTCCACGCTTTCCAACACTCCCAACCAAGCAGGAACCAGCCCGCTTCGCGACTTCATGGGATGGAACCCCGCCGCAAACAATCGTTTCTTCAATCCGTTTGCAGGGCCGTATCCAACCGATGCGCCCGCGACGCTGTTTGCCGGCACCGCCGGAACGATCGTCGGCCCGCCGCACTTTTATGACCCTGCCTTCGAACTGAATGCGAACGCAGGCGCAACGCTCGGCCAGTTCACAAACTATCTGTGGATGACCGGCGAAGTGCGCAAAGATACCGACGGCGACGGCCGCGTAGACGTGGTTGACAACCGCCTGTTCTTCAAGCAGTACGCGGTGCCTGCCAACGGCCAGCCGACTCTCGGCAACACGATGTGGATTCAAAGCGATCCCGGTTTGCGAAAACGCCGCCCGCGCGAAATCGGACTGTTTAGTCCGGGCGTCAACCCCACGCGCTTAGGCATGGTTGTCATGTGGTACACGGAAGAAAACGGCGTCAACAAGATTTATTACAACCGCCAGACCAGCGCGCTTTCCGGCGGCGGAGATCAAACGGCGAACTTCACCAAAAATCAACCGGTCAACCCCGGACGCGGATTTACATCGGTGTGGGATCCCGTTCCGATTCTGCGCACGGGCGTCGTTCAATCAATTGATCTGGTGTTCACCGGCGCGCTCACCGACAGGTCGGTTCCCGAAGTGTTCTACACCAAATACTCCGCAAGCCTGAGCGGCGATCTCGGCAATCAACAGAACCTGCCGGAACGCAACCGCGAAAGGCTCGTTCGCGAAGGGGACAACGGTGTGTATCGCGCCCGCGGAGTGAACTGGGATACGCAGCGGCCGATTGAAGTCTGGGTTGTGCGATCTTCGGGTTCGGCACGACTCGATATTCCGGCTTCCCGCCAAAGCGACAGCAACACCGGAGTCATCTCATTCGATTCCGAATCAGGCGGAAAAATCTATTGCGATCCGAACACAGGCGTCGTGAAGTTCTCGGAAGGCGCGCTCGGCGCCGACGCAGCGATCGAACTGCGCTACACGCCCAAAGTTTCGCGCATCAGCGAACTTGGACAAGTCGGCGGCCACACTAACCCGTCTGCGTTCCTCGACAACCGATATGCGGCCGACCGGCGGTTCTGGCTCAGGTCGAACGGTCAGCCCGCGCAGCCAAACGATCTGATTCGGCAGGGAAGATTCTGGTACGTGTACGAACAAAGCGCCTCCGGCCCCGGTCAGTCGCGCAGGCCATACATGCGAACGCAGCGGCTCACCATCCGTTTGAATCACCCCGTGGCGCTCGATGCCAACGGCAACATTCTGCAGCCGATTACGATCACGGGCGCAACTGGATTCATTCAGATTGATCCGTTCAAAGGTTATGCCTACTTCACCATTGATAACGAAAACCGAACCGCCACAGTAACCTACAACTGGCGCGATGCGAACGGCAACATTCAAACCGACACCGTTACGGACACGATTCGGTGGCAGACCGAACTGCCCGAGCAGCCGGTGCCGATTGAAGAAGCCGTGGATGAATCGAGCGTGTTCGCGTTCCCCGATCCGTTCGATCCGATTCCGACCGTGGAGCTGAGGCCATCGCCGGTGTGGGTGTATTTCACCAGCAGCCGCAAAGGCAGCCGCGATGTGTACTACATCTCGCTGTCGCCGCGCTTCATCGCAGAAAGAAGGGGCAACTAGACACACGAAGTGCGCGATGCTCGCTTCGCGCACTTCATAAAGTCTTCAGAACCTCCTCTGTATCTCTTCCAAATCCAAACTACCCCCTGAACAGGATGAAGAAGAGTTCATTGAATTGCCGTCAATCTATTTCATCCTTCGAAGACACGCAAGCAGGTTTTTGTTCGGTTTTCCAAATTCCCTACGTCCATCTCGCTCTTTCCAAACAAGACCGGTTTTCGCATCGAATAAGCAGAAAATCATCAACGTTCCACGCCGCAGCAGCACCGGCATTCCGCCGGCAGGCTGCTTTTTTTGAGCGGGAACACTGACGACGTCCGCGCCGCTTACTTTTATCGTCTTTTTGCCTTGCGACACTTCCATAATGCCGGGGCCCAAATTCCAACCGATTGCAGGTTTTGGCTTATCTTCTTTTGCGCCGAATGCCGCCGGGACAAAGGCGCCGAGCACGGCTCCGGTGTGCGCATCCACATGCCCGAAATACCACCTTGGCAGACCTTTTCCCATCGAAGACTGCGTGGATTCCAAGTTGCACCAGTAGATCAAATAGCCCTGATTGTTCTGTTTGTAAATGTTGTAGGCCGGAGTGAGTTCGTTGTAATTCGCCGTCAAATCATCGGCATCGGGAACCCAAATCACAGGATGCATGGGGATGCGAACGATGAAGTTCGATTCGCCGGTTTTGTTGTGAATGTATTGCGTGAAATTAAACAGCGCAGTGATTGCCGAAATATCCGCGGTTGTGTTCGCGCACGGTAACGGCGGTTCGGGAATCTGAATCGATACGAGCCTTCCAGATACATGCTCGACATATAACGGAATGTCGTACTTTGTGTACAGTTCGATGCCTGACTGGCTCTGTTTCGCCACTGCGTGCCACACATTCGGCGGACCGCCCATGTCGTTATCCGCAACCATGCCGCTTACCGAAACCGTACCAACAAAACCAGCATGACTGTAGTAGGCGTTTGCGAGGGCTGTGACTTGAGCCTGTGAAAGTGCGTGTTCGTTGTCCCAGTTCACCGAAAAGCCAGTCGCGGCCGACAATGTGATACCCGTCACTCTCCCAGTCTTCTTATTCACCCAGACAAGCCCGTCCGGGTACTTCAATTCGAATTCGCCACGAGGTGGGCTGGAAGAGATCACAACCGGGCCATCCGATGGCGGAAGGCCAACTACTGCCGTACCGCCTGCGGATGCCGCGAACAGCCTGTATTCGTCGGCGATTTCTCTAGCCTGCTGCTCGCCCACATCGGGTACAGGAACCAGATAACCGAACGTGACAGCTAGAACGCTAGATACCATGTGAATGCTCCTTTGTAAACGTTGATGAGTCTTGTCGCCTTGTCTCCCAAAATCACTGGCCTCAATTTTGTGGTAGTTCCAGGAAGGACTCCGGGTGCTTGAGGATTGGTTATTTTTAATGCTGCCTGAATCGCGGGCTCGACTTCATAACCTTCGTTCAGTTTGCTGAAAACCGACTGACAGAACTGATTCAACCCCGGCGCAAGCAGTGTCGCCTTGAAACCCACAAATGCTTTATCAACAGAATATACGTTCATCCCAAATTCGTTCGCAAGTTCATCGCCTTGCGTGCCGAGCGCAGTCTGACACCCTGCAAGGAACACAAGATTGTACCCCGGTCTTCCAGTAGGCCTTCGCGCCAGCACGGCGTGCACCTTCGTTCGGTCGTACTTCTTTTGGCTTGCCGAATCCCAAAACGCCCCAGGTTCGCCGTGCGTACACGCGAAGAACACGGTAGCGTCGATTAAACGCGCATCCAACAAACCCTCGTCAAGTCGTTGCGCTCCGGAAAACGGTTTGGGAAGCACGACGTGGCTCATCGCTTCAAGAATCGGTCCTATTGCGTTCACGCATGCTAACGCGGTTGCAGCTTCGCCGTCGCCACTATCAACGGACGTTGCAAGCAAAGCGCCCTTGTTATACGTGCGCGGCTTCACGGCAACTTCTATCGTCTGATCGCTCGAAGAGTTATCTTGATAGATCAGATGGAAACTCGCGATGCCCTTGATTGTCAGCTGCGTGTCATGCGGAAAATGCGTGCTCGCGAAAACTACGTCAAAGTGATGCGACGTTTGTGAATTGTCAATCGGACTCGGATTCGGGATTTCCGTGTCTTGAATCTTCGCTTTCATGTCGGTGATGATGATCTTCTTGACAGGGTTCCCGGCGGTTCCTCCTCCGCCATCTGGGTTGCCGATCACCTGAAACGCGGCTTCCACGCGAAAATGTACGTTTGTGCCGCTGATGAGGTAGTCATCGTACGGAAAATCGTACACCTGAATCGAATACATGGCGTTTTCCGGATGCTCGGTGTGCTTCCCGTACGGGTCGTCGGCAAGCGCTACATCCGTCCCAAACCCTATCGATGTCATTGCGGCCATCATTATCCAGACGTTTCTGAACAGTTTCATCGCGTCCCAAATGGGCAAACTACGTGCCAAAGTGCGACTCCGGACGGCCAAAGAGGCCCTCTTGGCGAGAAAAGCCCATCCCGCCAAAGTCGAAAAGAACCAACCGGCCCTTGCCCCCCGTCCCTAACTCACAGGTGGAATCGCCCCCCGTGGGTTGACTCTTTATCACGTTTGCTGATAAGATCACCTGACTTGAGGGATTGAGGCAGGGATGGCAAAGCGACTCACGCAAGCGTTGGGTGTAGATATCGGCACCCAGTCAATCAAAATAGCCGGCGTCAAATTGGGCGCCGATGGTCCCGCGATCACGTCGCTGGGCCTTTCGCCGACGATCGAAGGCACGCTCGATCATTCGGGAATTTCTCAGCCGGCGCCGCTGACTGCCGCGCTCAAAGAGGCCGCAGCCATGCACGGCGGCGGCATTAAAGATGTGGTGTTCTGCATCAACGGTCAATCGGCCGTGTTGGTGCGGGTGCTGGAAGTCCCGCGGATGAGCGAATCTGAACTCCAGCAGCACATGGGATGGGAGATTCAGCGAAACATTCCGTTTGCGGAAAGCACCGTGGTCAGCGATTACCGGCCCGTGGACAACCCCGCGCTCGCCGCAAGCCAGAATATGGAAGTGGTGATGGCCGTCTCCCCACAAAGCGCGATTGACACTGTGCTCGCGATCTGCAAGGGCGCGGGTCTCAAGGTGGGCGCGATCGATGTAGAGCCTTTGGGAATCGGGCGGGTCTTGCACACCTGCCATGCGCACGATGCAGGATCAAAAAACGTGTGCGTGGTGCATATCGGCCATTCCACAACCGCCATCAACATGTATCGGCAAGGGATGCTCGCGTTCCCGCGCACGGTGCTGATGGGCGGCTCGCTTCTAACGCGGGCTATCGCCGACGCGCTGAACATTCCAGCTTACGAAGCCGAAGAGAAAAAGCGCAAAGAAGCCGTGGTTCCCGAAACGGCTGGTCAGGTATCGCCGTTCGGGCAGCAGACCGTTCAAGCAGATTTTCAGCCTTATAATCCTTTTGACCAGTCGCAGGCGGCCGACCCCGGACAAACCCAGGCGATGCCCGCAGCGCCTGCAGCCCAACCCTCGCCGCCAGCGTCAGCCGATGCGCGCATCACCAACGCCATCCTTCCCCAAATCGAGGAGTTCGTAGCTGAACTTCGCCGATCGGTGGACTATCACCGCGGCCGAGGCGGGCAGGTAGATGCGATTGTTTTAAGCGGCGGCGGAGCCAATCTTGTGGGGTTCGATCGGTATGTTGAACGATCCCTCGGAATCCCGGTCTCAAAAATCAATCCTTTCAACAATCTGTCGGTTTCGGTCGGTTCGGATGAAGAAGACCTTGTGAAGAACCACGCGAGCGAGTTTGCGGTCGCGGTGGGAATGGGGTTGCACATTGCCTACGATTAGTTTCGGGGGAAACATCAACTTATGAAGCTCAATCTGCTTCCAAAAACAGTCTCGAAAAACGTCCAGAGCAAAACGATGCTCATGGTGATGACCATTTTGGTGCTTGTGTCGCTGGTCAGCGCGTTCATGTATAACAGAAAGCTGAACGGCGACCTGCAGAGTTATAAGGATGAATCCGCACAACTCGAAGCGAACGCCGAAAAAGTGCGCCAAACGCAAAAGCACGCCGAAGAGATCATCGCCGACGCGGCCATTGTGTTGACGAATTCAAGTCTGGTCAACAAAATTGACGAAGCGAACAAGGCGTATCCCGATCTGTACGACGAAGTGCGGAAACATATTCCGTCGTTCTATCGGCTCCGCTCGATGGAAGCCGCTTCGCACGGCGCGGAAAACTGCACGGTAACGCTCACCGGATATCTGAAAACGTTCCAACAGTACAGCGACATCATGCTCAGCCTTCTTCGCATGCCGGGCTTGGTTTCGATTGCTCGAGCAGGATACAATCCTGTGGCGCCAGGAAATGAAGGCCCGTTTGCTTATAACCCCGACAATCCGGAGCGGGGGCCGATTCCGGGTGAATCCGAAGTGATCATCACGATGGTTGTCGCAAAAGATTTGACCGCTCCCGATGCGAGGGAAACATTGCAAGCCGCGGCGGCAGGCGGCGGCACGGGCGGCTCCGGCGGAGGGCCCGGTGGCGGACCGGGCGGCAGAACACCAGGCGGAGGCGGCCCCGGCGGCAGAACCGGCGGCCCGACCACTCCAAAAGGCGGAGGTGGAGGAAATGGCTGATCGAGCGACTAAAGTTGACGGGAGAAAACACTGATGCTGCGCCTCAATCCGTTAACCATCTTCGTCTGCGGCCTTGTTTTGATTATCGTGGTGTGGAGCGGCTTCTGGCTGCTTTCCATGAGCAAAACGACGCAGGAGATAGACGCCTGGAAAAAACACACCGATGACCTTCGCGAAATTCAGAGCGCACCCAGTGTGAAGATCGCCCAAAAGCAGGTGGAATACGCCTTGCAGAAAGTCGCTCAGGCGAACATGGACTGGGACAAAATCGCCAAGCTGAGAACCCCTGCGCAAGGAACCATCAGCCTCACCGACAACAGGTGGCAGCTCACCGTAAAGGTGCGCGCTTGGCACGCCGTGGTGGAACGCGACCTTAGGAACTGGATTCAGAAAACCGGCGTTACGCTCGTCCCGCCCGCTCCGATGGTGCCGTTTCCAACCGATGTACCCAACGATCTGATCGAATACTATTTCAACTATCCGGCGCTGGCGTTCCCCGTGTGCTTTTGGGATTTGGGAACGATCACAGTTCAGGGAACCTATCAGCAGATCACTAACCACGTCCGCTCCTGGAGCCAGATTCCCGGCTACATCGCGAGCGTAAAGGGCCTCAGCATTTCGGGCACGGGCCCGCGCCTCACGGGCAAATATCAGCTCAGCGTGATCGCCTATATCAACACTCCCGAAGTCTCCGGCGGGAGCGGTGAAGGTGGAAGAGTTCCGGACACCAGCGGCGGAAGCGGCGGAGGCGGCGCCGGCCAAACCGGAAGCGGCACCATGCCTCGACCCGGCGGAGCTGGCGGGGGCGGCGGTGCAGGCGGGGGCGGCGGCTCGTTCAGCGGAGCAGGCGGAGGTGGAAGCGCTTCGAACTAACCGGAACCGGAACCGATCGGATTCGCATCTAAATGACAGGGCTGAGGATGTTCTCAGGCCACACCGTACAATCAAGGTAACAGTATGTCGAGAAAAAGTTGGATGATCTACGCTTTGGGAGCCGCAATCGCAGCGGGCTCGGGTTGCGCTTCGCGCCAGCCCGAACAGGTAACGATGCTCGGCGACCTGTATCACAAACACGAGGCCGAAGTCAGAGCGACGTTCCCGCCGCCGCCGGAAGCCGGTAACCGAACGTCTTTGGCGGCACATTCCATCGAGGAGATCGTCGCGAGTTCGGGCGTAAGTCCCTCGCCTCGATCCAATCCTTTTGCTATGTTTCCCGACGAAGCGGCGTTCCAGACCGGGATTCGATACCGAATTATTCTGAGCAAACTGCCCGGCATGGCCACTGAAGTCGAGCCGCCGGCGCCGGTGACCCCGCCCGAGCTTATGCCCGTCGAAGAGCAGCCCTATCGGCGTGTGGCCGGCATCGTTCTTGGCGATACCGTGCAGGCCGTTGTGGTGATGGAAGACGGCAGAGGCTACATTGTGAGGCCCGGAATGAGGGTTGGCAATACCGAATGGGTCTGCCAATCCATTGATGCCGATTCGGTGGTGCTGGTGCGCCAAACCGGCCCGCTTCCGCACCAGGTAACGTTGAACCTGGAGTCGGCTCCGCCAACGGAATTCGGCGGCGGCGGCAATCAGGGCGCTGGCGACCAGGGAGGCGGCAATCAGGGCGGCGGGCAGCCCGGAGGCGGCCGCGGAGGCCGAAGAGGCGGCACTGGGAGCGGAAATTCAGGAGTCGGATAGAATTCAGGATAACGAAGAAGGAAGTCAGGCGTTTGACCTGATGGAGGTAAGAACTTATGAAGAATAAATGGATTGCTTTGGTGGGCGCGGTGCTGATGGGTATCACCCTGGCACGACCCGTTCTTGCGCAGCAAGGGGGTGAGGACATCCGCACGAAGATCATCCCGTCACTTGATCTTCAGGATGCGGACATCCGGGATGCGCTGAAGCTGCTGTTCGACACGGCAGGTGTTCAGAACTTCACGGTGAAAGAAGATGTCCAGGGCCGCGTGACCGTGAAACTCACGAACGTGGCTTTCGAAACTGCTCTGCGTTACATCACCGATCAGGTCGGCGCGACCTATACGCTGGAAGGCGGTCTGATTCGGATTTTCAAGCGCGAGCAGATCAACACCGATACCGGCGGGGCGCCTGCGGCTCCACCGCCATCCAAGGTAACGCGGAAGATTATGGTTCGCGAAGCCGATCCGCTCCTGATCCTTCTTCTGTTGGCGGGCAACGCTTCGATCGGCCTTCCGCCTGAGATCAGCACCCTTTCGGGCGGCTTCGGCGGTGGACGCGGCGGCGGAATCGGCGGCGGAGGCGGTATCGGCGGATAAGCCGGACAGATCTGTCGGCACTCTCCACACAGGATCATTCATCAAAGGAGGACGGAGGACATGAACATACTTTTCAAGAAGGCGCTCGTGATCATCGGACTGATCGCGGCGTGCCTTCCCGCGCTGGCTCAAGGTAGCGATACCCAAGACAAGCGCTTCGACCTAACGCTGGAGCAAGCGGACTTGCAAGCGGCGCTTCAACTGCTTTCGACGCAGGCGGGCGCAAATCTGCAGTTCGTTTTCAAGCCCGCTCCGCAGCCTTATGCGAAAGTCACGCTGACGCTGAAGGGAAAAACCGTTGACGAGGCGATCAAGTACATCTGCGACGCGGCGGGCGCGGGCTTCCGCAAGGATCCAGGTCCTGTTTATGTCATCTTCCCCGCAAACTCGGCTGCCACCGAGGCGAATCCTCCGGTTAGCGGAGCGACGACGCCAGCCAATCCTCCGGCGGCGAAGCAGCCGCACATTGTGGCAACGATCCCGATCAAGCATGGCAACCCTCGAACGATCCTGGAAACGCTGTACGGCTACATCTCCGACCAGTTCGGCGAATGGCGGACTCTCGAGATGTTCCGAAAATGGCGCGCCGATCAGTTGGTGGGCAGGGCTTCGGGAACCCCCGTCATGGTCAACTCGGGCGCATCGTTCCAGCCGCTGAACGAAGTTCAAAACGGTTCGAACAACACGCCTCAGGGCGGCCAGGGCAACGGCATTGACCTGCCTGGCGGCTCGGGCCAGATCACTCCCGGTCGCGGCGGCCAAGGCGGCCTCGGCGGCGGCTTGGGCGGCTTTGGTCAGGGCGGTCTCGGCGGCGGGTTGGGCGGCGGCCTTGGCGGAGGCTTCGGCGGCTTCGGCCAGGGCGGAACCCAGCTGCAGGGCGGCACCGGCTTGATTCCCGATGGGATTGATCGAATCTTGTACGATCCGACGGACAACTCGTTCATCGTCCAGGGCACCGACGACGCGATTCAGCAGCTCGAAAACCTGATCCGCCGGTTCGACAAAGCGCCCGAACAGGTGGAAATCAAAGTGGAATTCATCACCACCAGCCGTTCGAAGGAGCAGAACTTCGGCATAGACTGGCTGTATCACAAAGGCCAGATGTTTTTGGGCAACGTTCCCGGCGCGCAGGCAAGGGCGGGCGACCCGTTCTTCATCAACTGGGCAACCGGCAACTTCACAACCCGGCTTCGAACGCTGCTGTTGGAAGGCGACGGCTACGTTGTGAACGCTCCGATGGTTCGAACATTGAACAATCAGCCCGCGCTGATTCTTCAAGAAGTTGACACTTGGATCATCCTGAACCAGTTGGTGTCGGTGGGCAACGGTCAAGTGATTTCGGCACCCACGCTTCAAAGCATCTCGGTTTCGAGCGGATTGAGCGTGCAGCCGCGAATCAACGGTGACCGGTACATCACGATGACCATCAGCCCGCAGGTTGCGGAATTCGGCCAGATTCACCGCGGCCCGAACGGCGAAGAGGTGCCCGACGTGCTCACGCAAGCGATCGCGGTTACGTGCCGCGTGAAAGATGGCGAAACCATCGTGCTTGGCGGACTCACGCGCAAACAGGAATCGTTCACGAGTCAGCGGTACCCGGTGCTCAGCGATCTGCCGATCATCGGCAATCTGTTCCGATCAACTTCGAAGGTTGTGAATAACCAGGAGCTGTTGATCTTCATCACTCCTCGCATCATTCCGCAGGAAGAGAGCGGGGTTGGTTAGACGCGACGATTGAAACCGTTCTCCTTTCACGGGCGACCAACAGAAGTTGGCCGCCCGTTCTAACCTTAATGTCCTTGATTCTGATTGGAATGATGGGTTCTGGAAAGACGACCGTCGGGCGCGCGCTCGCCAGGCGGCTGAAAATGCGTTTTGTGGATTTGGATCGGATCATTGAAATGAACACCGGAAAGTCGGTTTCGCAGATTTTTGACACGGATGGCGAAGCGGCATTCCGCGATTGGGAAACGGAAGCGATCCGAGAACTGATGGACGAGCAAAATATCGTGTTGAGCGTTGGGGGCGGAGCGCCTATGCGCGCAGAAAACTTCGAGATGCTCAAGAGAATCGGAAAGATCGTATTTTTGGAGGCGAGCGCAAAAACGGTTCGTGAGCGGGTGGAAAGAAAGCCGGCGAAACGCCCTCTGCTAAAACAGGATCGAAACGATGCGATCGAACGGCTGCTCGCCGAAAGAGCGGAGGTTTATAAGAAAGCCGATTGGGTTGTGAATGTTGATGAGAAGTCGGTTCCGGCAGTAGTGCGGCAGATAGAAACGCTGATGTATGAAAACCTTAGTTGATTTCGAAGCGGATGCGGCGCGCTATCAGGCGGTTTACGGCCGGGTGTGCGCATCGGATGTCGCGGAGTTTCATCAGGCGGCTTCGAGCCTTTTCATCATATCGGATTCGAATGTGTGGAGCGCGCACGGTGAAAAGTTTTCCGAATTGGGACCCGCGATGGTCGTTCCTGCAGGAGAAGCGAGCAAATCGGTCGAGTGTTGGAGCGAAATCCAGTCTTGGCTTGCTGAATCGGGGGCGGATCGCAAATCGGCGATTCTTGCCGTGGGTGGAGGAATGATCACCGATTTGGCAGGGTTTTGTGCGGCGACGTATATGCGAGGAATCGCATACTCTTCGATTGCGGCGAGTTTGATGGCGCAGGTTGATGCGGCTCTCGGCGGAAAGACCGGAATAGATCTTCCTGAAGGGAAGAACTTGGTGGGGGCGTTTCATCATCCATCGCGCGTGTGGTGCGATCCGCAGCTTTTGAAAACGGTTCCAGAACCGGAGTTCAAAAACGGCATGGCCGAGGTGATCAAGTACGGGTTTGCGGTGGACGCTTTGATGTTGAATCTGTTGGAAAGCCGCCGCGCGGAAATCGCGAACCGCGATGAAGATGCCCTGCTCGAGATTACATCCCGCTGCGGCAGTTTGAAAGCGCAGGTGGTGCGCGAAGACCCGAAGGAAACGATCGGCCGCCGCGCCGTGTTAAACTTTGGGCACACGGTGGGACATGCGATCGAGGCCGAAAGTGGGTATCAACTTTACAGCCACGGCGAGGCCGTCTGCTTGGGAATGATTGTGGAAGCAAAGGTGGGTGAACTGGCAAAACGAACGCCAGCGGGCAGCTGCGCGCGGGTGATCGAAACCGTGCGTGAGTGGGGGCTGCCGCTTGCGCTCCGTTCCAGCATGAATGCGGAAAGGCTGATCGAACGCATGCGGCGCGACAAAAAAGCGGTGGCTGGTTCAATCGCGATGTCGCTGCTTGGCGAAGTGGGAACCTGCCGCTTGGTGCCCGACGTTCCTGAACAGATCGTGATCGAGGCGCTGAAGGTGATTGAAGCATGACGGAATCGGTTCGGCGCGTATGCCTTTATCTCATTTGGGCGGTTCTGTTTTTCGGATATGCGGGCTCGCAGCTGTCGGTGTGGACGGGCAGCGCAGATCTTTGGAATGAACGGATCGCGGGGCCCAACATCTGGTTTGGATGGCTGGTTTTTTTGTTGAGCATTTTGGCGGCAGCCTTCAAAGGAAATGGCAGCGATGATCGGTGAGTTGATCCGGCTTCGATATGAAGTGTTGGAACAGCTGCCTTCTTCGGCGATTTTCGATAACTTTGCGGCGCGCGATAAGGTGCGCAACTGTGATGTGTGCCTTCGAATGGTTCGAAAGCCGTTCAGCGATGAAGCGGACTTCGTTCAATCGCTTGCGCGCCTGGTTGCCGAAGTGAGCAAGCTGGAGCATCCGAACATTGCGCGTGTGTATGAGATTGACGAGCACGACTATCGGCCTTTCGTTGTGTGCGAACTTGTGCGGGGGACGACGCTCGCCGAACGGATTCGAAGAGTTGCGCCGCTTTCGCCTGCTGTGGCCGTCGAATTGACTGTAGGGATTTTGGAAGCGTTGGAAAGCGCTGCGAGCCAAGGAACGCTGCATGGGGATTTGTGTTCGGATCATGTGCTCACGACTCTTGATTGGCGGGTGTCGGTGATTGATTTCGGTTTGTGGCAATGTTATGGCGCAAGCGCAACCGCGGGGGCGGTGGTGCTTTCCAGAATGGCGCCCTATCTTGCGCCGGAGATCATCGAAGGAGAAATCCCATCCGGCGCATCGGATGTTTACGCCGTGGGTGTGATTCTTTTCGAACTGCTCACGGGAAGGGCTCCGTTTGTGGGACAAACAGCCGCCGCCACGCTCGCCAAACATTCTACGCAGGAGCCGCCGAATCTCAGGGTGCTGAATCCGGCAGTGCCGAAAGTGCTGGAAGAGATCGTAAAGAAATCTTTGAGCAAAGAAAAAACTGCTCGTTATCAATCGGCAAGCGAAATGTTGAGCGATCTGCGCCAGCTGCTGGATGCGCTGCGGTTTGGAAGGGCGATCAGCTGGCCGATTTCTGAATCAGCGCGGGCTGAGGAATCCGATTCGAACGTCGTAAAGACTTACGCCGAAAAGAAACGGGACACGAAGCTTGGCGCTGCCGTGCACGCTGCGACGTTTATCAAAAAGAAACCGGAAAAACCGAAGCCAAAGATCGAACAGCGTGTGAGTGCGGCGAGCGATCCTCCGCCCGATGTGCCAACGTGGATGCTGGCAGTTTTTTACACACTGATAGGAATCTTCGTTTGCGGTGTCGGCATCTGGATCAACTATAACCTTCATGCTCCTCGAAGCGTGGAGCTGCCGAATCTCATCGGTCTTTCGATTGTGGATGGAAGGAAGGCCGCTCACGATCTTCACATTTCGTTGGTCGAGTCGGGAAGGCAGCTGAGCGATCAGTATCCGCAGCCTGAGACGATCGTTTCGATGGATCCATCGCCGCACACTCCGGTGCGCGAGGGCGCCGAAGTGCACGTGATTTTGAGCGCCGGAAGCCGAATGGTGGAAGTTCCGGTTTTGAAAGGTCGAACGCTCACAGAAGCGCGCACCGTGTTGGAATCGGCAGGGTTGAAGCTGGATCCAAGTCCGCGTTATGAATCCAGCCGCGACACGCCGGCGGGGCAAGTGATAAAGCAGCGTCCGCTGGGGCGGGATCGCGTGGAACGCGGCACGAAAGTTACGGTTACCGTGAGCACCGGCAGCATCGCTCCTACCGAAACTTCGAATCCCGAGGATTTGATGCCGAACACGTTTACGATCACGTTTAAAGTGAAGGATTCGAAAGATGAGGTTGCGGTGAGAATCGAAATGACCGACGGAAAGAACGAGCGCAAGGTGGTTTTCGAAGAGATGGTGCAGCCGGGAACGACCCTTACGCGAACGTTCGAAGGCTACGGCAAAGAAGCATCGTTCGACATCTATTTTGATGGCTACGAAGACAAAACGATTGTGCAAAAGGGGAACGACCGCGGATGAAAACTGTGTTGGCACCTTCGATTCTTTCCGCCGATTTTGCCGCATTGGGCGATGCCGTTGCTAAGCTTGACGCGGCCGATTGCGATTGGATTCACTTGGATGTGATGGATGGAACGTTTGTGCCTCCGATAACGTTTGGCGCACAAATGGCTTCGGCGCTTCGCCCGTTTTCGCGCAAGCCGTTCGACTGCCATCTGATGGTCGCGCATCCCGAAACGCAGGTGGAGCAGTTCGCCAGCGCCGGAGCCGACCGCATTACCATTCACGTGGAAGCGACGCAGCATCTACATCGGGCGTTGGAATCCATTCGCGAACATGGATGCGCCGCCGGAGTAGCGATCAATCCCGCAACGCCGGTTTCGATGGTGTTCGATGTGCTCGATCTGGTGGATCTGGTGTTGGTGATGACGGTCAACCCAGGTTGGGGCGGCCAAAAACTCATCGAACCGTGTTTGGAAAAAGTGCGGACGCTTCGGGCCAGAACTTCAACCCATCATATCGAAGTGGATGGAGGAATCAACGACGTTACCGCGCCTGCCGCGGTGAGGGCGGGAGCCGATGTGCTGGTTGCGGGAAGTTTCGCGTTTTCGGGCGAGCCGAAAGAGAGGCTTGCAAAACTGAGGAGGGCCGCGTGCGCCGTGTTCGAAGTGTAACCAGTGCGCTGCTGACATTCAGCATTTTGGTCATGTTGAGTTATCCGTTCACGGTTGGGAAATCTCCTGCATCCGGCTCTTCTCGGCACGAAGTCGCCGAATTTGCGGTTCGAATGATTCTGTTCGTTGTGATCGCAGTGCTTGCGTGGCTGGCGACGGGGATTTCGGCTTACATGTTGTTTAGAAGAATTCGAAGCGAATACGAGAACGAGGTTGTCAAAAACCTTACGACGCTGGTTGCACCGGAAGCGGGAAAGCGGGGTGACGCCGATTCAGACTGAAACCTGGATGATGCGGGCCGTTGAACTTTCACGAAATGGGTTCCCCGCACTAAACCCGCGCGTCGGCGCTGTGATTGTCAAAGATGGGCGCATCATCGGCGAAGGGTTTCATGAAGCGGCGGGATGCGATCATGCCGAAATCGCGGCTTTGCGTCAGGCCGGTGGGAATGCGCGCGGCGCCGATCTTTTTGTAACTTTGGAGCCGTGTTCGCACTTCGGCCGCACACCGCCGTGCACCCAGGCGATTATCGAAGCGGGAATCGCACGGGTTTTCATTGCGATAACCGATCCTAATCCGGCCGCGGCGGGTGGAGCGCACGCGCTTCAAGAAGCGGGGATCGAAACTCACACCGGAATCTGCGCAGAGGAAGCCGCAACGGTGAATTACCGCTTTTTGCAAAGGTTTCGCATGAATCGGCCGTGGGTCGCCGTAAAGGCTGCATGCAGTTTGGATGGCCGCATCGCAACCCGAACCGGCGAGAGCAGATGGATCAGCGACGAACACGCACGAAGGCGCGCGCACGAACTGCGAGCCGAAGCGGGATGCGTTCTTGTCGGCGCGGGAACCGTTGCACAAGATGATCCTTCGCTCACCGTGCGGCATGTTCAAGTCAAAAATCAACCTTTGCGGGTGATTCTCGATTTCGATGGTTCGCTTCCTTTGGGCTCAAACGTGTTTAGCGATGATTCCGCGCCAACCTTGTGGGTGAGCGGTGTGCCTTTGTCTGCTCCGCCTCACAGCCGCGTGTCGGTGTTTCAATGTCCCACCGCGCAAGATGGATGGTTGAATCTTTCGGAGCTGCTGAGCGAATTGGCGCGGAGGGGACAGATTTCGGTGTTGGTGGAAGGCGGCGGAAACACAATCGAGCGGTTCTTTCGTGCAGGTTTGGTGGACGAAGTCGAGCTTCACGTTGCGCCGATCGTTTTGGGTGCGGGGCGGAGTTGGGCGGAAGGCGATGGCGTGGAACGGCTCGCGGATGCGTGGAAACTCACCGACCTTATGTGCGAACCGCTTGGGAATGGGGTTAGAATCAACGCAAGGACGGTGCGATAATGTTCACCGGAATCATCAAAGCGGTCGGCGAAATCGTCGCCATAGGCGCTCGGCTGAAGGTCGAGGCCGATCTGCAGCCGATGCCTGAAGCCGGTGCGAGCGTGTGCGTTGACGGGTGCTGTCTTTCGCATATCGGCGGCGAACTGTTGGAATTCGATTTGAGCGATGAAACGTTGCGACGCACACGGTTTTCCGACCTGCGGCCTGGCGACAAAGTAAACATCGAACCGTCGCTGAACGCAGGAGATCCTTTAGACGGCCACTTCGTTTTGGGGCACGTGGATGAAGCGGTCGAATTCGAAGGTATGACGCAGGGGGATGTTGGAGCGGAATACCGTTTTAAGATGCCCAGGCAGAACGCGAATCTCATTGCGGAAAAAGGGTGTGTGGCGATCAACGGCGTGAGTCTCACGGTCGCTGCGTTGGATCACCATGCGTTCAAAGTTTGGCTTGTGCCGATCACGCTGCGACAAACCAATCTTGGTTTGCTGGTGCCGGGTGAACGTGTGAATTTGGAGTTCGACGTGCTTGCGCGCTATGCGGCCCGCAGCTT
The DNA here is from genome assembly GCA_021324165.1 of Armatimonadota bacterium. GTDB lineage: Bacteria > Armatimonadota > Fimbriimonadia > Fimbriimonadales > ATM1 > JAJPJR01. Next base: position 17,335 of record JAJPJR010000018.1, read on the forward strand.
GACGAAAACTTTCGAGGACGACCCGATCGCGAGTTAAACTTTTGGACGGACGGCGATTCTGCGGCGGTCTTTAGGACCTTCGAAGCACACAACGCCTTCGGCAAGAGCGTACAGTGTGTGGTCGTTGCCAATTCCAACATTCACTCCAGGAAAAAACTTTGTTCCGCGCTGGCGCACAAGGATGTTGCCCGCTTTCACGGTTTCTCCGCCAAATTTCTTTACGCCGAGCCGCTGCGATGCACTTTCGCGGCCGTTTCTCGATGATCCTACACCTTTTTTGTGCGCCATGGTTTTATTTTCCGGAGTGGATTTTCGTGACCAGAAGTTCGGTCAACCGCTGACGATGGCCCCACCGCTTGCGCACGTTTTTCTTCGCCTTATAGTTGAAGGCGTTCACTTTTTGGCCCAAGTGGTGCCGCACGATTTTCGCCTCCACTTTGGCGCCGGCGACAAACGGCGTACCCACCTTCGGTTCGCTGCCGCCCACCAGAAGCACCTGGTCGAGGGTTACAGCGTCTCCCACCTGCCCGGCCATACGGTTGGTGGTCAGGCGGTCGTTTTCCTTTACGGTGAACTGCTGGCCATGGGTCTTGATGACGGCGTACATCTGGGCTCCTGATTGGTGCGAACCGGCATTATGACAGATTTGGGTGTGATTTCGCTATTGGGTTTTCGGCGAAATCACCACTCTTCGGCTGGGTTCTTCGCCTTCGCTGTACGTTTCGACCCCTTCGAAGTCGGCCAAAGCCCGGTGGACGATGCGGCGTTCGTGGGCGGGCAGGGCGTCCAGCACAGCCTCCTGCTTGCGGCTCACAACCTGTTCGGCCACCTGCTGAGCAAGCTTTTCCAGCGCCTCAGTGCGCTTTTGGCGGTACTCCTTGGCGTCGAGTGTAATTCTGGTGCCCCCGGGCCTCAGGCGGCTGTACATCGCGTTGCAAAGGTATTGAAGCGAATCCAGCACCGGGTTGCGGGGAGAGACGAACAGGCCGGTATCGGGGCCGGTGAGCCGCAGATTGATGTATCTTCCAGTAAGGCTCGCGATTTCGGCGTCCACCTCGACGTCGGCGGCGTCGAAAACGCCTTGCACCATGGCGGCGGCGGCTTGGGCGTCCTCGTCATTGGCGGCGACTTCTTCGGCGGGTTCGGGTTCGGCGTCAGCCTGACCGTCGTTGCGAGGATCGGGCGTTTTGACGGGAACTTCGACAGCGGCCATTTCGGGGTGCGATTCGTCGGCGGGTTCGGCCGTGCGGGCTGTCGCTCTCACTTTGTAGTTCGCTTTGGCGAACAGGCCTTTCGCGCCCGACTCGAGCAGTTCGAAGTCGCACTGTTCGGGCGGAACGCCAAGCGCGGCAGCGGCGGCACGCTTGGCTTCATCCAGGGTTCGGCCGGTGGCCTCAACAGATTCAGACATTCCTATACCTCCCATATCAATTCGCATTTGCGGCTATTTTTTCCTCTTTTTTGGCTGCTTGCCCGATTTGGATTTGTGCAGAACCGGCGCGCCAGTTTTGGTTGACGTTTTGATCGGAGCCGGCTGTCCCGAAGGTCCTTCCTGCGGTGCAAGCAGTTTAAAGAAACCGTTTTTTCCGCCTCCTTGCACTTCTTCAAGCGGGGGAATCGGCAGCTTTGCGAATCTTAGATTCTGCGCAGTGGCAACGACGTTCACGCACACCCAATAAATGATAAACGCGCTCGGCAGCGGCCAAAAAAACATCATGGTGCTGAACATCACCGCCATCAGAAGCCCCATCATTTTGGCTTGTCGTCCGTGCGTAGGATCGGTGGGGGTGAGCATTGTGGTGATGATCATCGAGATGCCATACAAAATGATGATCGGCACATCGCGTTCTCCCATGCTCGCGCCGAACATGCTTGACATCTTGTGCATCGCCGGGTTGATCCACAAGAACGTGCCTTTTAAAAACTCGGGCTGGTACGCATACACGCACTGATAGATCCAAAGGAAGAACGGAATCTGAATGATCGCCGGCAGGCAGCCCGCCATCGGATTGATTCCGTACTTTTGATACAGTTTCATTGTGCGGGTTTGCAGCTCCTGGCCCTGGTATTTCGATTGCAGTTCTTTCATCATGGGCTGCAGAAGCGCCATCCGTTTGAATCCGATGTACTGTTTCACCGCGAGCGGCCAGGCGATCGTGCGGACGGCAATGGCGAGAACGAGCATCGCAAACCAGTACGAAAACCAGCCGACCGAGCCTGTCATGCGCACCAAAAAATCCACGAAGTGATATCCGGTTGCAATGAACGGATGCTGCGAAAAATCTTTTGAAAGCCTGGCGACGGCGACGGTTGTGGGTTCGAGCTGGCGAGCGGCCTCCTGCGAAACCCACGGCCGCGGGTCTTTGGAAAGGTTATGAAACGTCTGCCATTCGCTCAGGACTTCGCGGTAGTTGTTGTCGCTGGTGTTAACGTCCCGCTTCAAAACCGCCAGCATAAGCGTTACGGCAGTGGGGCTGTCGAAAAGCGCATCCGGATGTTCAGGCTCTGCGATTCGGGAGTTGAGCAGCATCACGAGTTCATCGCCGGCGGCGATGGCTTTGTGGGCGTCGGGCTTGCCAAAAACCTGAAATCCTGTTCGAAACTGCTCGGCGAAAAGCAGCGCACCCAGCGACTGTTCAGAAATGGTGTAGGTAATCGGCGCACCGATCGGCGGAAACATTTCAGTAACTGCCACGAGTTTTTTGGGGATGATCGCGGCGGTGACAAGGTTCGCTCCAGATTCGGCTTGCGCATCGGCCACGAGCCGTTCCACATCCATGCCTTCCGGCTTTGACTGTCTGAATTCTGCGGCGGCTCTTTTCAGAAGGGAGGTTTGAAAATCCGGGGCGCTTTGAGGAGCCGGCTGCCGCTGAGAGTTTTGAACTCCCTCGCGAAAAACGGCTTTCAGCATGTCGAGGTCGGGCGGCGCTTGATTAGCTCGTTGTCCGAAAAACAGGTTGTAGCCGATGACCATCATCATGACCAGCATCAGCGTTTGCAGGAAGTTTGAGCGCGGCTGTTGGGATTGTGTACTCATGATGGTGAATCAGGGAACCGGATCGTATCCGCCGGGGCGGAACGGATGGCATCGGCAGATCCGTTTGATTCCGAGCCAGGAACCTTTGATCAGGCCGTACTTTTCGATCGCTTGCGATGTGTACTGCGAGCAGGAAGGCGTATATCGGCACGATGGGGGCATCCACCTGGTGCTTTTTTGATAAAGGCGGATGAGGCCCGTTCCCAAAGAGACGCCGATTCTGTTCACGCTTTCATTCCTTCCAAAACTTCTAACAAAAACTTTTCGATCTTATCGCCTCGCAGCGACTCGGCTCCCGGCTTCAAGACGATAACCATATCGAGCTTGTCGAGCGGCTCGGCTCCCAGTTTTCCAAGCGCATCCCTCCACCTTCGACGGATTGCGTTTCGCCTTGCGATCGAACCGAGCGATTTTGCCGCCACCACCGCCGCTCTTCCTTCACCGCTTTTGTAAACGATTCTGACAAGAGCATCGTTGCGCACGCGCCCGAACTGGAACAAGGTGTCGAAATCTGCTCGCTTGACAATGCGGTGCGCCTTAGGCAGCAAGCCGGTGCCGGCCCTTCTTGCGGCGGCGTTTCAGCACGTTTTGCCCGTCCTTGGTTTTCATCCGCACGCGGAAGCCGTGCGTTTTCTTTCGGTGCCTTTTGTTGGGTTGATAGGTCCTTTTCATGGTCTGACCCCTGGATGGTAGGGGCAGATTATACCCCCGGCGCGGGGCTACTCCACGGTAACCGACTTGGCGAGGTTCCTGGGCTGATCAATTTCGCACCCCTTGAGGCGGGCGACATGATAGGCGAGCAGCTGCATCGGCAGAACCGACAGCGCCGCTCCGATCGGGGGCGAATCAACGTGCGGAATTCTGATCACGAAGTCGGCTTCGTGAGCCGTCTGCTCATCGCTGTCGAATATGATCGCCGCGACGGTGCCGCCTCGCGCTTTGATCTCTTTGATGTTGCTGATGACTTTCTCGCGCGTGAGCGGATTGGTGCTCGCGAAAACCGCGACGACTCCCGATTCGACAAGCGCGAGCGGCCCGTGCTTCATTTCGCCAGCGGGAGATTCCTGCGTTGGAATGTAAGCGATCTCTTTCATTTTGAGCGCGCCTTCCATGCACGCCGCGACATCGGCGCCGCGCCCCAAAAAGAACATCAGCGGCGCACGATGAATCTGGTTTGCGATCTCTGCAATTTGGCTTTCACGTTCCAGACAGGTTTCCATCAGGTTCGGGAGCCGCTGAAGTTCACGGGTCAGGTTAAAGATTTTTTCTTGATCGGCGGCAGATTTGCGCGCCATTTGCAGACAGACGAGCGCAAGTGTGGCAACCTGCGCCGAATACGCCTTGGTGCTTGCAACGCAGATTTCTGGACCAGCCTGAATGTAAAGCACTTCGTCGCACTCGCGCGCGATGCTGCTGCCAACGACGTTCACGATCCCGAGGGTTTTCGCGCGGTGCTCCTTGGCAAGTTTCAGGGCGACCAGAGTGTCAATTGTTTCTCCGCTTTGACTAATGACAATGACCAGATCGGCAGGCCGCAGAATCGGATTGTTATAGCGGAATTCGCTCGCATAAATCACTTCGACAGGCACACGCAGCACACTTTCGATCATCTGTTTGCCCATCAGTCCGGCATGATAGGCCGTTCCACACGCAATGACCACAACTCTTTCGAACGACTTCCATTCTTCATCGGAAAAGCAGTTGAGCAGCTGCACGCCGCCGTCTTTTAACAGCCTGCCGCTTAGGCATTGTCGAATCGCATCCGGCTGTTCGTGAATCTCTTTCAACATGAAATGTTCAAATCCGCCTTTTTCGGCGCTTTCGATATTCCAATCCACGTGCATCGGCTGGATCAGTTTTTCTTTGCCCTGCGCATCCTCCAATCGGATGCGATCTCGCGTCATCACCGCCAGATCGCCTTCTTCCATCACAACAACCTCGCGCGTGTAAGGAAGGAGCGCGGGAATGTCGCTCGCTAAAAAGTTTTCGCCGCTGCCGATTCCCAAAATCAGCGGACTGGCATTGCGCACGGCCACAAGCGTGTCCGGTTCGTTTTTGCAGATTGCCACCATGGCGAACGCGCCCCGCAGCCGCTTCACGCCTCTTCGAACCGCATCCGCGAGCGATCCGGTGATTTCGTACTCTTCGCCGATCACATGCGCGGCGATTTCGGTATCGGTTTCGCTTTTGAAGGTGTGCCCTCGGGCTTTGAGTTCCTGCGCGAGTTCGTAGTAATTCTCGATGATTCCGTTGTGAATCACTGCGATGAGTTCGTGTTGATCGAAATGCGGATGCGCGTTTTGATCGGTGGGCCCGCCGTGAGTCGCCCACCTGCTGTGCGCGATCGCCATTTGCGCTTTGGGCTTTTCCGAATCCAACAGCTGCTTTAGATTTGAAAGTTTTCCGGCGCGCTTCAGGACTTTGATTCCGTCGCCGTTTTTATATGCCACGCCGGCACTATCATATCCACGATATTCCAATCGCGTGATCTGATCGAACACGACCGTAACGGCTTCTCTTGGCCCTACATATCCCGCGATTCCACACATAGAAGTCTATTATGACCGAGGCGATGGATCCATCCAAACTCCGTCGGCTTTTAAAAGCGAAACGAGTTCTTCAACGCCTTTTTCCTGCGGAACCGTTTTCACCGGCTCTTTCTTTCGATACAGCGTGATCTGGCCTCCGGCCTTTCCCACATAACCGTAATCTGCATCGGCCATTTCGCCTGGGCCGTTCACGATGCACCCCATGACCGCGATGTCCAACCCGGTCAGATGTTTCGTGGCTTCACGAACTTGATCGAGGACGGTTGGAAGATTGAATTTTGTTCGTCCGCACGAAGGGCATGCAATGAACTCGGTTTTGGTTCTTCTTAGTCCAAGCGCTTGCAGAATTTCGTAACAGACTGAAATCTCGTTGACCGGATCTTCGGCAAGAGAAACGCGGATCGTATCGCCGATCCCTTCCGCAAGAAGCGTCGCGATTCCGGCGGTAGATTTCACGCGCGCGTATTGGCCGTCGCCTGCTTCCGTGACTCCCAAGTGCAACGGATAGCCGCATCGTTCGGCAAGGAGACGGTTTGCCGCAATCATGATCGGAACGCGCGATGCCTTTGCGCTGATGTTGATGTTGAAAAAGTCGTGCTTTTCGCAAATCGCGGCGTATTCCAAAGCCGATTCCACCATCCCGAGCGGAGTGTCGCCGAACGTGACGAGCATTCTTTCGGCAAGCGAACCGTGATTAACGCCGATGCGCATCGCGATACCGCGTTTTTTGCACGCTTCGATAACCGGCACCAAACTTTGTTCGATCGCCTCGCGCTCTTCGGCGTGCTCGGCTTCGGTGTACTCCTCTTTATTCTTCGGCTTTCGAAAGACGAACAGGCCGGGATTGATGCGCACTTCGTCTACCCATTTAGCGGCTTCTACCGCAATCGGGCTGCCTTGGTGATGAACGTCGGCGGTCAGCGGCACCGGCCCGTGTTTTTCGCGCACCTTAGCGCCGATCTCTTCCAGGCACTCCGCTTCGGCGAGCGTTGGAGTGGTGACCCGAACGAGTTCGCAGCCCGCTTTTGCAAGGGCGATGATCTGTTCGACGCACGCTTGGATGTTCCGCGTCTCTTCGGTGATCATGCTCTGCACGAGGATCGGGTGGTTTCCGCCCATCCATTTATCGCCGACCCTAACGGCGCGGGCCTTGCGGCGCTGGTACTGCATGAGAACGTTAAGTTTACTGCAGGCTTGGTTCGTTCCCTTGCTCCCACGGGACGCCTTTCCGAGAGCGGCTGACGAACTGGGAGTCGGCATCGAAAAACCGCCACAAAACGCCGTTGGAAGTCACTCCGACCCTTTTCGACCGCTGGATTTTCGCCGGAGGGTCTCCGGGAAGCAGCCGCACTCTCGAGCCGAGTTTCAGGCCGGAATCGCGGCCGCTCAGGCCGAGCGCCTTTGCAGCGTTTCCTGGGCCGCGGCAGAGCGCGTGCAGAGGGATTCCCGGCCCGCGACGGCGCCGCATTATGGGAACGCCCTCCAACGGTTCGAGCGCGCGGATCAGAACGGCCTCGCCCGACCCTTCGGCGCCCGTTACGAGGTTTGCGCACCAGTGAACGCCGTAGGAACGGTACACATAAAGGTGTCCAGCCGGCAGAAACATCGGCAGATTGCGACCGCGGGGCCCTCGGAAAGAGTGGCTTGCCGGGTCGTCCTGGGTGTATGCCTCGGCCTCGACGATCCGTCCCGAGACTCCCTGAACCTGGATGATCCAGCCGAGGACCATGCGGGCGGCCTCGGGGGCGGGGAAACTTAGGACGTTCAGTATCTCGTCTTTCATGTTTGGGTCGTTCGGAGATACGCAAGGTAACCGAAATTGGCCTGAGGCGTCAAGACTGTGGATCGAAAGGAACGGAACAGACCGATGGAAGCCGCAGCTGCAGCGACCCGAATGCCCGTCATGGCCACGGACGAAGCGTTGATCAACCAAGCCCGCACCGGCGATTACGCGGGGTTCGAGCGTCTGTATGAACTGTATCGGGACACGGTGTACCGATTCGCGTACCAGATGACCCATTCGCGTGATGAGGCCGAAGATATCACCCAGGAGACTTTTGTCCGGGCGTTCGAAAACCTGCACCGATTTCGGAAGGAAGCGAAGTTTACGACTTGGATATTGCGGATCGCAACGAATCTGTGCACCGACCGGGCGAGGATGCACACCCGGCGGACGGCCCTCGAGGAGCAGGAGGCTGGGGGAGGCTTGGAATGGATGACCATCGGCGCTGTCGCGAATCCGGTGGAGGAGTTGGAGCAGGAACGAAGGGCTGGATTGGTGCGGAAAGCGGTCAATGCGCTGCCAGCGCACCACAGAACGGTGTTGATTTTGCGAGATTTTGAGGAACGAAACTATGAAGAGATCGCTGCGATTTTGAACTGCACGGTTGGCGGAGCCAAGCTTCGAGTGCTCCGCGCCCGCCGCGCGTTGAGAGATCGTCTCGTTCCTTTGCTTCGCGATTCGGAGCCAAAAAAATGAACAGCAAACAGTTGGAAGAAAAGATCATCGCGTTAGCCTATGGCGAACTTGATTCGAACGAAATCGAACAGGTGCGCAGTACGATTGCGAACTCAGCAGATGCGGCGCAGTTGTTCGAGGAGTTTAAGTCGTGCCGGGATGCTATGTCGCTGCTGCCCGCAGCGCCCAGTGCATCGCTTGGCACCGAGCGGCTTCGTCAGCGCATTCTTTCTCGAACGCTTCGCCGTCCGGCTTTGCGTTGGGGATGGGCAGGCGGCGCAGCCGCGCTGGCCGCTTCGGTGTTTGCGGCGTTCTATTTTGTGAACCGAACTCAAACGTCTCCCTATGCGCCGATGCCTGTTTCGAACCCTGGCATCGTGGCAGACAACTCGCACCGAGCAGCGCCGACTCCCGCAATCGAAAAGACCGTGGAACCCACGGCGCCTATTGAAAAGCCGACGGTGACGAAGCGCGTGAACCGCTCGCATCGCGTGCTGCGATCACGATCTGAAGATGTGATAACCGCCGCCAGCGATTCTGCGGCGGTGAATGCGAGTTCGCTCGTTCCGCCGGCCGCGGACAAGGGCGCTTCGTTCGACGCGGCGGTTGCGACGAACGTTCCGAACAGTCCGAACGACTCGACGATCGTGTTAATTTCTTCGGGTGAGCGCGGCGTTGCGGGAACCAGCCGCGCAGTTGAAACGGATAGTGACAATGGCATTACTATCGGCGGTTAGTTTCGCGCTCGCGCTCGGTGCTTTGAACGATCAAACAGGGTTGACCGCTCCGCTCAGCAGCGCGGCAGCCGAAAAGGTCGAGCAGACAACGATTTCCATTCGCCAGGGCGGCTCGATTATCGGGCGCGCGGTGATTGTAAGCCCGCAGGGACTCGCGATCACCACCGGCGAAGTGGCGTTTGGGGATGACGGACTGCCGAAAACCAATCTACAAGCCGTTCGGGGAGCGGAAACGATCGGGCCGATTTCGGTTGCGGGATTCGATTCTGTTACCGATTTGGCTTTGGTCAAGTTTGCTGCTTCCGGAGTGCCGTTTGCAACTGTGGCGAAGGAAGACTCGAACCGGGTTGTGATGGCGAGCCTTGCGGCGGGAATGGTGCGCGCCGAGGTTTCGCGCCGGGGCGTTGTTGGCGTGATGCAGCTCACGCAGCGGTTCGTTCCTTTGGTGGAGCTTCGCATGGAAGGCGGTGCGATCGTGATGGGCGGAGCGCCGGTTTTTTCACCCGATGGTCAGCTTGTGGGAATTCTGCAAGCCTCGTTGAACGCCGATCAGAACAAAGCGAACGCCGACGAGATGGGCGGAATTGCTGCAAAAAGTTTGGTGCAGCCGACGCTGGGGCCGCGGACGGCGGTGACGGGCTACACCATTTCGCTTCCGGTGCTGCGGCGCGTGGTGGAAGGTTTTACTTCGGGTGAACAGATTGTGCGGCATCCGTACATAGGCATGTATTTCGGGAACTATAACGGGGGCGGCGCGCTTGTTGGAGACGTAACCAAAGGCGGGCCTTCGGATGCGGCCGGATTATTGAAAGGCGATGTGATCGTGCAGGCAGGCGACCGTCCGATTATCACGGCGGTGGATTTTGCTTCGTTTCTTTTCGATGTGAAAATCGGAGACACGATTGCGCTGACGGTTCGGCGCGCTTATCAGGAGTTCATCGCGAAAGTGAATGTGATCGCCGATCCGAACGCCGTTGCGGGCGCGAAACTGGTTCGTAAGCCCGTAAGGCGCTGAGCGCCGTCATGAGAAATCTTTCAGCTCGACCTGCACTCTTTTGCGCCCGTTCCACTCATTGAGTTCCAGGGCGATGAGCAGGTCCATATCTGCGGGGCATTCGCGCTTGAGCAGTTCGTTGCCGATGCCGAACGCAACTCCGCGAATCACAGTTTGGTCTTCTAGTTCGAACATCGCGTGATCGGGGTTGCGCGTTGGCATCACGCGGGAAACGCGGGCGGATCGCATGATAAACAGCGGACTTGGATTCGCCTCGCCATAAGGAGCAAAGCTGCTGAGTTCGGCAACCGAATCGAAATCCAGTTCGTCGAATCCGATTTCGGCGTCGGCAAGCACAGTGGGAATGAGCATGTCGCGATCCATGCGCTCGCGCGAGTAGGTGAGAAGTTCTTCGCGGGCTTCTTCCAGGCGGTCGGCTGCAATCGAAAATCCAGCGGCCATGGCGTGACCTCCATAGCCGTGAAACAGCGAGGCGTTTGCATGAAGGGCGTCGTAAAGATGAAACATCGGCGTGCTTCTTGCCGAACCTTTGGCGATGCCCGTCTGCTCGTCAACGGACGCAACCAGCACGGGGCGGAAGTAGCGATCTTTCAGTTTTCCAGCGACGATTCCGATGACGCCCACGTGCCAATCGGGTGCAAAAACGAACAGAAGCGGATCGTCCAGGAATCCGTTTTCACGAATGATCTGATCGGCATGTTCAAGAATTCGGTTTTGTTCATCTTTGCGCTGCTGGTTGTGTGCATCGAGCGATTTTGCAAGGCGTTCGGCTTCCTGCGGATCGTCGGTAAGAAGAATCTGCAGCGATTCGTCGGCATCGGCGATTCGGCCTGCGGCGTTCAGGCGGGGGCAGATTTGAAATCCAACATTCCGGCTGGTGATGGGCACTCCCGGCTTGATTTCCGCCACGGCCAGCAGCGCGCGCAGCCCCACTTTGTTGGTTTCGGCGAGCCGTTCGAGGCCGAACTTTGCCAGCACGCGGTTCTCGCCGATGAGAGGCACAACGTCGGCGATCGTTCCAAGACATACCAAGTCAAGATACGCGCGTTGAAACGATTTGGCAGAAACGCCGCACGCTTCGGAAACCGCCTGAGCCATTTTAAACGTGACTCCGGCGCCCGAAAGAAAAGGAAACGGATATGTTGAATCTTTTCGGTGCGGGTTGACGATGGCATCGGCCGCCGGCATCTGTTCTCCGAGTTGGTGATGGTCGGTTACAACGACTTTCATTCCGAGGCTTTTTGCTAAAGCGACCGTTTCATAGGCCGACGATCCGCAATCGCAGGTCAAAAACAGTTTTGCGCCTGCTTTGTGCGCTTCGCGCACAGCGATTTCATGAATGCCGTATCCTTCGTTCAACCGATGGGGAACATGAGGAACAACATCGAAGCCGAGTTTGCGTAAAGAGCGCGTCCAGATTGCGGCGCTGGTAACGCCGTCAACGTCGTAATCGCCGTGAACATACACGGTTTCGCTCCGCTTCTTTGCTGCCATGATCAGATCGAGAGCCGAGTGAAAATCGGGAAGGAGGCGCGCGTCGTGAAGATGCTCGATCTGGGGGTGCAGAAACGCATGGGCTTCTTCGGTATCGGTATAACCTCGCGCCGCGAGCACAGCGGCGGCAAGCGAATGAATTCCGAGGGCCTCTTTCAGGGCGGCTTCGAGTTCAAGGTTGCGGCGCTCGTATTTCCATCGCAATCTGCGCGCCGAGGTGATCGTCATGAAAATCCATTATATCGGAATCTTATAAAAGCCGAGGGCCGACCTTGCGTGACAGCCTGAGCCAAGAATAAAGAATCAGTCCGGCATATAGAGCGATGGTCAGAACGGTCGCAACGAAAACAAACTTTGTTGCCGATTCGATTTGGGATTCGGTCATTTTGGGGCTCGATACCTTGGCCATTTCGGCCACAACGATGTCAACGATTGTAAGCGAATAGATTGCGATGACGACATTGATGAATGCGGCGATCAATGCAAGCAGAAAGCCCCATTTTTTGCTGAGCGAAATGCCTATTCCTGATATCACGATTCCCAACAGCGCCACCAGCGCGACGAAACTTACTGCTCCTTCAACGGGATTCTCAGGCTGTGGACTGCGCGCAAGGTTCACCGACGACATCGCCAAGCAGCATCCAAAAACCACCAAAACGCAAACGCCAACGATCAGATCGCCGGGGAATCTATCGAGCAGAGATTGCGGCTGATGGGGCGGCCGAGCGTTGGGTTCAGGCGGCAGGTGCATTTTTAGCAAAGACTGCGCAATCAACGCGAACGATTCCGGTTGGTACACTGTAAATTGCGATGGAGTACCGAGCGTTAGGCGAGTCTGGCCTGAAAGTGAGCACCGTGGCATTGGGCGGGTGGCTCACGCAGGGCCGAACGATTTCGAACGAGGACACAAAACGCCTTGTGATGCGCGCGCAGGAGCTCGGCGTGAATCTTTTTGATACTGCCGACGTTTATTCCCGCGGCGAATCCGAACGCGCGCTCGGCGAGGCGATCAAAGGATTGCGAAGACAGGAGTTCGTTGTTGCAACCAAATGCTTTTGGCCCATCAGCGAAGCCGTCAACGATCGAGGGCTCAGCCGCAAGCATATCATCGAATCTGTAAACGAGAGTTTCAAGAGGCTGCAGGTTGATTATATTGACCTGTTTCAGTGCCATCGGCATGATCCTGAAACTCCGGTCGAGGAGACCGTGCGCACAATCCACGGTTTGATTCAGCAGGGAAAGATTTTGTATTGGGGCGTGAGCGAATGGACGGAGACGCAGATTTTGGAAGCGTGCGAAACTGCGCGCGCCCTGAACTGCATCCGCCCGATCAGCAATCAGCCTGAATACAACATGCTTCAACGAAAAATCGAAAGCGCGGTTGCGCCGATGTGTGTGAAGCAGGGGATGGGGATGATCGTCTGGTCGCCGCTTGCGCAAGGCGTGCTCACGGGAAAATATAAACCGGGATTGCCGCCTCCGCCGCATTCGCGCGCGGCAGACGAAAAAACGTCAACGTTCATGAGCGAATATCTGTCGGAAAAAGTTCTGCAAGCAGTGCACAAACTGGAGCCGATCGCGGCGGATGCGGGTTGTTCGCTCGCTCAATTTGCGCTGGCTTGGTGCCTGCGGCTTCGCGGTGTCAGTTCGGTTATCGTTGGGGCGCGCAGCGTGGAGCAGCTGGAGGAGAACGTCCGCGCGGCTGAGGTTACGATCCGTCCCGCACTGTTCGCACGGGCGGAAGAACTGCTTGCCGAAGCGTTGGCGTAAGAAAAAGTTAGATCGCGGCTGCGAGCCTGGCGTTCACAGCCTGCCAATCAATCACTTTCATATAGGCATCAATGTATGCGGCGCGCTTCTCTGCGAAATCCATAAAGTAAGCGTGCTCATAAACATCCATCGCAAGAATGCAGGTGTGATTCCAAAGCGGATAGGTGTTTTGCGAATCTCCTACGTAGTTGAACAGGCGCTTTTCGGCATGATCGTAAGCCAAAAACACCCAGCCCCTCGCGGCGATTCCCGATGATTTGAAATCCTCTGCCCAAACCTGATGCGACCCGAACCCCGCACGGATCAGGTCAGATGCCTTTCCCGTGGGTGGGCCGCCTGAGCCTCCAAGCGTATCGAAATAGATGTTGTGATTGATCAATCCTTGATACGCGAACGAGTATTCGACCTTCAACGAACGAATCAGACTGTAAACCTGGTTCGCTTTCGATGAGTCGGCAGTCAGTTCGGCGAGCGCTTTTCGAATCTCGTTCGTCTTTTTCGCGTAGCCTTGCCACAGCTTGAGATGCGCCTCGTGAGTCGCGCGTTTGATGCCCACAGCCTCGGTGGCAGTCAGTTTTTCGGGCAGCGACGGCATAGGGATTTCGACTACGGACGTCAGGCTTCCCGGTTGCTGCTGGGCCGCAAACGAGGATGCATCGAGCAGCGTGGACGCTCCCGCCGCTGCGGTCGCCGCGATGAGTTCTCTGCGAGTAAGGTTTTTCATGTTGGTTCTCCTTTTTGAGCCGGCCTGCCTAAGACTGTTTGAAACCGCGTTACGAAATCAGCAGGCCTCGGATCGGATCGGTTCCGTTCGACAACGCAACGTACCTATCGGCCATCACAGTGGCTATCTCCTCTCGAGTATACGCCTCGTCGCGCGGGTTTTCCAACACGTTGAAAATCGTTTCGGCAACTTGCGCGCTTGTTTGGGGGATCGCCCCCGGCGAAGGAGAACGACCGAAGTTCAGCCGCGGCAGGGGCTTGCCTTCGGGATTCGCTGTTTGTTGAAACTCGGTGTCGGTAAGGCCTGGATTGACGACGCAAACCTGAATTCCGAGGGGCAGCAGCTGCTGGCGGCAGGACGCAGCAAGCGAAAGCAGCGCGGCCTTTGCGGCACTGTAGGCTGCCCTCCACGGAGCGTAAGGAACCCTGCCGAGGATGCTTCCGACGATCAAAATCGTGCCTTTTCCGGCGCTCATCATTTCGGGCAGGGCGCCCCGCAGGGTGTGCATGACGGTGATCACGTTCGCCTGCACCATATCGTGGATATGGCGGGTCTCGAGGTCCAAAGGCATGATTGTGGAGCCTCTACCCGCATTTGCCACAACCGCGTCGAACCGTCCCAAGCTGCGGATGAGGGTTTCGGATTCGGGGAGCTCGAGGTCGGCAGCGCAAGGCTCGAACCTCGGGCCGAGTTGATCGCGCAGGTCTTCGAGCCGGTGCTTTCTTCGTGCGAGCCCCACGACGGCGTATTCATTTTGGACCGCAAGCCGCGCGAGGGCCTCGCCGATTCCGCTGCTTGCCCCGGTGATGAGAATGCGTTTTGCCATTGGTTTGAAGTTACCTATGACACGAGGGCAACCTGGGGGAGGTCGAACTCAGTAGATATGGCGGAGGTACCGATTGTGGAACAGGTGCAGGCTGTAGATCCCCCGCCGGAAGGCGCCGCCGCCGATGCGATGCTGAAGTTTGCGGCGTATCTTCGAGACGTTCCGAGCGCGCTCGAAGAGCGTCCGCACGATCTGGCCCGCCGGTTTGGAGTGCCTCTCGAAATCGTCGAAGAGGCGATGACCGCTGCCCGGGTAACCCGCACGCGATATTCGGCGCGGTTTGATTCGGAAGAACGCGGCCCTTTGATCAGGTTTTGGCGAATCGTGCAGGGGATTCCTGCGTTTTTGGGGAAGCAGATTTTGGCTGTGTGTGCGCTGTGCGGAATCGGTCTTGCCTACAGTCTGTTTTCAAGTTTGCGATATCACTCGAGCGGCGCATTGCTTACGGGATCGTTGATTATTGTGACCAGTTTGTTCGCTTTGTCCACGGCTTCGTTCATGCGCGCGCGATTAAGGTTTGCGGTGCTTGGAGCGGCGATCGCTGCGGTGAGTTTTGTGGCGTTTACGCTGTATCTTCGCGAGCAGCCGCCGGGCGAGACGTTTTGGAGCAGAGGCTTGAATGCGTTCAGGTTGGCGACGGTGATGACGTTTTTGGGAAGCGTGTTTACCGTGTCGTGGTCCATCGTCGGCTCGCTGTATCGGATTCGCCAAGAGGATTACGCCGAACGGCAGATGGACAGGCTTCAGCTGCTGCAGCGGATTTTCGTTTTGCAGGATCGGCTTGGCGGAAGCGAGGCGGGCCGCGCAAAGCCGATTCGGCTTGTAACGTGGATGCGCCGGGCAAACGAATATTGGATTTGGATTGCGCTGGGCATCGGGGTGTGTTTGGAACTTGCCGAGATAGCGGGCCGAAGCCTTTTGGGCGGCGTAAGACCGACGGGGCCGCAGGCGTGGCAGCAGATCATCGTGGAACTGATTTTGTTGGCGGTTACGATGGTGGGTTATCCGCTGGCGGGGTTTATCGGCGGCAACTGGTGGCGCGGGGCGGTTGCGGGATTGATCGTGTTGGGAAGCGGGATTTTGATCACGGTTCTTCCGATATCGGGGGTGGGGTTCGAAGCGATGATGCAGCAGGGCCGCGGCGCATGGGTTTCGATCGCTCTGAGCGATGCTCTGTTGGTTTTTTTGGCGGTTCTCGCTGGGGTGGGCGCGACCGTGGAAAAGCATCTGAGGCACAAACAGCGTCTTCACGAGGCTGATCAGGCGGCGCTGCTCAGCGAGATCGTGCGGTATCAGCAGCTGCTGGCAACGGGCGCAACCGTGGTGTGTGTGATGGCGGTGGACTGCGTGGGGAGCACAAAAATGAAATCGAATGCCGATCCTTATGCGGTGGAGTTTTCGTTCCGCGAGTACCACGAGTTCGTCGAGCGGATTGTGCTGCGCAACGGCGGAGTTGTGCGATCCAAAGTGGGCGACATGTCAATATCGGAGTTTCAAAAGTCAGAAGACGCTTATGCCGCTGCAAGAACGGTTCAAAAACAGATGCAGGAGTTCAACCAAGTTTCGAACAAACTTGCGGTGCCGTTTCGGGTGCGCATCGGGCTGCATTGCGGCGAGGTTGTCGGAGCGCTGGATGAGGTTCAGTTCAGCCGGGTGATTGACGTGGCCGCTCATTTGGAAAAGGCCGCTCCGGCGGGTGGAATTGCGCTTTCGGATGAGGCCGCGGCGCCGCTGAAAACCGAGTCGTTCATCGAACTTGCCCAGGAAGTGGACGGCCACAAAGTGTATCTATCCACCGATCCTACAAACTGACGGTAAAGTATCGCGTCGTGTTGTGGAATTTCGACTTGGGGGCGCTGGCTGTTTTTCTGGCTGCCGCTGCAGGAGTGGCGGTGGCGTCTACCCGGTTGAACGCGGTAGGGAAAAAGGGAGTTGTTTGGTTCGGCCGGATTCCTTTGATCAGTGCTCTTCTGCTGGTTGCCGCATATTCGGGAATCCAATTGATTCGCGACCTGAATCCTGAGTTGGTCAAAGATTGGCCGTGGGCAGCGATTGACAAAATGTTTCAGGCAGGCGTCGTGATCGTGTTTTTTTATGCGGTTTTCGGCGGAATGTCGTGGTGGATTGAAAGTCGCTCGCGCAGGGCAGACGGCACGTATTCCGATTTGACTCTGCTGAAAAAAGTGCTGAGCGTTGGGGTGCTGGCGCTGTGTGTGATCTCTCTGCTGGAGCTGTTTGGGGTGCAGCTGAGCGCGGTGATCGCATCGCTCGGAGTTGTGGGAATTGCGCTTGCGCTGGCGCTTCAAGACACGTTGGTGAACTACTTTGCGGGCGTTACGCTGAGTGCGGACAAGCCTTTCGAAGTCGGCGATCGCATCGCTTTGGATAACGAGGTTTCGGGAGTGGTGGAATCCATTGGGTGGCGGAGCACGCGGATGAAACAGGCCGAGGGGCTGTTTATCACGGTTCCGAATTCGAAGCTGCTTTCGGTGCCAGTCATTCAAAAAACCGGCGCGGCGGCGTTATTCGATGCGGTTGTGAACGGATGCGTGGCCTATGAATCGCAGCTGGATCATGTGGAGCAGGTTCTGATTGAATTGGGAACTGAACTGTGCAAAACCGTGGAAGGCGCGAAAGCCGAGATCAAACCGGTTGTGAGGTTTCAGAAGTTTGCCGATGGAAACATTCAGTTTGTGGTGAGAATGAAGTGCGAGAGCGCCGCGTCGGCGGATCAGTTGGCGCACGAATATTATAAAGCGATGCACAGAACGTTTTTCGAACTTGGGGTGCCGGTGAACTTTCCGATGCGCATGCCTCCGCCCATGAGCGCGAGCGAAGAGCACGCGCCGCCGCGCGATGTGATTTAGGAAAGTTCGGCGAGCACCGTTTTGGGGCCGTGCACGGCGTCGCCTTCTTTGACAGTTATGCGCAGATCGGGGTGGCCGCAGATCACGACATCCACCTGGCTTCCGCGGCCGATGAAACTTAGTTTTTCGCCCGCCTGCACGCGGCACCCAACTTGTGCGAACGTGGTGATTTTCGAAACGAACTTATCGGCGATAAGCACGAGCGCGATTTTTGTGTGGTCGTTCTCGATCCACATGGTTTGTCTTTCGTTTTCTAAAGTGTATTTGCGGGCGAACAGTTGAACGCCCTTCCGAAACCATGTGATGCGGACATATTCCCATAGGTCGAACATCGGAAGATTGCGGTTGTGCTGAACGTGATCAATGGACACCAAGCTGCCTGGAATCGGCGCGTACTGGTAGTGAACATCCAACGCGGTCATGGCGATGCCGATCAGCCATCCATCGCCGTTCGGAGCCGACGGGGGCCAATCGGATTTCACGATTTCGTTGATTTCGATCCGTTCGCCGATCTTTTCCGAAACAACCTTGCCGTTTTCGATTCGTTTGATGTAAGCCACGATGCCATAGACAGGCGAAAAAACTTTGGCGCCCTGTTGATCAATCGCGCCGTGATCGGGGTCTCGAAAGAACCAGATTTTTCGCGTGAACCAGACGAAACAGAGCGCCAACAACACGAGCGACGCGGCGATGATCAGGGCAATCATGTCAAGTTTTTCCGTACCACTCTTTGTAGCCTTTGTAGGCGATGTAAGGGAGTCGGATCGCGTAATAGCCCGCAAGCCCGGTGATCGTACGCAAGGGCGAGTGCGGCTTTTGAATTGCGATGGTTTGCGTGGGTTCGCGCCAAAGGGAATCAAGTTCGGCATACGCTTCTTCAATGGAGCGGGTTCTTGCGATTGCATCCAGATACGCGCTGAGCGGGTTTTCGATCAACTCCCAACTTAGCGGATGCACGGCCTGCAACTCTTTCCAGCGGGTTTCGATGACAGTGCAGACGCCTTCATGCGCCCACTGTTTGCGCTCGCGGTTATACCGTTCGCGGTCGAACGGAAACTGTTCGGGTGAAGCCGCTATGGCCGCAATCGCCCGAAGTATCGCTTCCAACCGCCAAATCTCAGGAATCGGATCAAAAACCCGCAATTCGATGGTTCCCAAACGTTTGCTGATGATCACATCTTGAAAACGATATTCGCGGTCTTCTCTCAGCGGCCCGAGCAGCCCCTCGACCGCCATGCGATAGCTTGCGCCAAACGGCTTGCCGCCAGCCCACGGACTGTTTGCCGCCGCGACTGCAAGCACCGGCACGAAGTAGCAAAGGTTTTCATAAACGCGGCTGCGTTCGGATTTCGGAACACCCACATGAATATGGGTAGATGCCGTGTTGGATGGTGACGATAATGTAAACAGTCCGCCTGTTGCAACGACCACGCCTCCTCTTGCGGCGTGTGCAAATTCGGTCCTTCGATGAACGATGTCTTGAATGAGTGCGTCAATATCGTGGTGCTTTTCGGTAGCGATCTCTATGCTGCCCATAAAACATTCGCGCCGGTCATCGCTTTTGGCGAAATTCGAAGCGGAATGTCTGCGATATCGCTTCGGGTTTTTCCAAAACAGTTTTCGCAGATAATCGAGCGATTGGAGCGTGGGCGTGAGCCTCCCTTGTTCTAAAACGAACACCTCTTCCTCCACGCCGAACGTTGCCTCGTATTTTATTGGGCTCATGATTTTAGGGGACATGGACGCGATTCGATCACTTCAACCCGTCTCCCGGTGCAGATTTTAACGCGAGACCGCATTTCCTCGCAATTCCACGGATAACGAACCCCGCGCAAGCGGGAACCATCACCTTCGGCAACCAGTTTTGGCCGCTCAATCAATGTTAGGGAAAGCCACCTTCGCCGCTTCATGAGCCGGTGAAATGCCTACCAAAAGACGACCGCCCACAGGGCAATTATGGAGTGATTCGAAGATGTCAAGGAAATTTCTGCTTGCAATCATCTTAGCATTGCCGGCAATGGCACACACACAGGACCCCAACGCGTGTTCCTACCTTTATGAAGATTATGTCATCGGAAGTTGGAGCGACTGGTCGGGCGCACCTCGCGACATGGCGTGCACCTCACCCGTGAAAACTTTCGACAAGTCAATCCGCGTGGACATGCGGCCGTGGGATTTCATCTGGCTGCATCACGATCGCGGAGGCTTGGATACTACCAACTACAGCCATCTGTCTTTTTGGATTCACGGCGGCACGACTGGAAACCAGAATCTTTCGGTTTATGCAAACGTAGATAACGAAGACATGCCTCCGGTTTTGCTGATGAACTACGCAAGGCCGCGGGCGAACCAATGGGTGCTTGTAAAAATCCCGCTTGCTGATCTGCATGCGGCGAACGTTCAGCATCTCACGGGCATTTGGATTCGCGATCTGCAAGGAACGGGTATGCCGACGTTTTACTTGGACGGAATCCGGCTGATTTATCCGCCGAGCGTTACCCGACTTCCGCAAGTTTCGGTCAATGCCAATGATCAAAAAGTTACGCTCGCCAAAACCAATTTCGGCGTTAACACCGCGTTTTGGGATTGGCACTTCGATCAGCTCGATACCCAATCATTGCTTTCCGACGGCGGGTTCCAACTTCTTAGATATCCCGGCGGAATGGCTTCGGAATACGATTGGAAAACCAACACCGACACCAAAGACGGCCGCATGGGCGGCACCAACACCGATCAGTTCGTTAGAAATGCACGGACGTTGGGCGCCGAAATGTTGTTTACCGTCAACTACGGCTCGGGCACGCCGCAGTCCGCCGCTGAATGGGTTCAATACGTGAACCAAACGCTCGGCGCATCCGCGAAATATTGGTGCATCGGAAACGAACCTTACGGCTCTTGGGAATACGACATGCAGCCCGTGGGACATAACGCTGCCCGCTACGCTCAATTCACGAAGGATGCGATGACTTTGATGAAAGGCGTTGACCCGACGATAAAAATCGGCGTCGCCGGAACTCTGAATGAAACCGACTTTCCGCAAGATGAGAGCGTGTTGAATCCGCGCACTGGTCAGATGGTGAACGGTTGGATGCCCGTGATGCTGCAAAAACTGAAGCAGCTGAACGCGAAGCCCGACTTTGTGGAGATTCACTATTACGCCGGTGGCGACGGCCGCGAAAACGACTCGTTCTTGATGCAAGTCGGCGGCGAGATGAGCGCCGTGATGGCCCGAGTCAGACAGATGCTGCTCGATCATTGGGGTTCGGATGGAGACACCATCAAGGTGTACATCACAGAGATCAACAACGTGTGGCAGAATCCTGGCAAGCAGGCCACCAGCATCACCAACGGGCTGTATCTTGCCGATATGTTTGCGCAAGCCGCGCTCGAAGGCATCGAAACGTTCGCCTGGTTCGACCTGCATCACAGCGCGACCAACCAGTACAACAACAGCCGCACTTTGTATGGCTGGCGGCCGTTCGGCGACGTGGGAATCTTGTCGGCAGGAGTGCCTTCGAATATCGCTCCGCCTCTCAACACGCCTTATCCAACATTCTACGCCTGGAAGATGATCAAGGCGTTCGCAAGGCCAGGCGACGTAATGGTGGATGCTCATTCCACATCGCCGCTGCTTTCAGCCTACGCAGTGAAAACCACCACGGGCAAACTGCGGCTGATGTTGATCAACAAGTCTCAGATGTCGCCGGTCTCGGTTCCGATTCAACTGACTGGCTATACCGCCGGCACAACCATCAAAACCTGGAAATACGGGATGTTGGAAGACCTGCGCGGGAACGACATCCTTGTAAAACAGATGTCAATGGGAAGCTATCTGAGATTCGGAGTCCCTGCCTACTCGATACTCGTGGTTGAACTGTAGGCGCCCCGAGGCCATCAAATACACGCCCGCCTATCAGGTGATGCTGATTGGCGGGCGTTTGATCGCTGCGTTAAGCGCACCTCCAGTACACCAAAAACGCGACGATCACTATGGCTGCTATGATCACCCAGAACATGACTGGCGAAACTTCATTCTTCATTCAAATTCCTCTCCGTTCCCGGCGCCGCGCGTCAAAGCGGCGCCTTTTTTCGGTTGCGTTTTTACCACGAATCCGGGCCGGGATGCACCCCCTTGCTACCGTTCGGTCTCGCGAATCAGAATCCCTCTTGCTTTCAACGCTTCCACCACGACGGTTCCAGGTACGGCGAGTTCGTACCGGATGCATCCCGGCTCGACCCTGCCCGAAGCGATCTCGATAGCATAAATGGCGGAGGGGAAGCCCGTCATCCTCTCCATTGCGCTGAAACCGGTTGCCGGATCCTGCTTATCATGAATATCTATTTGGTACCGCTTATTCACGCCATCTTTCGTTCCGCTGACGACGGCCCTTACCAGAATCTGATCGGTGTCTTTGTCGTCTCTCAGCGCGGCTCCCATGATCTTGTGAAACACCTCGATCGGTTTTACTTTCACGCTGTCCACTTCGATCGGCTGTTTGTTCCAAAACCCGAAGTCCATAAACATTTTCATGAGGGCGCAGTGGCCGGGAAAACGGATCGTTTTGTATTCGTAGGTTCGCAGTTTGCCTTCGAAGGTGTAAGGCGCGGTGCTTGTTCCTCCGCTGGTAACGAACGCTTCCATTTCGCCAAGGCCGTCCCAATAAATCTGCTCGAGATCGCATAACGTGCCGAGCCGAACGAGTTTATAATCTCGAATCGCGAAAGCCTCGTCGGTGTATTCCGCAACAAGTCCTTCGATGTTGAAAACCAGTTTGTAATTGAACGGCGGCTTGGGATGTTGTGGCAGCCCTCCGCAATATAGGCGCACTTCGTCCACTTCATCGAACTTCGTCATCAAGTGCGTTGCCAAGCTGTTCACCAAGCCGGGAGCAAGACCGGTGTCAGGAACGATGCTGACGCGGGCTGCTTTTGCCGCTTCGTCAAGTTTCATGGTTTCAAGCGTTACTTCGGTGTCGCCGCCCATGTCAATCATGTTGGTTGCGGTGTGAATGGCGATCGGCGCAACGTATGGGTGCATCCAATACGGAATGCAGCTGAGCACCACGTCGGCGGGTTGCAGAAACTCGGCAAGTTCGCCTTCGTCGAGGGCGTTCACGCGTTTGGGCTGGGCGACGGCGGCGCCCACAAGTTCGTTCACGCGCCGCGCGGCGTGTTGAGCCTGCTCAAGGCTCTGGTCGCCCATGAAGATCGTATCGGCTTCGCCGTGCTTGGCAAGGTCATAAGCGGCGGCAGTGCCCTGCATTCCTGAGCCCAAAATCGCGTAGTTGTGTCCCATGTGTCGTGTCCCTAAAACTGATTATTGCGGCTTCAGCCGGCAAAAAAAGGGCGGCCTTTGCGGGCTTTTCGGTCCGCCGACCGCGGATACGCATAATACCCGAAAAGGTAAACTATCCGCTTTACGGTGGTTCATGAGAGTTGAGTTGTCGAGAGAAGCATCCAAGGAGGGAAGTTTTCTATGACGCTGCTCAAAATTCAAGGCGGAACGCAGCTTTGCGGTTCCGTTGAAGTTAAGGGAAGCAAAAACGCTTCGCTTGCGATTCTTTCTGGCGTGCTGCTTGCGACCGAACCTGTTACGGTTCGAAATCTTCCCAACGTTTCCGACATCCGCACCAAACTCAGACTGTTGGAACAGTTGGGATGCAGGATTTTTGAAAGCAGCGAATCCATCACGATTGACGCATCGAATTTGAGACGCGCCGCGTTGGATGACGAGATGGTGCGTTCGATCAGAACCAGTTTTTATCTTTTGGGCCCGATGCTCGCAAGGCTTGGAAGCGCCAAAATTCCGCAGCCCGGCGGATGCAAAATCGGCGCGCGTCCCGTTGATTTTCATTTGAAAGGTTTGGCCGCGTTGGGTGCCCAAATCGGCCTCACTGGCGGATACTTCGATGCAACGACCACCGGATTGACGGGCGCAGAAATCTATCTGGATTTTCCGAGTGCGGGCGCAACGCAGCACCTGATGACTTCGGCATGCATGGCGCAAGGTTTCACAGTGCTGAAAAACGCCGCGATGGAACCCGAAGTCGTGGCGCTTGCGGATTTCTTGAACAGAATCGGTGCCCGCGTCGAAGGCGCGGGAACCAGCACCATCACAATTCATGGAGTCGAGAAACTGCAGGGCGGCGATTATTCGATTCCTGCCGATCGTCTTCAGGCAGGCACCTATCTTTTGGCAGGTGCGGTTACGAAAGGCGAAGTTACGGTGGAGGGCGTGCTGCCCGAGCACCAGGTGCCGATTGCCAGCAAACTGCTCGAAATGGGCGCCGATGTGGACCTCGGCCCCGACTGGGTTCGCGTGCGCGGCACCAAGTATCCGCAGGCGGTTTCGATCAAAACGATGCCGTATCCGGGCTTTCCTACCGACATTCAACAGCCGATGGCAGCGGTGCTTGCAACCGCTCATGGGGTGAGCACCGTGGAGGAGACGATTTATGAAAGCCGCATCGGCCACATCAGCGAACTGAATCGCATGGGCGCAAAAATCCGGCTGGAAGGGCGAACCAGCGTGATTACGGGCGTGGATCATCTGCAAGGATGCGTTGTTGAAGCCACCGACCTGCGTGCCGGCGCGGCTCTTGTGATCGCGGGCCTTGCCGCGCAGGGCGAAACGATTGTGCGCAACGTTCATCACATTGATCGAGGTTACGAAAACCTGGAAGATGCATTAAGATTGCTCGGCGCAAACATCGAACGGATCGGCGTTCAGGAGTGGGAAGCCGCAAACCGATGATCAAATTTGCGCACGAACTCGGCATTGATCTGGGCACTTCCAACATCCTTGTTTTTCGACGCGATCAAGGTATCGTGCTGGAAGAGCCGACAGTGGTTGCGCTCGACAAACAGACGCGCAAAGTGCTGGAAGTCGGCGAAGCGGCGCGCGAAATGATCGGACGAACGCCGGGCAACATCGTGGCGATTCGGCCGCTGCGCGACGGTGTGATCGCCGATTACACACACACATTGAAAATGCTGGAGTTTCTGATTAATCGGGTTTGCGGCAAGCGCAGACTGTTCAGCCCGAAACTGATGATGTCGGTGCCGAGCGGCTGCACCAACGTCGAACGCCGCGCGGTGGTTCTTGCGGCGCGCGAAGCGGGCGCCGGCGAGTGCTACACCATCGAAGAACCGATGGCGGCAGCGATCGGCGCCGGTCTGCCGATCGGTTCTCCCAGCGGCAACATGGTCGTTGACATCGGCGGTGGAACGTGCGATATCGCGGTGATTTCGCTGGGAGGGATCGTACTTTCCGAAAGCATTCGAATTGCGGGAAACAAATTCGACGAAGCGATCGTGCGGCATATGAAAAACGCTTATAACCTGATGATAGGAGAGCGCACCGCCGAAGAGATCAAAATCAAAATCGGTTCGGGATATCCGCTCGAGCAGGAACTGAGATTGGAAGTGCGTGGACGCGATCTGCTTGCAGGTTTGCCGAGGACGTTTGAAGTGAGCAGCGAGGAGATTCGCGAGGCTTTGTCCGACACGCTGCGCGGCATTACCGAAAAGGTGTGCGCGGTTTTGGAACAGACGCCGCCCGAACTGAGCAGCGACATCATCGGTCGTGGCATTGTGGTAACGGGCGGAGGCGCGCTGCTTAGGGGCATTGACCGGCTTTTGTCTGCTGTTACCGAAATCCCTGTCCGCGTTGCGGATAACGCCCTGCACTGCGTGGCGTTGGGAACGGGCAGGGCGTTGGAAAACCTTTCCACAATGCGCAAACTGGTATCGTCCAAATACTAATAGGGCTTTTTTTGGCCAAGGAGAATCTGAAATGAGTTTGGCAATGATGTTGCTTTCGGCTGCTATCACGGCGCAGAGCGGTGGTTATTCCGATGTTCCGCGAACGCATTGGGCTTCGCAGGCGGTGGGGAACCTGGTCGCCGCGGGCTATTTGCAAAAGGGTGGCGGCAAGCCCTTTCAGGGCGAACAACCCGTTACGCGATACGAGTTCGCGGTGATGATGGATCGGTTTATCACCGACATGAGCAGGGCTTTCCTAAGAAAGCCGGCCGTGAAAACGATCAACACGCGCAAAATCAAAGGGCGCGCGGCGGATGGGTCGTTAGCCGCGATGATCCGGCTGGCGTCCGAAGGGTATCTGCCTTACTATTCGCCGATTTTTCAGGGGCCCAAAGACACCATCACTCCCGAACAGATGGCTGTGGCGTTCGCACAGGTTTCTCAAAGGCTCGCGTACAGTTTTCGCACCCAAGACGATGGCGATGCGCCGGTGATTGGTCAGCCGAAAAAGAAAAAGTCCGGCGCGGGGGGCGGCGGAAACTGACTCGCTGGCAGCTTCATGCACTCCAACTTTCAGCCGCCGTTTAGGACCGACTGGGTCAACTGCTGCCAGCTGGAGGCTTCCTCTTCGGACATCGGGACCATCGCATAGGTTTCATCCATAATTCTCGCGGCTTCCGTCTTCTGTCCGGCGGCTGTCAGTTCCACCGCTTCCCGCACCGTGGCATCCTCGAACTGTTTTTTGCACTCTTCGTTCAGCGCCGATCCAGCGGCGCAGGTGTACGCCTTCATATACGCGTCTCGGCTTTTTGCGAACCAATCGAGACGCTCCGAAACCGATTGTGATTTTCTGCCCGCTTCGCGCGCGGCATCTCCGGCAGAAAGATAAAGTTCCGGATCGGACTTTGCCGCATCTGCCGCGGCGATGAAGTTTGCGTACGCTTCGTCAAAGTTGCGGGCTGACATCTGCGATTCGGCCCGCGGCGACTTTTTCTCGCTGCCTGAACCGGCTTTCGATGCCGTTTTGTCTCCGCCCTGAACAGGCGCCGCTTGGCTCGCATGCTGCTTTTCAGAAATCGCATTGATCGCATACACTGCCGCGAAACCCAGGCCGACGATCATCAGCCCTATGAAAATCACCCACAGCGTCCGCACAATGAAATCCGATGCGGCGGGCGACAAAATCGGGCGGTGCGGAGGCGGCAGCCAGGCTGGCGGATAGGGAGCGGGATTGTACGGCTGCGATGTTGGCACTCCCGGCTGCCCATACGCCTGTCCATAGGGCTGAGCATAGGGTTGACCGTAAGGCTGACCATAGGCCGGAGGCACCTGCTGATGCGGCGGCGGTTGGGGCGGATAGGGTGTTTGAATCGGCGGAGCGTAAGGATCGAGAGGCGGCCCCCAAGGCGCTGCGGTTGGACTCAACATCGTGGGAGATTGGGCAAGCTGAGGATCGCTTCGAAGCGCGGATATCGCATCGCTCAACGCTTGTGCCATCGCTTTGGCGCTGTTAAATCGTAGTTCGGGAGATTTGTCCAGAGCCTTGCGAATCACTTGCGCCACCGAAAAACTTGCCTGCTGCGGGTCGGGCGGATCGTAGTGCATGATGGCGTGCGAAATCGAAACCACGCTGTCGCCGGTGAACGGTTTTTTCCCCGCGATCGCTTCGTACAAAACGACGCCGGTGCTGAAAATGTCGGTGCGGGCGTCAATGTCGCGTCCGACGATCTGTTCGGGCGACATATAACTCGGAGTGCCGAACACCTGACCGTCCATCGTAAGACTTGGTTCGAACGTCAGCCGTGCGATTCCAAAGTCGGTGAGTTTGACCCGCCCTTCGGGAAGCAGTTGGATGTTGTCGGGCTTCACGTCGCGGTGAATGATTCCGTGTTCGTGCGCATAAGACAGGCCTGCGAGCACTTCGCCGATAATCCGCGCGGCTTCGTCTTGGGGAATCAAACCTTCCGCATCGAGTTTCTGCCTGAGGGTTTGGCCCTCCAGGTATTCCATCGCAATGTAATGGCGGCCGTTGTCCTCGCCGACTTCATAAATGGTAACGATGTTCGCATGCGCCAGCGAGCCTGCGGCTTTCGCTTCCCGCAGGAAGCGGGCCATGCGCTCTCCCCTAAGCTTGTCGGTGGCGCCCGAAGGAAGGTTGAGCTCTTTCAGGGCGACGCGGCGGTTCATCGCGGGATCGTACGCTTCGTAAACGATGTCGTTGCTTCGCGCGATCTCCCGGATGATCTGGTATTTGCCAAGGGTTCCGCTGCCGGCGCTCATATAAGGGCGTGTTTAACTATTATGGTTTGACGGGCGGATTGGGCATGCAGGTTGCAGCCGAGCCGTCGCTGGCTTGCAAACCGTCTTGAGGGCATCGTGCTGTTCCGATGGTTCTTGTATCCGATCGGCAAACTGGTCTTGGGGATTCTGTTCACCTTGTTTGGGCCGACGGTCGTGCGGGGCCGCAAAAACGTTCCCCGCAAGGGCGGATTGCTGGTGTTGGCAAACCACACGTCAGACGCCGACCCGCCGCTGATGGGGCTCGCGACGCCGCGGCCGGTGTATTTCATGGCTAAGCACGAACTGTTTGGGATTCCGGTGCTGGGTGCTTTGATGCGGTGGTATCGGGCGTTTCCGATTAGGCGGGGCACCGCCGACCGAGCGGCTTTGCGCCGCGCGATCGAACTGCTCCAAAACGGTCAATGCGTGGTGATGTTTCCCGAAGGCGAGTGCAGCGAAACGGGCAGGTTGTTGCGGATTCTTCCGGGTGCGGCGCTGGTGATTCGACAGTCGGGCGCGCCGGTCATCTGCTGCGGCATCCGAAACAACCGCCGGCTTCTGCCCTATGGGAAGCTGATTCCGAGACCGGCGTTTGCGGTGATTCGCGTGGAGTTCGGCTTGCCGAGAACGTTTGAGCGCAGCGCAACCGAACAGGAGATTTCTGGATGGATCGAATCTGAGCTTCGCAGACTGTCTCACCAAGAGCAGGTTATTTGACGGCCTTTTGGAACGACGCGAGCGTGATAGAGATCATCACGAAGAACATCGCGCCCGCAATCAGGAATCCTTTATACACCGATGGGTTCGAAAAATCGGTGAGCACCAAAGCGCGCACGCCTTCGATCACATAGGTAACAGGGTTATAGGTGGCGATGGCGGCGAAGGTGCCGGGAAGCAGGTTTTTGGGGGCTTGAGATGTGGTGAGATAAAGAAACGGAAACACGATCACAAACATGGACTGCACCAAACGCGCGTTTTGGGTGCGCAGGGCGAAGATCATGCTCACACAGCTCCACCCCATTGAAAACAGAATCAGCAGCGCGAAGATTGCAAGCAGGCCGAAGAATCCTGAATGAATTCGCACTCCCACGGCCATAAGCAGCACCAGCACGATCATCCCTTGGAACACAGCATGAACGGCGACTTCGGTGAGTTTTCCCAAAATGATCGTCAGCCGGTGGATCGGCATGATGATGAGTTTTTTGAAGTATCCGTTTGAGATGTCTTGAACCAGTTCGATGCCCGCATTGCCCGATGAGAAGAAGACCGCCGAGAACAACGCGATCGGCGCGATGAAATCCCGATACGAAACGTTGGCCGGGAATCCAGGAACCCGCGCGAAGGAACTGAGCGATGCCGAGTTGACCAAAAAGAAGAAGATCGGAATGAACAAAGAAGGGATCAGCGCAAGCAGCGGACGCCAGATCTGTTTGATGCTGCGAATCGAAAGATAGTACCAGTCAGAAAAGAATGTCGTCATCTTACATCCGCGACCTCGCATAAGGGTCTACCGCGTTCGCAATCACGTCTTCCTCGCCAAGCGTGCTGCCGGTGGTTTTTAGGAACACGTCTTCCAGATTCTTTGCCTGATGTTGGGTCACAAGCTCCTCGACTGTGCCTTCGGCGACGATCAGCCCTTTGTCCATGATCGCGACGCGTTGGCACAACGCTTCAGCTTCCTCCATAAAGTGCGTCGTAAGAAAAATCGTCATTCCGGCGGCGTTGAGCTGGCGCAGATGGTTCCAAATGAGCTGCCTCGCGTGCGGGTCGAGGCCTTGGGTGGGCTCATCCAAAAACAGAATCTTCGGTTCGTGGATGAGGGAAAGCGCCAGATCGAACCTGCGCCGCATCCCTCCGGAATAGGTGTGCGTATATCTGTCGGCCACTTTTTCCAACTCCACCAGTTTCAGAAGTTTGGCAACCTGTTGTTCGATTCTTTCGGGCGGCAGGTGATACAGCCTGCCGTGCAGTTGGAGCATTTCGCGCGCTGTTGCGGTCTCGTCCAGACCCACTTCCTGCATCGCAAACCCAACGCGTTGATAGATCTCCCTTGCGTTCTTTTCGAGAGTCAAACCGTCAATGATGATCTCGCCGCTGGTTCTCTTCACAAGGTTCACCAGCATGTTGATGGTTGTGGTTTTGCCAGCGCCATTCGGGCCAAGAAAACCGAAAAACTCTCCGGGTGCAACCTCGAAGCTCACTCCGCGCACGGCTTCGGTGCCGCCCGGATAGGTCTTCTTTAGGTTTTTGACCGAAATGATGGGTTCAGGCATTAGTAATCGCTAATCTAATTTACACTACCAGATGATCGCTTCTTCTTCGCTTCGGCAGCTAAGTCGTGTCCGGTTCGCAAAAGTTTGAAAGATTCAATCGTGACAATGGACTGCTTCGTTTGAACGGCCGCTTTAATGTTTTCGCCGCCTTCGCCGAAATTTTTCACCCACTGTTCGGTGGTCTGCGGCGTTCCGACCATTTCCAACTCGGCGGAATCCAACAGATGTTTGATTCGGGCGGCGGCGGACCGGGCCGCATCGAGCAGCCGCTGGTTTGTTGGATTATCCAAAAACGTGTCGGATTGATCGGTTCCCAAGCCGTATTCGGCAGAAAGCGGTTTTGTGGGAAAAAGCCCCCATGCCAAAACACCGGGGGCCGTTTCCTCCTGTTTCAGCATGGCCGAAAACGCGCCCGCAGTCGTTGCGCAGCGGTTGAATTTCGCGACGATGGCGGCTGATGCAGAAGCATCGGGCTTGGCTGCCTGCAGAGATTTGACCAACTGGCCGCACTCTTCTTCGGCATCGCCGATTTTTCCCCAATCCACCTTGGGCTCCGGCACCAGAATCAGGAAGTATTTCGGCTGGTCGCCGGTCGCCTCGTAGCTGTCCCCTTCGCTCAGAACCCAAGCCCGAAAGCGCACCCTTTGGCCGTTGTGCGCGGCCAAATCGAGGTATTGCACACTGGCTGCGGGGCCGGTAGGGGGATTGTCGGCGGTCTTTTTGGCCGCGCAGCCGAAAAGCGCAGCGAGAACCGCGGCTGATAGGGGGAAAGCGCGCATGGGTGAAACTATGGCCCGAACCAGCGCCGAAGCGCAAGCCGCATGTGAGCCAAAATAGGGAATATGGCTGTGGTGATCGGCAAAGACAAGGATCGGATTGCAAAAGCGCTCGGCAGCGAGGCCGAGAGTCTTTTGAGGCATAAGGCGAAGGTTTCGAAAGACCTGCTTCACCTGCCCGGGCCCGATTTCATAGATCGGGTCGTGGCTGGCTCGGATCGAACCGTTCGGGCGATCGGTTCGCTGCAGCAGATTTTCGGCCACGGCCGGCTTGCAAACACCGGTTATGTGAGCATTCTGCCCGTTGACCAAGGCGTGGAACACAGCGCGGGCGCGAGTTTCGCAAAAAACCCAGCATATTTTGATCCTGAAAAGATTGTGGAGTTGGCGATTGAAGGAGGGTGCAACGCGGTGGCGTCAACGGTTGGTGTGCTTGGAGCCTGCTCGCGCAAATACGCGCACAAGATTCCGTTCATCGCCAAGATCAATCACAACGAACTTTTGACGTATCCCAACAAGTTCGATCAGATTATGTTCGGCGGCGTGGAACAGGCGTGGGATATGGGTGCGGCAGCCATCGGCGCGACGATCTATTTTGGAAGCGAAGAAAGCGCAAGGCAGATTCAAGAAGTTTCGCAGGCGTTCCGCCACGCGCACGAACTTGGCATGGCCACCGTTCTTTGGTGCTATCTGCACAATTCGGAATTCAAAAAGGATAAGGACTACCACGTGTCTGCGGATTTGACAGGACAAGCGAACCATTTGGGTGTTACGATCGAAGCGGACATCATCAAACAGAAACTTCCTGAAAACAACGGCGGGTATTTGGCATTGAACATGGATGGCGGAAGTTATGGAAAAACCGACAAGCGGATTTATAGTGAACTTTGCAGCGATCACCCGATAGATTTGTGCAGGTATCAGGTGTTGAACTGTTATTCGGGCCGTGCCGGATTGATCAATTCAGGCGGCGCATCTGGCGAGAACGATTTTGCCGAGGCGATTCGCACCGCGGTGATCAACAAACGCGCCGGAGGCACGGGTTTAATCAGCGGCAGGAAGGCGTTTCAAAGACCGATGAATGAAGGCGTGGAACTTTTGAACGCGATTCAAGATGTGTATTTGTGCGAAGATGTAACGATCGCCTAAGCATCATTTGTTGCACGCCGTTTCTTGAAAATCCAGTACGCAACCAATCCGATGATAAGAAGAATCACCGCAATATCGGCGATTTTCATGGCGGGCCTGAGCTGTTCCCGGAACGACTGAAACGCAAATCCCAAATATGCCCAACCGTAGCACCAAACTGCGCTTCCTGCCAACGACAGCGCAATGAACGGAACAAACCGCACGCGGTAAATGCCCATGGGCAAGGATATGAAAGCGTGACCCACGGGAATGAGTCTGCCGATGAATGCGGATGCCATTCCGTATTTGGCAAACCATTTGTCGGCATGATCAATCTCTTTCTTTCGAATGAGCAGAAACCTGCCATATTTTTCCAGGAACGGCCTGCCGCCATATTTTCCTGCTGCGTAGGCGATCGCGCTGCCAACCCCGCTTCCCAAAACACCGGCCAAAACCGCTAAGTGCAAACTGAAAAAGTTTTGGCGTGCGAGCATTCCCGAAGTGGACATGACGAGTTCGCTGCCCGCAGGAATGCACATCGAATCAATGCACAAAAGAGTTGCCACCGCAAAGTAGCCCGCGTGATCAACGAAAGATCGAATGAGCGATTCGAACCAGGTTACGAATCCGTCAAGCATTCTGCGCTGCGGGTTCCAACGGCGTTTCTGATTTTGTATCTACCACCGCGCGAAGTGCGGTAAGCGCGACCTCGACCTGGGAGGCATCGGGCTCTCGCGTTGTGAGAAACTGTGTTGCCAAACCCGGAGCGAACGCAATTTTCACCCAAACCTGATTGCGGAATTTGCCGGCAAGCCTCAGCGCTTCATAAGCGATGCCTGCCACAATCGGGAGCAGTGCGATTTCCACCAGAACGCGCACGCCGACATTTGCGATTTTGAGGGTTTGCTCTCCGAGTGGATAGCGTGGTACCCATGTGAAAATCAACAAAGTCAGCAGCAAAACGATGATGGCGAAACTTGTGCCGCAGCGTGGATGCAGCCGCGTTTGCTTCAGTGCGTTTTCGGTCGTCAACGGAATATCGTTCTCAAGGCAGTTGATGGATTTGTGCTCGGCGCCGTGATATTGAAAGACGCGCCGAATGTCGGGCATCAGGCCGATGAGTCCCACATATCCGATAAAAAACACGATCTTGACGATTTCGGATATCAGGTTTTTCAGGTTTTGCGATTTGATTCCGGTCAGTTCGGCGATGTAGTTCGGCCCGACGCTGAACAACAGCACGCCGATGATGATCGCCACGATCATGGTGGATGTGATCGCCGCGCTCGACGCTTTTGCCATGTTTTCGGGCGGGCGGACGGTCACCTGCCCGTTGGAATCGGCTGGCGAGGAAAACGTTTCTTCCAACTGCACATGCGAGGCGAACTTCATCGCTTTGGTGCCAAGGGTAAGCGCATCGAGAATGCCAAAAGATCCGCGGAGAAAGGGAAGCTTCAGCCACTTTTGTCTGCCGATCCAAGTTTTTTCCATCGGTTCTGAGTGCAGAACCATCTGACCGTTGGGCGCTCGGCACGCGATTGCATAAGATTTTGGGGAGCGCATCATGACGCCTTCGATCAGCGCCTGTCCTCCGTATTGCAGATATTCGCCTTTTGGCATTGGTTAATTATAGATCGTTTGGATTATTTTTTGGAGTAAGGCGAACAAAGGGGGTCGCCCACCACAATGTCTTTCCACTTCAGCAACGGCGATGCGGCATAAAAACTTTCTGCGAGGTTCAGCCCGTTCGTGTACCTGTCGAACAGAATGTCAATGTGCGCAAGCGCGAGCGTATAAGGCTCGCTCACATAACCTTTCACTCCCGTAACGCCTTGTGCAATGAGATCGGCGATCAAGCTTTGGCCGCCCGTTGTGCGCCTGAAAGTTCGCGCGCTGGTTGAAACGAACGTTTCGGCAATCGCGCCGGGGCGGAAACGCAATGAGTTATAAAGCGACTGTTGAAAACTCGCGTCGTTGCTTCCCCAACTTGCATATCCCATCAAATCCACTTCGCCTCCGATGAACTTTTGAGTGTTGTCGAACATCACGTCGAACTTTTTGTGCTCCAGAATATCGTTTGCGGCGATTAACGTTTTTTGCGTTTGGCCATATCCTCCATTCGAAGCGTTTGGCGATGCATCGAGCAGAAACTTTCCTTTGGCGTTGGTCGCTTTCAGGCTTCGACCAATGAGCGCCATCGCGTCCTCTTTTGTGTAACCATCCAGCCGAGTTACAAGATAGAACCCGTATTTATCGCTTGAAAAAGGTTCGTTGCCGCCGAAGTACGGATTGGTGCAACGCCTGAGCTGCGCCTCATCCAACTGCATTTTCATCGGTTCAAGGGGTTTGGCGTGCCATTTTGGATGCGCGTCGAGCATCAGCGTGGCGTCAACACTGTATCCTTCGTTCACCGCTAGCCGAATCGGTATTCCCCGGCACAGCACAATGAAGTCAATTTTCAGTTTGTCTTTGGCTATTTTTTGAAAAACCGCGTCGCAAATCTGTGTTTGAAACTCTGCGAACGAGATATCGTCGTCAGTTTGCGTTCGAATGGCCAGCAGATTGTTATCGGGCACGCCGCGCGCCGATGCATACAGTTTAGCGATTTCCAAACTTTCGGGGGCAAACACGTTGTAAACCACCAAAACGTGCGATGCGCGCGGATCGGGCGCTTCGCGCGCCGCCAAGGTCGGCCCGCACCCCCAAAAAGCGATGCCGAGGAATACCGGTAAAAAGCCCACCCTGTTCAACTCATATATCGCCGAGAGGTGTAGCGGCGCGAGCGCACCATCGCCCGCCCGATTTCGGCATACATTTTCGCGCGATGAGCGGTGCCTTTCACAAACCCGAGTTTCCGCTCCTTTGCGGTGTGCGTCACTCCATGAATCACCACTCTGCGGATGATCATGTGACGCTTTCGCGCAACGTGATTGATCGTTACTTCAACACCCATGCGCACTTCCGGAAGCCACGGAATCATTTCGATCAGCTCTCTTTTCATGGCGCGCTGGCCCGAAATGTAAGGCGAAATCACCTGCGCCGCGTCTGACCACAATTTGCCCCGCCTGAACACTCCGATGCACATGTCGGCGCCTTCGAGCACAGGCGTTACGATCTGATCAATGTGCAAAGGTCTTAGACCCACAAGATCGGCATCAATAAACGCGATGATTTCCGATTCGGCGGCAAGCACTCCCGCGCACATGGCGGCTCCTTTTCCCATGTTGCGTTTGAGTTCGATCACCTTCACTCCCGGGAACGTTTTTGCGACGCCGACGGTTCGATCGCGCGATCCGTCGCTCACAACGATGACTTCGTCCACCCCTGCGTTCGTAACTGCGGCCAGCACGCTTCCGATGCGCGCTTCCTCGTTATAGGCGGGAATCACAACGGCGACCTTCAATTCTTTCTCCCTTCGGCGGCTTTGATCGCAAGCTGCATATTCACCGAATGAATCACTCTTGCGATCTCTTTTTTTGCGGCCTCGATGCGGGCGTCGGTCAACGGGTGCGTGCGCAGGTTGTTTTGAACAATGTCCCCTTTGCCGCCTTTTTCAAGCTTTTTCATTTTCTGAAAGAAACTGATCATGGCGTTCGGGTTATAACCGGCTTTGTAGGAGTACAAAATCCCGCAGCGATCGGCTTCGTATTCGTTATCGCGGCTGAAGCGCATTTCGCCCAGGGCCTGAACGATGCGCGCGGCGTCATACACCGCGCCGTGAGTGGCAAACACAATAAAAATGTCTGCGGCCAATCCTTTCGTATACATCTGATTGATATGCCGCTTTTCGGTGTGCCCCATTTCGTGGCCGATGACGGTTGCGAGTTCATCTTCATCGCCCTCGGTAAGGTCCAACAAACCGCGCGTGATATACACTGGGCCGCCGGGCAGCGAAAACGCGTTCACTTCGCGCAGCTCGAGCACTTTGAATGTGAAAGGCCATTTTAAACCGTTGGCAATCGCAAGTTTTTGACCGATCTTTTCTACGAGCGTATTGTCCGTCGGATTCTTGCTCACTTGCACCTGGCTTTCCAGCCTCGCCGCCGCATCGCGCCCAATGCGAATCTCTTCCTCTTTGCTCCAGACTTTGCCTCCGCAGCCCACAGTTGCCAGAGCCATAACGAGAACGGCTGCAAAAAGCGATTTAAACATCCAACGATCCTTCGGCTTGCAAAGCACAACCCATTTTAACCCGCAAAACGGCTCGATGATTCCATGATAAACGACTCCCGGCGATGCCAAACCGGTTCAATCGGTAAACTCCCGGGCATGTCCGCCGTGAAAAACCTCAAGTCTAAACTCAGTCATATCGTGTACTTAGGTCATGCAAGAGCCGTCCTCGATTGGGACCAACAGACCCAAATGCCCCCCGGCGCCGCCGAGGCGAGGGCCGAACAGTCGGCCGCCCTCGAAAAAGTTATCCACAATTTGAGCACCGACCGCGAGCTGGGCGAACTCATCGAACAAGCCGGCTCAGAACTGAACGGCGCCACGATCGATAACGACGACAAAGCGATGCTTAGGGTGGCGAAGCGCAACTTTGATCGGGCTATGAAGATTCCCGAAGCGTTGGCCGTCGAAGAGGTGCGGGTTACTTCTCTTGCGCACGAAGTGTGGGTGAACGCCAGAAAAAACAACGACTTCAAAAGTTTTCTGCCGTCGCTGCAAAAAATCGTCGAGATTCAGCAAAAAAAGGCGGAGTGTGTGGGCTATGAAGATCATCCCTATGATGCCCTTATGGACCCGTTCGAACCCGGAATGAAATCAGCCGAAGTGGATGAAATCTTCGGCAAACTCCGGCCCGAGCTTGTGAGGCTGGTGCGCGAGATCAAAGATTCGGGCGTGAAAGTTGATGATGAAATCATGAAGCGGTCTTATCCGGTTGAGACGCAAAAGAAAGTAACCGACGATCTTGTCCGGCGCATCGGTTATGATTTTTCTCACGGCAGGCAGGATCAGGCCGCGCATCCGTTTTGCACGAGTTTTTCTTCGTTGGATGTGCGCATCACCACGCGGTTCAATGAACATCATCTTCCTGGAAGCGTGTTTGCTTCGATGCACGAAACGGGACATGCGCTTTATGAGCTCGGTTTTCCGCGCGAATGGGTGGGGTCGGTGCTTGCAGGCGGAGCATCGCTTGGGTTTCACGAAAGCCAATCGCGCATGTGGGAAAACCAGGTCGGCAGATCGCGCGAGTTCATCCAGTATTATTTTCCAACCCTTCAGAAAGCGTTTCCCGATGCGCTTGGCGATGTGAATGTCGAACAGTTCTATCGCGCGGCCAACTGCGTGAAGCCTTCGCTGATTCGCGTGGAAGCCGACGAAGTAACCTATGCGCTGCACATTATGCTTCGCTACGAACTTGAAAAAGGGATGATCGCCGGCACCGTGGAGCTGGCAAAACTTCCTGAAATTTGGAATGCGAAAATGGAAGAGTATCTGGGAATTGTTCCGGATTCAGATGCCAACGGTGTGCTGCAAGACGTGCACTGGTCAGCAGGAATTTTGGGATACTTTCCAACCTATGCGCTCGGCAACTTGATCGCCGCGCAGCTGTGGGAAAAAATCTTGGTCGCAATTCCTGATTTGTATGACCAGATCAGCCGCGGTGAGTTTACGGACCTGTTGAACTGGCTCAGAAAAAATGTTCATGCGCACGGCTGCAAATATTTCCCCGGCGAACTGATCAAAAAGATAACGGGACAGCCGATTGATCCGATGAAGCATGTGGCGTATCTCCGCAAAAAGTTCGGCGAAGTCTACGGGTTGAACTAAGTGCCGCAAAGA
Organism: Armatimonadota bacterium; assembly: GCA_021324165.1. Lineage (GTDB taxonomy): Bacteria > Armatimonadota > Fimbriimonadia > Fimbriimonadales > ATM1 > JAJPJR01. The sequence goes on from JAJPJR010000018.1 coordinate 54,820, forward strand.
AGGCTTGTGCCGTGGACCGATGAGGCCTTCAAAAGCCTGCGGGCTGACAAACGGCTCGGAAAATATGTGCAGGAGATCGGCCCGCCGCGTCTTTATGTGGCCGCCGACCCGTTCCGCGCGCTCGTTATGACGGTGGTGAGCCAGCAGCTCAGCGGCAAAGCGGCGGAGTCCATTTTCAACCGGCTGGATCATCAGGTAGGAGTCTCGCCGAATGCGATCTGCGTTGCGTGTGAACAGGATTTGCGCGCGGCGGGACTTTCGACCTCAAAATCGCGCACTTTGATCACGCTTGCGCAAGCGGTTTCTGACGGTTTTAGTTTTTCAAGGTTGAAAAGGCTGCCCGATGAACAGTTATATCGTGAACTGATCGCTTTCAAAGGCCTCGGCCCATGGTCGGTCGAGATGTATATGATGTTCTGTTTGGGAAGACCGGATGTGCATTCGCCGGGTGATTTGGGTCTGCGCAAAGGTTTGAAAATCGTTTACAAACTTCGCGAACTGCCGGAGAAGGAGGATTGTGACCGATTGTACAAACGTTGGATTCCGTGGCGAACCGCCGCAAGCTGGTATCTGTGGAGAATCGTGGAGGGCACGGACAATGGGGCGTGGTGAGCAATCGAGACTGAACCTGATCTTCCTGGATTGGGAGGCAAGGTAGAATGCTGATATGTCCTGTACATCGAGCTATGGGAACTACGATGCGCACAAAGAAGCGTCTCAAACCGTTGGGGATAAGCCAGGCTCGGCGTCGAGCACCGGCGGCAAGAAGCTGATCGTTTCCGATTCACTTGAGACGATCACGGCGATACCGATGCAAGACAAATGGGATGGCACCGGGGGCACAACCTACAACCTATGGACTGTCCAAATAAGTGTGTCCTCAACGCCGCTGGGAGTCAGACTCTTCGGTTGGCACGTGAATAAGCTTGCCAGTGGCGGGGATATGTACATTCTCGTCGCGGCCAGCGTGGATTCCGGAACGTGCGAGATTCAGGATTTCGTCGTTCGAGACGATGCGACGAGCGATATCGGAACGATGGGAACCTGTTTGGCGAAGGCGCAGCTGTTCCAAGATTTCCCTTCGCCGATTTCGAAATCCGACATTACGACTACCGAGGCGATCATCTGGTCGAAGAGAGCGTCGATCAATCAAACCGTCGGAGTCGTGATGCAGTTTACGCTTGTATCGGATGCTCCGAGGGTGGTCAAGTTGCGCGTACTCGCAAACACAAGCGATTCGCTTCAAGGTTCGTTTGCCGACGCATTGGCTGCTTTTGATCCGCTGAAGCCCCATGTTCATGGCACCTGGGATGTTTCGCAAGCGAACTTTCCGTGGTCGCCCCCGTTCGATGCAGTTCCGCCGTCTCCGGAGCCCAGAGTGCTGCGCGTTGGAATCTGCAAGGGCGGCGGCCCAGAAGAGGATGTTTGGCCAGCTGGTGGGGATAATCTCGTGAACAAGGGTGAATACGGCGCAAACCTGTTTTACGACTTTACAATCACCAATTCGAATGAAACTGGGCCAAGCTTGCCTGTGTACGTGTACTTAGAATCCACTTCGAACACTGTGCCCAAGTATTTCGGGGCGGCCAATGCCAAGGTTGTTTGGCCTGATGATTCCGTTACAACGTTCACTCCTCGGGGCGTGCCAGTTCTCGAGCATGTCGCCGGTCCTGGGTCTACTGCTTCCGATCATTTTGTTCGCTTGACTTCGACGCCGGGTCCACCGGAAGCCGAAGCGCCGATTTACTTGGCACCGGGAGTGACAGCCCACCTTACAGTGCAAATTGCAAATGCCGGCGGCGCCGCGCTGCCCGCGAATATCGTTCTTTCGACAGCCGCAATCACGCCCTTAGAGTGAGTTGAGGAGCCAATATGATTCTGCAATCGCTTTCATTCTTGTTTCTCTTTTCTCAGTTCGATCTAACTCAAATTAGCTCCGATCTCAAACCGCTGGTCGATTTGTCCAAGATTCGGCAAGAGGGCGAAAACCTGCCGCTTTCAGGATTTGGACGGGGAACAGAATCTCAACGCTTTACGGCATGGGGACGAATCATTGTTTCGGATCGTGGTAACGCACTTATTCGCGCTTCTGACCCTCGCAGTTCAATTTACATCAGGCCTGGACTTCCCTTTGAGACCCCCAGCGATCTGGTCGAGTACATTTTGTACAAGGGGCCGCCGGTTCGGCTGGTGGTGCGAATGGAGTGGACCGGGGATCCAGTCAGCGAAAAGTATCGTCTGTTTCCTCGAGAGCCCCGTTGGAACGGATTGATTCCGACATTCCTCTACAAGTTCTGGCTTGGAGACATTTACTCCGAAATCTGCCTCGGAGCCGCTGCGCCCGATCCCGATCCACGCCTGCGGCACCCGACAGGAACCGGATATCTGCTTGCCGGCAGCGTCGACGTCTACGCAAGAAGAACGTTCTGGTCGTGCTTCACCCCGTTCAATTCGGACAAGTGGGCATATTGGCCGCTGGCCGTTTCCTGTGTGGAGTTGAAAGGAGGCATGAGAGATTTCTATGCGGTCTTTCGGAAGGCGGGCAAGCAATCGAACGCATTGGCGATTGAAATCTACAAGTTCGCCTTCAAACTGGTGGAAGACTCTTTGCAGGCGGATTTCGTGTATGCGAACTCGATTCCCTTGCCGGATAGTAAAGGCAACCAAACTGCTTACTATCCGAACCCAACTCCGATGGATGTGACGACGTTCGTTGACGTTCTCAACCAGAAACTGTTGATTGCTCCAACAAGAGACAACAATCCGATGCTGTTGATCGACAAAGCAGGAAAGCGCACCGAGTACCCGCTGGAACGAGGATTATTCGCGGACCTCGGCCCCAGTGCGAGCCAGAAGATAGATTACGTATATCTGTACAACGGCAAGCCGGTCATCTCTGTGCTAGGCGACGTGAGAGGCAAAACGCTCTCCGAGAAAAAGCCGGAGATTCGGATCTATGATTCACCGACGCATCATTCGACGATTCCAGGCTATGCGCTGATCGGCCACAGCGCTAACGGAAAGTACTTGCTTATCGCAAGGGCCGCGGACGAGACGTATTGGGTCGTGAAAGTTAAATGAAAAAGGCCGGGGGCGTCCTTGCCCCGTCCTCCGTTACCACCTGATCCTTGGTGACTGGCCTTCAGTAATTATAGACGGCAAACCTAAGCCAAAGCAACACGGTTTTTAGGCTGTTTGACCCACAAAGAGGGCATCAGAGCCTTTTGGCTGCTTGGCATGAACCACGCCGAGCAGCTTGAGCTTGCCCACCGCCGGGAACCAGACCGAGGAGCGCCGGTTCCAATACTGGTAATACACCAAGCTCCCGTCTCTACTTCGGCCCCATTCGGAGGTTCCCGAACCCGAGATGAGCATCACAAATGCAGACGCAGGAATCATGATTTCGTCGGAAAATGCGTACACACGTCTACAGTCCAGTGCGCCCTGATCCAAAATCGCGTCTTCATCCAGCAGCAGATAGCCTTTCAGGTTGTCCTTCAAAATGGATTGGTTTTGCAGCAAAACGAACTCTTGCTGCGGGTCGCTGTGCGGTTGGATTCCCACAATGCGCATCATTTTTTGGTTGAAAGGACGAATCCATCGCAAAATATGCCGCTCCGATCCGGGCGAAAAAGTTAGCCTACAAAAATATTGCCGGCAGTAATGCCGTTGTTTTGCCATAGATTTCCACCAGGTTTTAGTCCGTTTTTCCCACTTTTCAGCCGAATTTGGTGGTTTGCATGCGGGCAGATCGGCCATGAACGTCTAAGCCTCAGTCTGATGGCACAAAATGTGCCCTATGACCATTGGAACTCCTATGTCCGCGAACGACAAGCACAGCGCCGAGCATGATCCGAAGACATTCGGCAAGCAGTTTCTCGGGGGTTATTCGCCCGCCGACGTGGATGCGTTCGTCGAGCAAGCGGTAAAGGAGTTGAATTCGGTGCGTTTGGAGTTGAGTTCGGTTCGGGCCGAGCGGGATCGGCTTGCCGCGGAACTGGCCGAAGAGCGCAGCAAGTGCAATGACCTCTCCGACAAGCTGAAATCCGACAGTCACTTGATTCAGATTCTCACGGACAGAGTGGACGAGCTGAACAAGGCGGCTGCTCAGTTTCAAGAGAACCAACAATCGGTCGAGGGCATTTTGAAAATTGCGCACGCGGCGGCCGAACAGTTGAAAGCCGATGCCCAAAAAGAGTGCGATGAAATGGTGCGAAGCGCCGAACGCCGCGCCGATAGAATTCTGGATGAGATGCGCGAACGGATGGCTAGCTTGCAGTCGGAATTTGAAAAGGCCAAACGGGAATACGCCGAGTTTTTGAGTTCGGTGCGCGCAACTGCACAGGCGTTCGTTCGTCAGGTGGACGAAAAAGAGCTTCCCTGATCAGGCGGTTTTTCGATCTCTGGACGGCGAGAAAGCCGATCGGAGCCGGTCGAACAATGATGTCTTTTGATCTCCGGTAGAGAGTCCGAGCACGCGCTTAGCAATGTCTGCCACGTCGCGTGCGGCAGGGCAGTTCGGATTCGCCAAAAGGAACGGCTTTCTGCTGCGGATCAGCAATTGGGCTTCGCGGTCGAACCGCACGAACCCGATATATTTGACGCTTTTTGAAAGAAACTGTTTGCAGATCGAATAGATGCGCGCATACACCTGTTTTGCATGGGCTTCGTCGTTCACCATGTTCATCACCACTCCGATTGTTTTGTTCGGATCGCGGTTGAACAGCGTTTTGGCGATGGCATAGGCATCTGCCAGGCTGGCGGGTTCGGGAGTGATGACAAGAATCACTTCATCCGACGCTTCGCAGAACATGAGAACGTCTTCGCCCAGGCCTGCTCCGGTATCAAAAATCAGATAGTCGGTAAACGATTCAAGATTTGAAAGCTCAGCCAAAAACGCTTCGAGCTGCGGGCCGGTCATCCGCGCGAGCGCTTCGATTCCCGATCCGCCCGCAACGTAGTTGATTCCGCCTGGGCCGCGCTGCACAACTTCGGTCATCCGCTTTTCGCCGATGATCACGTCGTGAAGGGTGAATTCGGGACGAACTCCGAGCACCACATCCAGATTGGCCAATCCCAAATCGGCATCGAACACCGTGGTGCGTTTGCCGTTGTCGGCAAGAGCGATGGCAAGATTTGCGGAGAGGTTGGATTTGCCGACTCCGCCTTTGCCGCTTGTGATCGCAAGAGTTTTCATCATGATTATGCGGCCCTCCGGCCAAGCAGCCGATCCCACAACGATGATTTCTGCGGCACCGTGAAATCGCCGATATTGCGAAGAAGTTCGTCGCGGTCGCGCGTGGTGTGTTCGGTTGCGGTCTTTGGCGCCGAGTTGAGTGCAGACCAGTTCACCGCTTTCAATTCCGAAATCAAAGCATCGAGGTTTTCGTATCGCTGCACCGAATTTTCGCTTGTTGCGCGCGCAACCAGAAGCTGCAGCGCAGGAGACGGTATCAGCGCGTCCTCTTTCGGATTGGCGCCAAAAAGACACGCCTTTGCCAACGTTCCAAGCGCGAACACGTCGCTTTGAACGGAACGAAACTCCCTGCCGCGTTCTTCGGGTGCTCGATATTTTTCGACTGACGTTGACAACGGGCACAGCAGAGGCTTGCCTTCGCGTGTCACGACGATGTTATCGGGGCAGAGGAATCCGAACGCGCCGTTTGTAACATAGTCTTGCGAAAGAGTTTCGGCGATTTGCGTGAGCAAGGTGGCGGTCTGCGACACCGACCGTGTTCCAGCCGTTTCGATGATGTGCCGCAAGGTTTCGCCATCGAATTTTGAAACAGCGAGCCACGCGTTCGAACCGTTTGTTTGATGACATTCGAAAACTTGCGCGAAGTGCGAAGCGTTGGATTTTGCAAACCTGCGCACCATCTCGAGCGCAGTGGAGTCGTTGGATTCGGATTGAAACTGAATCAAAGTGATTTCTCGATCCAAATGGAGGTCGAGAGCATCGTACACGCCTGGACCAAAACCCGATTTCACACGAGCCGATGCATATCGTTCAGGTGCACCGACGAGCTGGGAGGCTTCATTGTGTACGCCGCGTGAAGTAGCCAACCCGTAGGCCTTGTGAATCGCTTCGGCAAGCTTGGATGTCGGGGCCAGCGAAAAGTTGGGCTTCAAATGCGTGGTGGCCGCCAGCCAATCGGCAGTAACGATGTCAATCGGGTCGGCAATGACGCAATCGAGCATGCCGTTTTCGATGCGAACAGGCAGAGCCAACGATTGGATCGCCTTTTCATAACTGACAAGTTCCAAGGCGCTTTTTTCTGGTTGAATCTGCGCTAAGTCGGCGATCGGAAAGCCGTACTGTTCGGCAAGGAGTTTGGTGATCTGCTCCTCGGTGGCGAACCCTTTGGCAACCACGATCTGCCCCATGCGCTGGTTGGAGGTGCGCTGCGCAGCCAAAACTAAAGAAAGTTGTAAATTTGTGATAATCCCGCTCGCGACCAGGGCATCCCCGAGCCGCTGATATCGTTCTGCCATATTGGGGCCTCCGCGAATCCGCTAAACGGATTTTCGGAATGCCGGCGGCGGTTTTTTACCGCGTTTCGGCGCGGGCGCTGGGCTTTTGGCCCAAAATGGGTGGCGTGAAGGTCACGTTCTGCCACTTCTGCGATTATGCGAACATCTGCGCCGATGGCGCGGTGAACATCATGGGGGTGCGCAATGCGGTGACTTTTTCAACCCTGCCGATTCTGTTTCCTGACTTCAGCATCGTGCTCGGTTTGGTTTCCGAGCCCGACGATGTGGGTGCCACGCGGGTCGTGGAAGTGCGGCTGATTGATCCCGATGGAAAGCCGCTGCTGGGGGGCCGGTTCGAGTTCATAACGCAGCTGCCGAACCAGCGGGTTGCCCAGCGGATGTCGTTCATGAACCAGAAGCTCGAAAAGGCGGGTCGGCACGAGCTGAACACTTACGTGGACGGCAAGCTTGTGCTGAGCGACGTTTTGGAGGTTTTGGTCGCCCCGGCTCCGCCTTCCACCGGCCCGATGGGATGATGCAGGAAGGAGATGGGCTGGGAGGTGCAGAACCTATATTGTAGGGAGAGGTGAAACGATGTTGACTTCGATGCTGTTTGGATTGACGGTTGCGGCACAGGATGTGAAAGTTCCAACCGTGGCGATTTATCCGTGGACATATGCCGAGAACGAGCGGGGCACAAGCGAAACCGCCGTTGCGACCGCCGAAGACACGCTCAGAAAACTGTTTGAAAAGCGCGCTTCGTTTGAAGTTATTTCGGAAGCCAAATGCAAAGCCGCCTGGAATGAGCTGGGATTTGACGAGGTTCAGCAGACGGTGGAAGAACTTGGCCAACTTCCCAAGTTAACCGAACCGAAAAAACTGTTGGAATTTGGCGAAAAGTTGCACGCAGATTATGTGTGCACAGGAACGCTGGGATGGACAGTCAAATCCATTTGGGTTTCTTTGGGGCCAAAAACGAAGGCCACTGCCAACGTGAACGTTTACGTCATTGATGTGAAAAAGAAGGAAGTGGCTTTGGAAGTGCGCGATTTTAAATCGGACAGTACGAAGGCAGAGAAGTGGTACGAGTCGGCGGGCGCTTTGTTCGTTACGTGGGGAATTACTTTGTTCAGCGGCGGGCCGAAAACTCCGCACATGCAAAACGCCGCGATCAAAGGAATCGGCGCCGCCACCGACCCGTTCTTCGTTTCGATTGGAAAGAAGATTAGGGCCGAGTGGTAACGTTGAGCTGGTTTTCGGCGAAATCCGCCACAGTTTAACTTGATGAGATCGGGTTGAATGATGGGCGGCACGGGTCACTTGTGCGATGGTGACCGCTCGTGAAGCCCGGCAATTAGAAAGAGTTTCCCCAGTTACGAGAAAATCCACGCCTCACAACGTATGGATACTCTTCCCATGCGCGGCGGATTCGAACGCCTCCAGCAAAGGCTCGGCCAGAGTCGGGTGCGCGTGAATCGTGTCGGTCATATAGTCTAACGTCGCTTCCAACTTGATCGCCGTAACGCCCTCGTGAATCAGATCGGTGGCGTGAGGGCCGATGATGTGCAAACCTAAAACCTCTCCATACCGCTTCTCCGCGACCACTTTCGCAAACCCTTCGGTTTCGGCGTTCGCCATCGCTTTGCCGTTAGCCAAAAACCGATATTTGCCAACCACAACGTCGTGCCCCGCCGCGCGCGCTTCGGCTTCGGTCAAGCCCACCGAAGCAACTTCGGGAATCGTATACACGCAGTTCGGAACGGCTTTGTAATCCATGTGCCGCGTTGGGCCGTGCACGCAGTTTTCTGCGGCGACGATGCCCTCCATGCTCGCCACGTGCGCAAGTTGAATTTTGGCGATCACGTCGCCAACGGCGTAAATGTTCGGCGCGGCGGTCTGCATCATGTCGTTGGCCACTTCGATACCGCGCTTGCCCAGCCGAACGCCCGCTTTCTCCACGTTCATGCCTTCGAAGTTCGCCTTGCGGCCCACGCCGATCATCACCACCTGCGCTTCAATCTCTTGCACCGAACCGCCAACCTTCACAAAGCATTTCCACCCGTCTTTCGTTTTTTCGGCTTTTTCAACCATCGCGCCGCAAATCACCTCGATGCCTTGTTTTTTGAACGAGCGTCCCAACTCCACGCCCAGCTCCTCATCGAACATCGGAATGAGATTCGGCATCATCTCCACAACAGTGGTTTTTGAACCCAAGCCGTTGAACACGTATGCGAACTCGACTCCGACCGCGCCGCCGCCGATCACCAAAACCGATTTGGGGATGAACGGCATGAACACCGAATCGTCGCTCGTCCAGATGTTCTCCTTCACCCCACCTTTCAGGCCTGGTATGGGAAGATCCATAACCGAAGAGCCGCCAGCGATGATAAAGTTTCGCGCGCGGAGCGTCTGCTTCGAACCGTCTTTCTCAACTTGAATGGTGTTTTTGTCAACGAACGATGCAAACCCTTGGACATGTTTCACGCCGTTCTTTTTGAAAAGCATTTCTACGCCGCCGCGCTGCGTTTTGACGATCTTTTCCACGCGCGCCTTCATCGCGTCGAAATCGGGTTCAACTTTGCCCTCGATTTTCACACCCAAATCCGCGGCGTGCCGCACATGCTGCAATCGTTCCACGCTCGCAATCCAAACTTTCGAAGGGATGCAGCCCACATTCAAACAGGTTCCGCCCAAAAAACTTTTCTCCACGCAGATGACGCTGGCGCCAAGCTGCGCCGCTTTAATCGCGGAAACATATCCTCCGGGACCAGCGCCGATCACAATCACATCCGCGTCAAATTTGCCATCCGACATTAACTTGGGTTCCTCCTGGGGCGTCAGCGACTCGATTTGCGAAATAATCGCGCCCGTGTTGGCTTTCGGGACCGTTGCGGTGGTGCCGAGTGTTGGGTTCGGGCCGTCTCCGGGTTGCGCCATGCCTTGGATGATCGAGTCTTGCAAATGATACCCGAAATGCCGATAATCCCAGGTGCCGAAAGCCCGAAACGAACCGTTGAAATCAGAAGTCTAACGGAAGGTGATGCCGATGTTTTTGCCGATTGTTTTTCAAGACCAGACCGCGGTGATCGCCGCCGACACCGTGTGGAAGCGAGAGTCGAATCCGATCGTGATTTCCAAAACCACAATCGTCGAAGGAGGTGCGACGCTCACGATCGAGCCTGGCGTGGTTGTGCAGTTTGCGAAAGGCGCCGGACTGGAAATCGGCAAACACACCAGCGGAAAACTGATCGTGAACGGAACTCCCGAAGCACCCGTAAGATTCGTTGCGGATTCGGGCGCCGCCGAACCGGGAATTTGGTCGGGCATCGAAGTGCGATTGGAAGGCAGCTCGCTGACGATGAAAAACGCGATGATTTCTGGCGCGGGCATGCCCAGCAAAATCGCTCCCGATTCACCGCGATCCGCGATCATGATCGGGCCGCGGGTCAGCTGCAGTCTGGAAGCCGTTACCATTACGCAATGCGCCAACGGCGTGGAGTTCGACACCGAGATGCCGGTCTCGATGAAAAACTGCAAACTGACGAACTGCCCCGGCTTCGCCATCAGCAGCTCTCAAGAAGCCGCGGCGAGCATAGACGAATCGAACTCCGTGAGCGGAAACGGAATTGATGCGATCATGGTTGGAGACGTGGGCGACACGCAGTTCACCAAACCGATGATATGGTCAAACACCAAGATTCCTTATTTCATCCGCGGCGATCTTTTGGTAGAAGGTCCCGGCAGCGAAATTTCGCTTACGCTTGCTCCGGGTGTAACCGTTCTGCTCGACGAGGAGGCCACCATCACCGTTGGCTGGGATCACCACGCCGATCTCATCGCCAACGGCACCGCCGAAAAGCCGATCGTGTTCAAGGCGATGAAAGCCAAGTGGGATGGCGTGATTTTGGGCAAGACTTCTGCCAAAACGGTCTTTGCGCATTGCAGGTTTTTTGATGGAGGCGTTTCCGAGGGCATGGTGGTTGCCTATGAAGGCGCGCGAGCGGCCATTCGCAACTGCAGGTTCGAAAACTCAGAAACGTTCGGAATCTCCATTCAAAAAGGCGCTCAGGTTTCAATGGAGAACAACACGTTCGCGAACTGCAAGTCGGGTGAGGTTGACCGCGGCGGACAGTAGAACGTTGTAAACTGTTCGGCGATGGGCGAAAAGCCGTTCGGGAACTTAGAAACAGACGAACATCTTGCGGACTGGGCCAAGCCGCCGAACCGGCCCGACCCCGACCGGGCCTACATGGCCGGTTGCATGATCGTATCTTGGACGAGCATCGTGATTCTGGCGTGCTTGGTGGTGCCGTTCGCGGTGTTCGAACCAAAAACCACCGACGAGCTGTTCAAAGTCGCGATGCTCGGCGGCGTTCCGGCGGGGTTGTTCGGCATCGTGTTCAGTTTTGCGGGCCGCATTCCTGGATTCTGTGGGAGCGTGGCCGGAACGGGACCCGGTGCGGTGTTCATCTGGCTGCGCATCCGCGAACTTGCGCTGGGTATGCCAGGTGTTCCCGATCTTCAGCCCGCGCAATACGATGCTGCGTACTCATGGTTCATGCCGCTTCTGCTTGGCGTTGTGTTGAGTGCGGTTTGGGGGAGCGTCTTGGCGCTGCGGCTGAAGTTGGACAAATAGGTTATTGACCCGGACCGAACCACGCTTCCGCAGAGGGCACTTCCAAAATCTCACCCCCGAACGAAACTTTCAGATGCCCCGTGTTGGTGACCGCTACCGCTTCGCCGATGCGCTGTTCGCTTACACGGTACATTTTGCCGGGCGTGCAATCCTTCCGCTGCCAGATCTCTTGGATAGATGCGAACTCGACCGGCTCCGGGATGCGTGCGAACTGCTCAGAAATCTGCTTCGCCAATGTTTCTGGAGACCCGTGCCAACCGAGAAAACCGATGACTGACTTCAGTCCGCTTGGCACTTCAAACGGCAGCAGGTTGATGCCGATTCCCACGACCGGGATTTTGCGGCCATCGTCGTCGGTGAACAGTTCGGTGAGAACGCCTCCGATCTTCTTGCCGCCGAGCATCAGATCGTTCGGCCAAGCGATGCTGCAATCGCAGGCGTTGGCGCACGCCAAGCCGCATGCCATTCCCAACAGGTGGGGCGCGGACCAATCGGCGTAATCCCACAGGATCAGCGAAAGGCTCAGCGATCGGCCTTTGGGCGAGATCCATTCGCGGCCAAACCTTCCCCGGCCGGCCGTCTGCTCGTCGGCCATCACACCGCCGACATTCGTGCTGCTTTGCAAAACCGCAGACAGCGCGAGTTGCTGTGTGGACGTTGCAGTGGGCAGATGCAGCAGCGTTCGGTCTCTAAGAGGCGGCTTCATTAATTATTGAACTTCCAAATGAAACGGCAGCGCCGTGACGGAATGGGTGAGCGCTCCGACGGAAATGTAATCCACGCCGGTTTCTGCGATTGCTCGGACGTTTTCGAGCGTAACGCCGCCGCTGACTTCAAGAACCGCTTGGTTTTGGCAGATGCTCACGGCGTCTTTGATTTCGCCGACCGGCATGTTGTCGAGCAGAATGATGTCAGCTCCTGCGCGAAGCGCTCGATCCACTTGTGCAACCGTTTCACATTCCACTTCGATTTTCAGCATGGGCGACGCTCCGGCCTTGACGCGATTGATCGCTTCCTTCACTCCGCCGGCGATCCGAATATGATTGTCTTTGATCAGCACGCCATCGGAAAGATTGAACCTGTGGTTGTGACCGCCTCCGACACGAACTGCATATTTTTGAAGCGACCGGATGCCGGGAACTGTCTTTCTTGTGTCGAGGATTTTGGCGCGCGTTCCTTTTACCGCGTCAACGAACTGCCGAGTGAGTGTGGCGATGCCGCTCATGTGCATCAGAAAGTTTAGGGCCACGCGTTCGTTGCGAACCAAATCGCGTGCCAACAAGCGGCCGTCCATCACCACGGTGCCCTGTTTGATCGCCGCACCGTCGGTGAGTTTGTATGCGCAGTATTCGCCCTGATCGGGGTCGGCGGCCGGTGTGAGAACGTCGAAAGCGAGGCCGATCCCGCACAAGATGCCGTTGGCTTGGGCTTCGATCACATAACTCGCCTTCGCCTCGTCGGGAACCGCGAAACGGGTGGCGTCTCCCAGTCCGATGTCCTCGGCCAGGGCGACGTCTACGATTTCGCGCCACTGAAGGGGTTCTTCACCAAGAAACGGCTCCACGGACGGCAAGGATACCGTTAGGGCCGCCAGACTTCCGTGAGCACGCTGGAAGCCCATTCGGGCGTGCCCGGCTCTCCTTGAGCCTTGCTCAACGACTCGGCTTTGACGGTGCCTGCGAGCACAAGCCGGCGTTGATCAGCATCCAAAATGTGGATTTCGGCGCGGGTCAGGCTGGGGCTTGCCGAGAGCGCCGCCGCGCCGATGGAGGCGGCCAGCTGCGCGGGGTCGCGGTCGGGCATGTGGAAGGCGGTGATGACGGCCGAAGAGGTACGGGGGTCAATCGAGGCGGCGGAGAGCAGGCGTTGAAGCTCAGGATTGGTGCGGATCATCGCCTGGATGAGTTCGGCTTCCTCCTGGGTCATGGATGAGTTTGGGCCGGGAGTTGGCGGAGCAGCGGGGTGGTGGACGTTCGGCTGCGTGTTAGGTGTTGGCGGGTTGTTGATGGTGATCGGCTTTGAGATTTTGTCGAGGCGCTCGAGTTCCGCCCGCGAGGCGCGCAGCCCAGCGATATAAAAAGCAGATGCCGAGACAATGAGAATGATTCCGGCAATGAGCGCGATGACAACGATGGGCACTCGGCTTGTGCTGACCTCGAGTCCAGCCGCTCCGATTTTGGATTCTTCGGCATGGATTTCTCGATTCGCGCGCTCGATTTTTTCATTCAAGCCTGGCGAGTTCGGAGCGAGGTCTTTGGCCATTCGATACCATTGCAGCGCCTGATGCTGATCTCCGCGTTCCGCATAGATGTCACCCATAAGAATTTGGGATGTGCTGTTGCTGGGAAATCTTTTGAGCACCGTCAGGAGAAGTTTTTCTGCGGCCTGACTGTTGCCGCGCAGGCGCAAAAGGTTGGCTCTTGCCAATTCGGGATAGATCAGCGCATCGCTGCCTTCTGCTGCGGGCTCTGAACTGGTTGTTGCGCCGCATTCTGGGCAGAACTGATCGTCTTGATCGAGGGCAGAAAAACAGTGTTCACAGAATCGCATCATTGCATACCGGAACTGCCGAATCCTCCTTCTCCGCGGGTGGTGACGGAGAGTTCGGGATGCTCGATCCATTCAACTTTGGTCACGGGCGCTACGACGAGTTGGCCGATCCGATCGCCGCGTTCGATTTGGAAATCTTGATCTCCAAGATTGATCATGATGAGTTTGATTTCGCCGCGAAAGTCGGAATCAATGGTTCCTGGGGTGTTCACGAGCGTAACCCCATGTTTGAGCGCAAGCCCTGAGCGCGGCCTGACTTGCGCTTCGAAGCCTGCAGGAAGTTCGATGCGAATTCCAGTGGAGATGGCGGCTCTTTGTCCGGGCCTGAGCAGGGCGGTTTGGTTGGCTTTCAGATCGAGGCCTGCCGAGCCTTCGGTGGCGTAGGCTGGAATGAGATCGGCTGCCTCGGCATGGATGAGCACTTTGATACACTCGGTCACGAGGTGTGTATACCCCCTTCGGCGCGAAAGGGTATCTTGAAACGTCTTCGGGAACAGGTGAATATGAAAAAAACTGCCCTTCTTTTGAGTCTGCTTGCGAGCGTCCTGGTCCGCGCCCAATCGGGAAGTTTTCCGATCGGTGTGGATGTGGGTGTGTTCTTTCCGACGGATTCGAATGTACGCGACGCGTTCGGCAATTCGTGGACGCGCGTGGGCATCACGCCTTTGAGTTTCCAAAAGCCGGATTCTTGGAAGGCATCATTCGACTTTGCTTACCTCCACCAAAACAGGAACGGCAACAGCGTAACGTTGATTCCCGTTACGTTTGGCATCACTCGTTCGTTCGGAAAAGATCCTTCGATGAGGCCGTACGTGGCACTGCGCGTTGGGCCGTATTGGGGCGATGTGAACTCGCCGGCGTTCGGCGTTGACGACAACAAAATCGGGTTCGACACGAACGCCTCGCTCGGGATCACGTTCAATAATATGTTTTATGTCGAGGCCAGATATGATTGGTTTTCTGATTTCGACGATATCAAGTTCAGCGGATTCTTCATTTCGGCGGGCATTCGGCTGTTCGAGTTTCGATTGTGAATTATGCCCCGCGCGCCGTTCGAGACTAAGTCGGCGGCGCCCCGCGCGCTCTTGGTGTTCGTGCACGAGGATGCCGAACAGGATGAGTACGCCCACACCGAACTCACATCGCTTTGTCAAGCCGCGGGATGCGACGCCGTGGGCGAAGTCAGCCAGCGCGTGCAGCATCCCAATTCGGCGACTTATGTGGGCAAAGGGAAGCTGGAAGAAGTTTGGGCCGCGGTGCGCGATACCGGCGCCGACTTGGTGATTTTTGACTGCGAACTGAACGCGATTCAACTGCGGAATCTGAATGACCGGTTGAAAGTGCGGGTGATTGATCGCACGCAGCTGATCTTGGATATTTTCTCTTTGCGCGCGCACAGCAGGGAAGGCAAACTTCAGGTGGAACTCGCGCAGCTTACGTATATGATGCCCAAACTTACATCGGTCTACACGGAGTTCGAACGGCAGAAAGGCGGGATTGGAATGCGGGGACCCGGCGAAACGCAGTTGGAATCTGATCGGCAGCGGATGCGCGTAAGAATCAAAAACCTGAAAGAAGAGTTGGAACAGGTGAGTCGAACCCGCAGCCGCCAAAGGCAGGAAAGAAGAAGGCGCCCATTTCCTTTCGCGTGTTTGGTGGGATACACAAGCGCTGGGAAGAGTTCGTTGATGAACCGACTGAGCGGCAGCGAAGTTTTCGCCGATCCGATGCTGTTTGCGACGCTCGACCCGACAACGCGAAAAGTAGATCTTCCTGATGGGTACGGCCTGTTCCTTACCGATACGGTTGGATTCGTCCGCAACCTGCCGACGAATCTGATCGCGGCCTTCCGTGCGACGCTCGAGGAAGTGGTGGATGCGGATTTTCTGATTCATGTGGTGGATGCGAGTCACGAAAACTGGGAATCGCAGCAGGAAGCGGTGATGGCAACTTTGGCAAGTTTGGAAGCCGACGCGAAGAAAACGTTGACAGTGTTCAACAAAATTGACAAGGTGAAAAACCGTGACGATCTGAATGAATCGCTGGCGCTGAATGCGCCGTCGGTGGCGGTGTCGGCAAAAACGGGCGATGGGATTTCTGACTTTTTGCAGGCTGCGTCGGCGATGATCCGATCTCTGCTGATGCCTGTCGAAGCCGTGATTCCTTATGCCAAGAGCGGGTTGGTTCAGGAATGCTACAACTATGGCAGAGTGATCAGCATCAGCCATGAACCCGACGGCATTCACCTGAAGGCCGAACTCACGTCTGAAATGGCCGCCAAAGTTGCTGCCGCAAAATGAACGTTTCGGAGTTTTTGAAACGCGCAGCTGGCGAGTTGAGCGAAGCGCGCATCGAATCGGCTCATCTCGAGGCGCAGATGATCGCGGCTAAGGTGTTGAACATCGAACGCTCTAAGCTGCTGCTGCGAATGGATGACGAACTTGACGCCGCGGAAGCAGTCAAAATGATCGAGCGGCGCAAATCAGGCGAACCGCTCGCTTACATATTGGGAGAAAAGGAGTTTTTTGGAAGAACGTTTTTCGTGAACCCAGCCGTGCTGATTCCAAGGCCCGAAACCGAAATCCTGGTGTCGGCAGCGCTTGGCATTGCGCAAGATCAGCAAACGACCCTCGACGTGGGAACCGGATCGGGAGCGATCGCGATTACGCTCGCATTGGAAAAGCCGTCTTTGCGATGCATCGGCTGCGACATTTCGAGCGCGGCGTTGAGCGTTGCCGCAAAAAACGCCCAAACACTCGGAGCAGACGTTAGGTTTGTGCGCGCGGACAAACTTCAACCGATTCAAACAAACAGCGTGGATCTTGTGGTGTGCAATCCGCCGTATGTTGACGATCAAGACGAAATGCTGGATTCGGCGGTGCGCTTTTGGGAGCCAAGGATTGGGTTGTTTTCAGCGGGCGGCACAGCGTTCATTCAAGCGCTGATCGGGCAGGCGCAACAGGTTTTGGTTCCAGGCGGATGGCTTCTGTTCGAGATCGGCTATGGCCAGAAGCATCTGGTGCAGGCGATGCTGAGCGGCTGGACGGAGGTGAGGTTTGAAGACGATTTGAGCGGTGTGCCCCGCGTCGCCATTGCACAAAAAAGGTGAAACAAGCACCGCAGCATGCGGGGCTCGTTTCACCGTGCAGAAATCAGCCTACTGAAGCCTTCACTTTGATGTTGGAGTTGAAGTAGGCGTTGGAGTTCTCCAGCTCGAACGAATGTCCCAGGTCGTTGTAAGTGCATTTGATTGTTTTGCCTTGCATGATGACTGGGTGCAGCACATCGTTGATATTGGAGAGCGTTATCGGGGTTTTTTTATCGCCGCCGAACACGGGCTGAGTGGTCAGCATCATCACCTTTCCATCGTTGACTTTCAAGGTGTATTTTCCGTTCATGTTCATGATGCTGATCTTTCCGTTTTGAATGGGCGCCATTTTTCCCCAATCTTTGAACGCGGCTTTGCCGAGATTTGAAACGGCGTTCCGTTTTGCGGCGGTTGGAGCATCCACATAAAGAACGATCCATTCACCAGGAACCACGGCGTAGGCAAGCTTGGAACCCGAGATATCAACACCCGAATAGGTTCCCGACGAAAACATGAATCCTCCCACGCCCTGACAACCCATTTCGATGCCGGTGAGTTCACAGGCACACGGCGGGGAGCAGCTGCAGCCTTCCACGTAATATCCGGAATATCGCAGGTCGCCTTTGGCCGGCGCAAGGAGCATGGAGGCGATGGTCAAAGTTTGCAAAATCATTCGAGTCCTCCTGGCCGCACCCCCTTGGACGAAGGTGCTCAAGCCGCATCATCTTGGCACGGGCTTGGGGAGGATTGCAAGTTTGGGAACTTTCGGGCGCGGGAGCCCGGTTTGAATTCATGATTCCTCGTTCCGTTGGCCGAGCGACACGCTGCGGGTCATCGAGCGTCCAATTTACGGAAACTTATGGCGAAACGATGCGTTCTTGGGTTAGTTTTTTTGGCTTGCATCGCCGCCGCGATTGCGCAAACCGATCAAGCCAAGAAAGATGCGCAGAACGATGTCAAGGTTGGCAAAGAGTATGTTGCCGAACTGGAAAAGGGCCTGAAACTCAGCAAAGATCAGGCAGCAATTGACCGCATCAACAGAATCGGCCAATCGCTCGCCGCAATCGCAAACGCCACCGCGATCAAGGCAACCTATGGCGACAGCAGACAGTTTCACTTCGACTACGTGTTCAAACTGGTGGAAGACAAAGATGTGAATGCGTTTTCGGTTCCAGGTGGGTTCATCTATGTAAACACAGGGCTGCTGTCGTTTGCAGAAACCGACGATGAACTTGCAGCGGTTTTGGCGCATGAAATCGGCCACGCCGCTCACCGGCACATCGCCACGCTCACCAAAGAAAGAAGCAAAGTTGACTTGGCGACACTTCCAATTGTGCTGGCCGCGCTTCTTGGAAACTCAAAAGATGCGGGCGCGCTCTTAGTTACGCAGCAGCTGCTTCAAACCGCGCTCACCAATTCGTGGAGCCAAGACGCCGAAAAAGATGCCGATCAAACGGGGTTTCACATTCTGCTCAAAAGCGAATACGCACCAGCCGCGATGCTCACGTTTCTCGAACGCCTCGCTTTTCGTGAAAGCAACTCGCCGAACTACAACTGGGGAATCGAACGCACCCACCCGCCGAGCATCGCGCGGGTTCGCGCTTTGCAGGCGTTGATCGCCCAATACAAAGTGCCGCTCGAGCGCAGCAAAATCACAACGTCGTTCCGAACCGTGGCCAAGCAGAACGGCGCGATGAGTGACATCTTTTTTGGAACTCGGCTGCTGTTCTCGTTGCACGATTCGACGTCCTCGCCGCGCGTTGTTGAAACCGTTGAAAACCTTAACTGGTTTTTCGATCAGCGTCCACAGATTTTTGAATTGCGCGCCGATGGTTCAACGCTGGTTGGCCGCGGAAAGCCGCTCGTCGCTTTTCGATCAGACGACGGTTCGCAGTCCGCCATTCAAAACATGCGCAATGCGCTGTTCAGCTTGTCTCTTCGCACTGCGAACAACTGACCGCCGCGCGCACGCACCGTTCCCACCGCTTCCATTTTTCGCATCGCATCACTCTGCCTGCCAAATCAGCGGGCAGGTTCGGCTTTAAATAGTCTTGGACGGTTTTTGGCCGCAGCCGTTCGGCGCGCACAAGATCTCGCGGTCGAATTCTCAGCCAACCGGCCGCCGCATACCAAATAAGAAGCGAACGGATGTTTTGGCTTGGATAGTTTCGCGACAGCGTGGATTTCAGCGCGACTTCTTCGGCGGTCAGTTCGATGCGCTGTTCGCCAGCGGGATCGGCAAACCGATTGAGAATCGGAAACCGCGTAAGATAGGTGTAATAAAGCGGATATTCTGCAATTCGAATCCCGCTTGGCGCGGCGCCGCACGCTGCAAAGTGCGTGCTGTCGTGGTCCAAATGCCCACATTCAAACGCGGGCACAACCAGATCGGTGGGGGCTGTTGCGGCAAACAGGTCGCGCATCGCGCCGCTAATCGGCTGCAAATAGTCGCATGCGCTGCCATCGGGAAACCTGAAGAAAGTCAAATGCTCATCTGGAACTCCGATCTTCCGCATCGTCGCTCTCGCCTCCTGTTCGCGCACGGGAATCGCAACCGACCAAACTGCAAATACCTTCGCACCTGCTTGCACCAGCCGCCGCATCCAAGCCGCGATGGCAAGTTCGTCGTCGGGGTGGGTGAAAACGAACTGCCACCTGCGTGATGGATCGGGGTCGAAGATTTTCACATCAGCGGCCATTGACCTTGAATCACGTATCGCCGATCAGCGCCAAACTGGATCGAATCATAAAGAATCACCGATTCGGCGTCGAACGCGATCGGTTCGAATTTCAACCGCGGGAGTTCGGCGTGCTGCATGTAGCGGGCGAGGGTCAGGTGCGGATGAGGCTCGGGTTCGCCCATCGCGCGCATGATTTTGATGAGCGGCTCGGGTTGTGCGATGTTCAAAAACGCAACACGCTTCAGGCGGGAATGCGCCGGAAATCCATCCAGCGAATCCAACAGTATGGGAATTTTGGCGGCTCCAACAAGCGACTCCTCGATGAGCATTTTTACGGTGGGCAAGGAAAGTTCTTCGCCCCAAAATTTCAGCGTGATGTGCAGCTTGTCACGGTGCGGATAACTGCCTTTCTGACGAACTTCCCTGTGCACCGCTTTTTGAATCTGTTCGATGCGATCCAACGTTTCTTGCGGCGGAGCGATCGCGGCAAAAAGCCTCATGAGCCGAGCAAACGCCTCCTCAGCATGTCGAGCGCCGTTTGCGTTGCGCGATAGCGGATCAACTCCCGGTCTCCAGGAAAACGGTTTTCGGTCGCAGTGGTACCTGTTTCCGATGCGAGCGCAATATAAGTCAGACCCACTGGCTTCAACTCCGATCCTCCACCCGGACCGGCGATACCCGTAATGCCGATTCCGAAGTCAGATCCGGTGAGCCTGCGAACGCCCTCGGCCATCTGACAAGCTACCGTTTCGCTCACCGCGCCGAACCGTTCCAAATCCGATCTTGAAACGTTCAGCGACTTTGCCTTCATCTCGTTCGTATACGTAATGAGTCCTCCGATAAACGTTCCGCTCGATCCAGGAACGCTCGTGATGCGCTGCCCCAGCATTCCTCCTGTGCAGCTTTCCGCGGTTGAAACCGTTTTGTTCGCTTCAAGCAGCTTCTTGACCACAACTTCAGAAAGGTCTTGTTCGTCAAATCCGAACACGGAATCGCCGAAGCGTCGAACGATCTCCTGCACGATCGGTTCGGCGGTTTTTGCGGCGTCCTCGGCTGTGCGCTCTTTGGCGGCAACGCGCAGATGCACTTCCCACATCTTCGCATACGGTGCGACCGTTGGATGAGAAAGTTCGAGCAGATCGCTGATTTTTTCACACACCGCCGATTCGGGTATCCCAACGATGCGGATCGTTTTCATAAACATCGCCGAACCCGACATCTTTGCGAGCCACGGTTCCACCGAATCCTCTGCCACGAACCAGAATTCTGACCGCGGGCCCGGCAGCGCGATCACGAACTTGCCGTTTTTTTCGCACAGCAATCCGGGAGCCGCGCCGATGTCGTTGCGGAGGAGCGTAGCGCAGCTCGGCCTTTCGGCCATGCGTCCGACCGAAGGAATCCATTCCCGGTTCGCAAGGCGCGTCCGCTTTTTGAGATACTCGAGATAGCGCTCATCAACCAACAACTGATCTCCGATCGCTTGGCAGATCGCTTCCCGTGTCAGGTCATCGGGAGTCGGCCCTAAGCCTCCGATAGTAAACACCACGTCGGCGCGTGAAAGAGACTCTTTGATCGCCTCGGCGGCCCGGTCGAGGTTGTCGCCCACCACGCCGCGCCGAAAATGATCAACGCCGTGTTTGGCAAGAAGTTTTGCGAGTTGTTGGGAGTTTGTGTCGGTGATGTCGCCGAGCAGCAGTTCCGTTCCAATCGCAATGATTTCAGCGGTCATTTTAACGACCTGACTTTGCGGTCAGGCCACCTGCGACCAAACATCTTTCAAAGCCGCTTCGCTCTTATGCAGCAGGTCGCGCTCTTTGTCAGAAACGTTCGGAGCGATCACTTTGTGCGCGCCGCGCTTTCCAACCACGGTTGGAAGCGAAAGACACACATCTTTGATTCCCAGTTCGCCGGATTGCAAACTGCTCACGGGCAGCATGCACTCTTTGTCCAAAGCGATCGCTTCGACGACTTCGCGAATGCTCACGCCGACGGCCCAGCCGGCTCCGCCTTTCAGTCGAATCACTTCGGCGCCGCTTTTCTTGGTGAAGTCGAAGATTCCGTCGCCGACCTCCTGCGTGAATCCGGGCAGAGACGAAACATGCGAACCCGCAACGGTTGCGCTGCTCCAAATCGGCACCATGCTGTCGCCATGTTCGCCAAGAATGAGCGCTTCGACGTCGGTGGCCGCGCACCCGAAATGGTTGGCAAGGAGCGAACGGAACCGGCAGGTATCCAGCACCGTTCCCAAACCGATCACCTGATTCACAGGCAGTCCCAACTGTGATACGGCAAGTTGGGTGAGGATATCAACCGGGTTGCTCACGACCAACACCACGGTGTTGGGTGAAAGAGACGGCTTCAGGCTGTCCAGAATCCCTTTGAACAGAGCCACGTTGCGGTTGATCAGTTCAAGGCGGCTTTCGTCGGGCTTCCTTCGCAAACCCGCGGTGATGACCACGATATCGCTGTTGGCCATCGCGTCGTAATCTCCAGCATAAATCTTTTGCGGAGCGGTGAACGCGGCTCCGTGCAGAAGGTCGAGGGCTTCACCTGCGGCCATATCCTCGTTCATATCCGAAATCACGA